>NZ_JBFATL010000074.1:0-20419 GCF_040678315.1 Streptomyces sp. NPDC052721 | reverse complement strand
GCACGAGGCCGGTCCGCGCGACTCCGCTCCGCCGAAGGCGAAGGCCCGGGCGGCCGAGGAGCCGGCGGCCAAGGCCGTGCGGCCCGCCGCCGACCCGGCCGCCGCACTGCGGCGCATGTACGTCGACACCAGCCCGTTCAGCGCCGCGCACCTGAGCCTGAACGCCGAAGTGCTGGGCCCCGAACGGATGTTGTTCGGCACCGACTCGCCGCCGATCGCCGCGCCGCTGGAGGACTTCATCCACATGATCGAGAAGTTGCCGGTCGACGAGGCGTCCCAGCGGCTCATCCTCGGCGGCAACGCCCAGACCCTCTTCGACCTCAGGAGTCGTCCGTGACCACCACGCAAGACGCCGTCGCCGCGGCCGAGCGGTGCACCCCGGAGTTCCGCCGCGATCCGCACGCGGTCTACGCCCATCTCCGCACAGCGGCGCCCGTCTGCCCCATGAGACCGCCGCACGGCAACGAGACGTATCTGATCACCCGGTACGACGACGCGCGGGCCGCCCTGTCGGATCCGCGGCTGAGCAAGGACATGTACGGGGCCATGGACGCCTACCGGAGGATCTTCGGTGACTCGTCCGTCGCGCTGGACGACAACATGCTCAACTCCGACGCGCCGAAGCACACCCGGCTGCGCCGGCTGGTCAACTCGGCGTTCACCCCGCGGCGCGTGGAGGCGCTGCGACCGCGGATCGAGGAGATCGTCCAGAGCCTGCTGGACGAGTGCCCGGCCCGGGAGCGCTTCGACCTGCTGCCCGTGTTCGCGTTCCCGCTGCCGATCATCGTGATCTGCGACCTGCTGGGCGTGCCGCCCGGGGACCGCGCGCGGATGCAGCACCTGTCCACCACGGTGGCGCAGACCGGCTTCGGCGAGGAGGCCAAGCGGGCCCAGCAGCAGGCGGAGGAGGACCTGCACGCCTACTTCACGGACCTGATCACCGCTAAGCGGGGGCGTCCGGGTGACGATCTGCTCAGCGCGCTCATCGCGGCCCGCGACAACGACGGCGGGCTGACGGAGAGCGAGTTGGTCTCCACGGCGTTCCTGCTGATGTTCGCGGGTCACAAGACGACCGCGTACCTGATCGGCAACGCCGTCCACCACCTGTTGTCCCATCCCGCCCAGCTGCGCGCCGTACGGGAGGAGCCTGAGCTGATCCGTGCGGCGGTCGAGGAACTGGTGCGCTACGACGGCTCCGTCGAGAGCGCGACGTTCCGCTACGCGACCGAGGACGTGGAGTACAGCGGGACACTGATCCCCAAGGGCGCCCTGGTCCAGATCGCGCTCAGCTCGGCCAACCGCGACCCGCTGAAGTTCGACGCGCCGGACGAGCTGGACGTGCGGCGGCCGGGCAACGCGCAGGACGCCCATCTCGGTTTCGGCCACGGCAGCCACTACTGTCTGGGGGCCCCGCTGGCCCGGATGGAGACGCAGCTGGCCCTCACCCGCCTGTTCGACCGGTTCCCCCGGATGACTTTGGCCGACCCCGCCGGTGAACCGCGGTGGCTGGAGGTCCCGTTCCCGGCCTTCCGGGGCCTGGCTCAGCTGCCGGTCGTCCTCGATCCCGCGGGGTGAACGGCAGCCGCACGCGGCAGGCCCCCGCCGCCCGGCCGGCGTGACCGGCCGGGCGGCGGCGCACCTGAAGACCTAGGCGCTGGGCGGCAGTTGGGCCGGGCTGACCCGTTCGCCCAGGATTTCCGCCATGAACTGGACGAGCCAGCGCTGGGACGGGCTGCGGGAGGCCTCGTGCCGGGCGTAGAGCGCGACCTCGATCGGCTCGGTCTCGAAGGGCAGGCGTACCAGGCGCAGGCGGTGGGAGGCGGTGAAGACCTCCCCGACGTACTCGGGGACGATCGCGATCAGGTCGGTCCCCTCCAGCAGGTACGGCAGCATCGAGAAGCGGGTGGCGTCCACGGCCGCGCGGTCCAGGAGCCCGTGGGTGGCGAGCACGGACCGGGGGACGACGTGACCACTGGGGCCGTACACCGTGGCGTGGTGCTCGGCCGCCAGCTCGGCCAGGGTGACGGACGCGCCCCGGATGCGCGGGTGGTCGGCGGCGACCATGCCGACGTAGCGCTCGTGGAAGAGCGGGATGCGCACGGTGCGGTGGGAGGTCAGGACGGGGGTGGCGACGAAGGCGTCGAGTTCGCCGCGGCGCAGCTGAGCCTCGGCGTCGTCGACGTCCAGGGCGCGGACGGTGAAGGACACCCGGGGGGCGCGTGCGCGGGCCGCCGCGACGAGGCGGGGCAGCAGGGTCACCTCGCCGAGGTCGGACAGGGCGAGGGTGAAGCGGCCCGCCATGGTCGCGGGGTCGAAGTCGTCGCCCTGGCGGATCGCGCCGTCGATGTCGGCCAGGGCGCGTTGCAGCGGCTCGTAGAGGCGGCGGGCGCCGGCGGTCGGGGTCAGGCCGCGGCCGGTGCGGCGGAAGAGGTCGTCGTCGAAGTGCCGGCGGAGTTTGGCCAGGCTGTAGCTGACCGTGGGCTGGGTGACGTGGAGGGTCTCGGCGGTGGCGGTGACGCTGCCCGTCTCGTAGAGCAGCACGAAGACCCGGGCGAGGTTGAGATCGAAGCTGCCCATATCGATCGAGTCTATATCGCGGCGCGTCAACATCTATTGGTGGCCAGGTCGCGCGCTCCCTAGCGTGTGCTGCGTCACTTCCGAAAGGAACGCCTGTGCCGTCCGTGCGCCGCATCGCCCATCAGTTCCTGGAGCGCCAGGGGCTGACCACCGTCTTCGGCAACCCCGGTTCGAACGAGCTGCCCTTCCTCGCAGGCCTCCCCGACGGATTCCGGTACGTCCTGGGCCTGCACGAGGGTGCCGTCGTGGGCATGGCCGACGGCTACGCCCAGGCGACGGGCCGGCCCGTGCTGGTCAACCTGCACGCCGCCTCCGGCTCCGGCAACGCGATGGGGGCGCTGACGAACGCGGTGGCCTCGCGCACGCCCCTGGTGATCGTGGCCGGTCAGCAGGTGCGGCCGGCCATCGGGCCGGAGGCCAACCTCGCCAACGTCGACGCCCCGGCGCTGATGAGGCCGCTCGTCGGCTGGGCCGCCGAACCGGCGTGCGCCCAGGATGTGCCGCGCGCGCTCGCCCAGGCCGTCTTCGAGGCGCGGTTGCAGCGCCGGCCGGCCTACCTCTCCGTCCCGTACGACGACTGGGCGGCCGACGCGGGCGCCAACGCGTCGGCCGTGCTGGACCGGCGGGTCGAGCGCGCGGCGGTGCCCGGCGGCGAGCAGGGGCACCGGCTGGCCGAGGCGGTGGCCGGCGCCCGGCGGCCCGCGCTGGTCCTGGGCGGTGACATCGACACGGCCGGCTGCTTCGACGCCGCGGTACGGCTGGCCGAGCGGCTGGGCGGCCCGGTGTGGGCGGCGCCCTCGCTCTTCCGGCTGCCCTTCCCCAACCGCCACCCGCTGTTCCGCGGTGTGCTCCCCGCCGGCATCGAGCCGATCAGCCAGGCCTTCGAGGGCCATGATCTGGTGCTGGTCCTCGGCGCCCCGGTGTTCCGCTACCACGAACATCTCCCCGGGCGGTATCTGCCGGCGGGCACCCGGCTGATCCAGGTGACGCAGGACGCGTCCGCCGCCGCGCGGGCGCCGATGGGCGAGGCGCTGGTCGCCGACCCCGGCGCGGTGATCGAGCTGCTGGCGAGGGCGCTCGACGCGTCCGAGGCGCCCCGGGACGACTACCGGCCCGTGCCGGCGCCGCGCTCCGCGGAGGGGCCGCGTCTGCATCCCGAGGAGGTCTTCGCGGCCCTGCGGGACGAACTGCCCGCCGACACCGCGTACGTGGTGGAGTCGACCTCGACCAACTCCTCGTGGTGGCGTCAGATGGATCTGCGCCGGCCCGGCTCCTACTACTTCCCGGCGGCCGGCGGTCTCGGGTTCGGGCTGCCCGGCGCGGTCGGGGTGGCCATGGCCCAGCCCGGCCGGCCGGTCGTGGGGGTGATCGGGGACGGCTCGGCCAACTACGGCATCACCGCGCTGTGGACGGCCGCCCAGCACCGGGTTCCGCTCACCGTGGTGCTGCTGCGCAACGGGACGTACGGCGCGTTGCGCTGGTTCGGCGGCCTCCTCGGCGTGCCGGACGCGCCGGGCCTGGACATCCCGGGCCTGGACTTCACCCGTATCGCGGAGGGCTACGGGGTGCCCGCCCTGCACGCCGACGGCGTGGACGAGTTGCGGGCGGTCCTGGCCGAACGCCCGGACGGCCCCCGGCTCGTCCAGGTCGACACAGAACTCACCACGCCCTCCTGAGCACGCTCCGACCGCGAGCCCCCGTTTCGCGGCGGCTTCACGAAGGGAATCCGATGACACTCCTGGACAGCGACGTCTGGAGCAAGAAGCTTTTCGGCGACGGCTGGAAGGACGCCTCCCGCGAGCAGCCGGTCGTCGAGCCGGCGACCGGGGCCCGGCTCGGCACCGTGGGCCTGGCCACGGCCGAGGACGCGGGCCGCGCCGCCGCCCGGGCCGCCGAGGCGCAACGGGCCTGGGCGGCCACCCCTGCGCAGGCACGGGCGGCCGTACTGCGCCGCGCGGGCGAACTGTTCACCGAGCACGCCGCCGAGATCGAGGACTGGCTGGTGCGGGAGGCGGGCTCGGTCCGGGCCAAGGCGGGTTTCGAGGTGGGGCTGGCGCGGGGCGAGTGCTTCGAGTGCGTGGCGCTGCCGACGTATCCGCAGGGTGAGGTGCTGACGTCCGAGGAGCCCCGCTGGTCGTTCGCGCGCCGCCGCCCGGCCGGGGTGGTGAGCGTGATCGCACCGTTCAACTTCCCGCTGATCCTGGGGTTGCGTTCGGTGGCTCCCGCGCTGGCGCTGGGCAACGCGGTGCTGCTCAAGCCCGATCCGCGTACGGCGGTGAGCGGTGGTGTCGTCATCGCGCGGGTCTTCGAGGAGGCCGGGCTGCCCTCCGGTGTGCTGCATCTGCTCCCCGGTGACGGCTCGGTCGGACAGGCGGTCGTCGAGGCCCCCGAGGTGCGGGTCGTCTCGTTCACCGGGTCCACGCCGGTGGGGCGGGCGATCGGCGAGCGGGCCGGCCGTCTGCTCAAGCGGGCCCACCTCGAACTGGGCGGGAACAACGCCCTGGTGGTGCTGCCCGGAGCCGATGTCGGCAAGGCGGCCTCGGCCGGTGCGTTCGGCTCGTATCTGCACCAGGGGCAGATCTGCATGACGACCGGCCGGCACATCGTGCACGAGTCCCTGCTGGCGGAGTACACCGCCGCGCTCGCCGCGAAGGCCCGGGCGCTGCCCGTCGGCGATCCCGCCCGGGAGGACGTGGCGCTCGGCCCGATCATCGACCGGGCGCAGCTGGAGCGGGTGCACGGCATCGTCACCGAGAGCGTCGCGGCGGGCGCGACGTTGGCCGCGGGCGGCGAGATCGTGGGCGCCGGGTACCGCGCCACCGTACTGACCGGCCTGACCACCGACATGCCGGCGTGGCGCGAGGAGATCTTCGGACCGGTCGCCCCCGTCATCGGCTTCTCCACGCCGGAGGAGGCCGCGCGGATCGTCAACGACTGCGAGTACGGGCTGTCCGTCGGCATCCTCGGTGACGTCGGTACGGCGATGAAGCTCGCCGACCGGATCGACTCCGGCAAGGTCCACATCAACGAACAGACCGTCAGCGACGAGCCCAACGCGCCCTTCGGCGGGGTCAAGGCGTCGGGCACCGGTTCCCGGTTCGGCGGAGCAGCCGCCAACATGGAGGCGTTCACCGAGACACAGTGGCTCACCGTGCGGCCGGACATCGCCGCGTACCCGTTCTGAACCGGAGTTCGGCACCACCCTCAGCACCACCGCACAGCACGCTCCCCATCTCCGTCTCCCGCAGCCGCTCACAGGGGGAACATCGCCATGGCATCCATCGCCTCGTCCAACGCGTCCGGCACCACCGCCGGGACCGGCACCGCCGGACGCAACCTCTGGACGGTGGTCCTGTGCTGGATCACCGTCCTGCTGGAGGGCTACGACCTCGTCGTCCTCGGCGCCATCATCCCGACCCTGCTCAAGACGCGTCACCTCGGCATGACAGCGGGGGACGCGACCACCGTCGCCACGCTGTCGCTCGTCGGCGTCGCCATCGGCGCGGTGCTGGTCGGTCCGCTGGCCGACCGGCTGGGCCGGCGCCTGCTGCTCATCGGTTCGGTGGTGCTGTTCTCGGTCTTCACCCTGCTGGTGCCGCTCGCCGGCTCGGTCACGACGTTCGCGCTGCTCCGCCTCGCAGCCGGTCTGGGGCTCGGCGCGTGCATGCCCGTGTCCCTGACGATGATGGCCGAACACATGCCGGCGGACCGGCGGGCGCGCGCCAGCACGCTGACCATGACCGGCTACCACACCGGCGCCGTGATCACGTCGCTCCTGGCGCTGCGGGTGACCGACGACTGGGAGGTCCTCTTCTACGTCCTCGGCGTCGCCGGACTGGTCGTCGCGGTGGTCCAGTGGTTCCGTCTGCCGGAGTCGGAGGCGTTCGTCCGCGCCAAGGAGGCACCGGGCGCCGAGCGCGTTCCGTTCGCCGAACTCCTCAAGCCGGCCTACCTCCGGGCCGGCATCGGGATCTGGGTCGCCTCGTTCATGGGTTTGTTGCTGGTCTACGGCCTCAACACCTGGCTGCCCAAGCTCATGAACGACGCCGGATACCCCGTCCCCACGGCCGTCACCCAGCTCCTCGTACTGAACGTCGGCGGTGTGGCCGGCCTGGTGCTGGGCGGTTTCGTGGCCGACCGGCGCGGCATCAAGCTCACCACGCTGGGCTGGTTCGCGGTCTCGGTGGGCATGCTGGCCTGTCTCAGCGTCAAGATGGACAGCGACCTGCTGCTCGACACCGTCGTCTTCCTCACCGGCGTGTTCGTGTTCTCGGCGCAGGTGCTCGTCTACGCCTACGTCACGCACTTCTACCCGGCGTCCGTCCGTGGCACCGCGCTCGGTTCCGCGTCCGGCATCGGCCGCATCGGCTCCATCGTCGGCCCGTCGGTCACCGGCGCCCTGGTGTCCGCCGGGATCGGCCATCCCTGGGGCTTCTACTTCTTCGCCACGGTGGCCGTCCTGGCCTTCCTGGCCGTGCTCACCCTCCCGGCCCGGCCCCCGCAGGAAGCCACCACCGAGCCCACCGCCTGACGGAGCCGCGTTGCGTTCACCGTCCCTCGGGGAGCCCTTCGCTGGTGATGAAGTAGAACACCGGGAGCACGACGAAGACGGCGACGGCCACCAGCGGTGCGACGAGGACGCCGAGGAGCCCGGCGGCGCCGTACGCCAGGGCTCCCGCCCAGGAGCGCAGGCGGCCGTGCCGTACGTACGTGCTCTCCACGTCCGGGGCCAACAGCTCGGGACGGCGGGCCAGTTGGTGGTAGAAGGCCACCCAGCTCAGGCACATCACCGCCGCCAGTGCGGCGTAGAGGGCGACGGCGACCCGGGCGTCGGAACCGGCGGGGTCCGCCTGGAGCGCGTCCGCGACGACCGAGGTGGGGAACGACAGCGCCGCCGTGCTGAACAGCAGCAGCAGATTCGCGGCGTGCAGCCCTCGGTCCATCACGCGGACCCGCACGAAGGCCTGGTGGTGGTTGAGCCAGATGACCGACACATATCCGAAGGAGGCCAGGTAGCCGAGGTAGGCGGGCCACTGCGCCAGCAGCGCGTGGCCGAGGCCGCCCGGCCGGTGCGGTGGATCGGCGAGCCCGAGGGCCAGCAGCGTGACGGCGATGGCCAGCACGCCGTCGCTGAAGGCCTCCGCGCGGGTGGTGTCGGACCGGGAGAAACCGCGGAGGCGGGTGCGGGACACACTGGCTCCTGAACGTGCGTGATCACAACGGGACGGGGGTGGGGCCGGGACGGGTGCTCAGGCCCCGCTGCCCGGCCTGAGGGGACTCACCCGGGGGACGGACGCCTTTCCCGTGTTGGAGACCTTGCCGCCGGTCCATCGGACCGAGAGCGAGGTGGTCTCGTCGGGCGGGGTGACCAGCAGGGCTCGCGGCGTGACGGTGGTGACGCCGGTGACCGCCGGGTCGGTGTAGCTCAGCGCCGACCAGGCGGCGGCCCCGGGGGCGAGCGTCACCCGCTGTCGCCGCTGGTCGGTGGCCCGCTCGGGGTCCGGGGTGACGGCTTCGCCCGCCGCGTCGACGAACGCCACGCCCGGGAAGCCGTACAGGCTGCAGGTGCGCGGGGACCGGTTGGTCAGCACGAGGGCGAAGTTCTCCTGCCCGGCCCCGGGGTGGTTGGGGCCGAGGGACGCCTTCAGGTCGGAGGTGCGGCAGCGTTTCGGTGCCGGTGCGGCGGGCGACGGTGCCCCTGTACCGGTGCCGGTGGGCTCCGCGGTGCCGGAGGTGCCGCCGGCGGCGGACCCCGGGGCGGTCGCCGCCGGCGTACGGGTGGGGGCGCCGGACACGGACGGGGCGCCCTCGGAGGCGCCGTCCGCGCTGTGGCTCGTACACGCGGTCAGCACGGCGCAGCAGGCGAGCACGGCGGGCAGGATGCGACGGGGCGTCATGGTGCTTCTTCCTCGGGGCTCACGGACGCTCGGGGCTCACGGGCGCCGTGGCAGGTGTGTGCGCCGGCCCGGGGCCGGCGCGGAACGGGCGGCGGGTGGGGTCAGTGGCCGGAACGGACGGACCGGACCGCGCGCAGAATCAGGTCGGTGACGGGGCCGGGGTCGCTCACGGACACCGCGTGCGGGGCGCGGACGCTGACGGTGTGGGCGTGGGCGCGCTCGGCCATCCAGCGTTCGGCGGCCGGCGGGATGTTGCGGTCCTCGGTGGCCACGAGGTACCAGCTGGGGATCTTCTTCCACGCGGCGGCGGTGGCCGGTTCCTGCAGTGCGGCCAGGGTGATCGGGCGCTGGCCCGCGGCCATGACCTGGGCGGTCGGCACGGGGACACCGGCGGCGAACTGGTTGCGGAAGAGGTCCTTCCTGATGACGAGTTCCTCGCCCTGGCCGCCGTCGGGCAGCGGGTAGTGCTGGGTGACGGTCGCCTGTCCCAGGGTGCTGCCGGGGAACTTGCCGGTGAGCTGGAGGGCGCTCTCCCCGATCTCGGGGACGAAGGCGGCGATGTAGACCAGCGCCTTGACGCGCGGGAGGCCGGCCGCGGCCTGGCTGATGACGGCGCCGCCGTAGGAGTGCCCGACCAGGACGATCGGTCCGCTGACGCTCTCCAGGACGCTGCGGATGTAGGCGGCGTCGCTCGCCAGTCCGCGCAGGGGCAGGGCGGGCGCCAGCACCCGGTGGCCCTGCCGCAGCAGGCGCTGGACGACGGCGCGCCAGCTGGAGCCGTCGGCGAACGCGCCGTGGATCAGGACGATGGTGGGGTCGGCCGGGCGGCCGTGTCCGGTGGCCGGACGGCCGGCGGCGGCCGGCGCGGCGTGCGCGATCCCGGCGGTGCCCAGGGCGGCGGCGCCGGCCAGGAGGGACGTGGTCACGGTACGGCGCGAGATCGGTGGGTTCATCGTTCGCTCTCTGTCAGGGGAGGGGCTGGCTGCCGCGGGGCGAGGGCCGGGCGGATGGGTGCGGTCGTGGTCAGCGGGAGGTGGCCCGGACGGCGTCCTCGATCAGGCGGACGACCCGCTCGGGGTGGGCGAGCATGACCAGGTGGGAGGAGTCCACCTCGACGGTGGTCATGCCGGCCCGCCGGTAGCCGTAGCGCTCCACGTCGGGGTTGATGGTGTGGTCGGCGGAGGCCACCAGCCCCCAGGACGGCTTGGTCTTCCAGGCCGCGGCCGGGGCCGCCTCGGCGAAGGCCTGCGCGGCCAGCGGGCGCTGGGACACGGCGAGGGCGGAGGCGAGGCGGGGGTCGACGTCGGCGGCGAAGATGGCCGGGAAGTTGTCGGGCTGGACCGACACGTCGGTCCCGGTCCGGTCCGGACCCTCGATCGGGAACGGGGTGTAGACGAGGGCGGCGGCCAGGTCGGAGTCGGGGAAGCGGCCCTGCAGCTCGCCGAGGCTCTCGCCCTCCTCCAGGGCGTAACCGGCGAGATAGACCAGGGCTCTGACGTTGTCCTCGGTCCCGGCGACCGTGATGACGGCGCCGCCGTAGGAGTGGCCCACCAGAACGACGGGGCCGGGGATCTGACGGACGATCGCGGCGACGTAGGCGGCGTCCCCGATGAGGCTGCGGTTGGGCACGGCCGGGGCGACGACGTCGAAGCCACGGGCGATCAGCCGGGGGATGACCTCCGCGTAGCTGGAGGCGTCGGCGAAGGCTCCGTGGACGAGGACGACGGTCGGTCCGTCGGTACGGGACATGGGGAAACTCCCTGGTCGCTGGGGTGGGTGCCGGCCCGCGCCCGGCTGCCGGGCGGGTGGGTGGCCCGTGGGTGGGTGCCGGGGCCGCGAGACGTCCGGACAGGTCAGTGGTCCGGTTCGTGCGCGGAGCGCGCCACCACGCCGTGGGCGAAACCACCGGTACGTCCGAGACCTTAGGGCGGGCGCGAGGGGGCGGATTGACTGTCTGTGCACCATCTGTGGCCTGTGCGCGCTCGCCGGCCGCCGGCCCGTCCGGGGGAACTCCGGCTTCGGGGTGCGGCGCGCGGAACGGCACATCCGTCACCACCGGAGCGACCCGGCCGACTCCGTCCCGCTCCAGCCCGAGGGCGTGCACCGGGCCGAAGCCGCCGGCCCGCAGGGGCTGTTGGGCCCGGACGACACCTGCGTCGTCCACGAGCGGTCGCCTCGCGTGTACGGCAGGTCCGGCGACGGGGCGTCCCAGCCGACGACGTTCGACATGCCCCGGCCCGGCCTGCCGGTGGACGTGGTGCGGGCGGCGGAACGGCTGCGCGCGCACGACCTGGTCCTGACTCAGCTGCGCGAGGTGTGGCGCGATCCGGACGGCCTGGAAGCCGGCCCCGGCGCGCGGCACCTGGCGTCCGCGTCCACCGATCCGGTCCGCGCCCTGCTCGTGTCGGCCGCGCACGCCGAGGAGTCCCCCCCGGTCCGGTCCGTCATGGACGACACCCCGCTCACCCGGATCATGACCCGCGCGCGTCGCCGTCTCCGGGATCGCGGTCTGACACCCGAGCGGATCGCGGCGAAGCACGCGATCCCGGTACGGCGGCGGTACGTGCTGCTCAGCGAGGCCGGGCGCAGCCTGGAGCAGCGGCTCATGCAGCCCCGGCGGGACGCGCCGCCGCGCGCACCGGCGGTCCCTGGGCGGGCGGGTCAGGCGCAGTGCAGCGCGGTGTGCAGGGTGTCCGTCACCTGGATGCGGGCCGCCCGGGAGGCGTCGGTGCCGCGGAGCGGGTCGAAGAGCACGAAGCCGTGGATCGTCCCGTGGTAGCGGATGGACACGACGGGGACGTCCGCCTCCCTCAGATGGGAGGCGTAGGCCTCGCCCTCGTCGCGGAGCACGTCCGCCTCCGCGGTGAGGACGAGCGTCGGCGGCAGGCCCCGCAGCGACCGGGTGGGTGCGCGCAGCGGGGAGACGGTGTCGTGCGCGCGGATCCGTGGGTCCGGTGCGTACTGCTCCCAGTAGTCGCGCATCGCCGCGCGGCTGAGGAAGTAGCCGTCGGCGAACTGGTCGTAGGAAGGGGTGTCCATCGCGGCGTCGGTCACCGGGCAGAGCAGCACCTGGTGCCGGAGGGCCGGGCCACCGCGCTGCCGCGCCAGGAGGGCGAGCGAGGCGGCGTGCTGGGCTCCCGCGCTGGCACCGACGACGGCCATCCTGCTGCCGTCCAGCCGGTATCCCGAGCCGTGCCGGGCGATCCACCGGGCCACGGTGTACGCCCGCTCGACGGCTCCCGGATAGCGGACGTCGTCCGGCGCGTCGTACTCCGGGATGACCACGGCGGCGTCCGCTCCGAGGACGAGGTCCGTCACCAGGTGCCGGTGCGCGTACGCGTCGGTCAGCATCCAGCCCAGGCCGTGCAGGTAGAGCACCACCGGCAGCGCTTCGTCACTGCCGGCGGGGCGGAGGATGCGCACCCGGACGCGGTGGCCGTCGCCGCCCGGCAGGGCCAGCCACTCCTCGTCGATGTCCGGCTCGTCACCGCCGTCACCGGTCCACAAGGACGCCATCCGCGCCTTGGCGCCGGCCACGTCCGGATCCGAGGACGCGGGCAGTGCGTACGTCTCGACGAAGGCGCGTGTCAGACGCTCCAGGACCGGCGCGGCCCCGGGGGCGGGAACGTCGTCTTGCAAGAGAACTCCTGCGCGGGGGCCCGGCCGTTCGAAGGACCGGGCCGTCGGAAAGGGTGCCGGCCCCTCCCCCGCGGCCGGGCAGGCAGGCGTGCGGCGCCGGAGGCGGCTCCACCGACACGGCTACCCAGCCTAGGGCGCGGCGAACGGGATGCGGGCGGCACCGTGCTACGGATACTTGCCGCTGCGTGCACAGTTTCGAGGCAGCCGTCCCCTCCTCCAGGCGGCGGTGCTCGATCCACCGGCCGGTGGTGCTGCCCTGCCCTCGAAAGAGCTCGTGGAGAGAGCGGACCGAGTTGTGCTGGGCCGCGGCGACGGTGGTGGGGTCAGCGTGCGGTCCCACAGACGCGCGTCGACGTAGGCAGGCTCGCGCCGGAGGAGTTCCCGGTGCTCCTGTCCCGGTCCGGACGCGGGTCCGGCGCCCGCCGCGTCCTGTGCCGCGAGCGAGCCGGCGAACCCGGTGACCGTGGTGGCCGCACGGAGAGCCGTCGTCGGCGGGTACGCGGCCAGGATGTCGAGGAACGACCGCAGCGGGGGCCGAGCAGGGGCGCCACGGGGCCGTCGGCGCTGAGCGCCCGCAGACGAGGATGTCGTCCGGACGGCAGGCCGCGGTGCCGTCTCCCCGTACCAGGGTCGCCCTGCCTGGAGCGGCTCGGCAGCGCCGAGGAGGCCGTCCGGCGTTCCGTGCGGACAGGGTCATGAGCCGTGCGCGGTGAGGCATCGTCGCGTGCGTCGCGCGGCAAGAAGCACCGGGCACCCGTGCCTAGGGTCGGGCCCCGACCCCAGGCCCTGTCGTCAAACTCCCCTCTGCCGCGCTCCGGGCGGACGACGGGAGTTTGACGACAGGACCTAGGCACGGTCATCTCCGTACGAGATGACTGACATCCCGAAGGATCGCGCCAGGTGAGGAAGGCGGCCGGCGGCCGGGTCGTTGTGCCTCCATGACGAAAGAAGGTGCACATGTCCACACCACGTGATCTCCGCCGTAGGGCCGACTCCACGAAGGAGGCGCACGGCGTGCCCGGCGGGCTGGTCGCGCTCCTGGCCGTCGCGTCCGGGATGACGGTCGCCAACCTGTACTACGCGCAGCCGCTGCTGTCGTCGTTGAGCGACGTGTTCGGGATCAGCACGGCCACCGCCGGCACGCTGATCACTCTGACCCAGATCGGCTACGTCCTCGGGATGATCTTCCTGGTGCCGCTCGGCGACCGGCTGGAGAAGCGCAATCTGGTCTCCGTCCTGCTGATCGTCACGACGGCCGCCCTCGTGGTGGCGGGTCTGGCCCCGAGCTTCCCCGTCCTGCTGATCGCCGCGCTGGTCAGCGGTGCCACCTCGGTGGTGGCCCAGATCCTGGTGCCCTTCGCCGCCAGCCTCGCCCCGGACCATGCCAGGGGCCGGGTCGTCGGCCGGGTCATGAGCGGTCTCCTCACCGGCATCCTGCTCTCCCGGACCCTCAGCAGTCTGGTCTCCGACGTCGCCGGCTGGCGGGTGGTCTTCCTCGGCTCCGCCGCCCTGATGGCCGTCCTCACGGTGGCGCTGCGCGCCGCTCTCCCCGACCACGCCCCCACCACCTCCGTCCCGTACCACCACGTGCTGCGTTCCACGGTCCAGCTGGTGCGCACGCATCCCGCGCTGCTGCGCCGCGGGCTGTACCAGGCGGCGATGTTCGGTGCGTTCAGCGCGTTCTGGACCACGGTCTCCTTCGTCCTGACCGGCCCCCGCTTCCACTACTCGCCGGTCGGCGTCGGCATCTTCGCGCTCGTGGGCGCGGCGGGTGCGGCGGTGGCCCCGTTCGCCGGGCACTGGGCCGACCGCGGGCTGACGCGTCCCATGACCGGTGCCGCGTTCGTGGTCGCCGCGCTGGCGTTCGTGCTCGCGGGTCTGGGCGGACACAGCATCGTGCTGACAGCCCTGGCCGCGATCCTGATCGACATGGCCGTACAGGCGACGCTCATCCTGGGGCAGCACACCATCTACGCGCTCGACCCCGGCGCCCGGGCCCGTCTGAACAGCGCCTTCATCGCCATGTTCTTCGTCGGCGGCGCGGCCGGCTCCCAGCTGGGGTCCACGGTCTACCATGCCGGAGGCTGGGCCGCCCTCACCGTCCTGGGCGCCGCGCTCCCGCTGGCCGCGCTCGTCTACTGGGCCTTCGAGCGGCCCCGGGCGGCGCAGCGGACCCCGGCCGCGGGGAACCTCGACTGAGGATGCCGACCGGCCCGGCCGGTACTCCTCTCGTAGGCGCCTGACGGGGCCGTCCCGCCGTCAGGCGCACCTACGATGCGGCACGGGCCCGCCCCGCGGCAACCGCCCCCGCACCCGCCCGAAGGAGCACACGATGGATCTGCGGCAGATGGAGGTCGTCGTCGCGGTGGCCGACGCGGGCGGCTTCACCGCGGCGGCGCGACAGCTGCACGTGGTGCAGTCGGCGGTGTCGGGCACGGTCCGCGCACTCGAACGCGAGCTGGGCACCCCCCTCTTCGACCGCACCACGCACCGCGTCGCGCTGACGCCGGCGGGCGAGGCGTTCGTACCGGCGGCGCGCACCGCCCTGCGGGCCGCGGAAGCCGCCCGGGAGGCGGTCGACGCGGTGCGGGGGCAGCTGCGCGGCCGGATCACGGTGGGCACGATGCAGGGGGTATGGGCCGGGCTCCACCACGCCCTGGCCGCGCTGCGGGCGGAGCATCCGGGGCTCGGCGTGCAGCTGCGGCAGGCGGCGGTCGCCGACATCCGGCAGGCGCTGCGCGAGGGCACGGTGGACCTGGCCGTGGTGGCGCTGGACCGCCAGCAGCAGCGCGGGCTGACCACCCGGCTGCTGTCCCAGGAGGAGATGGTGCTGGTCGCGTCGCCGCGCCGGGTCGTGGGGGCCACGGCGTCCCAGGGTGAGGTGGACCTCACCGATGCCGCCCGGCTGCCGCTGGTGGACTTCAGCCCGGGCTGGGCGATCCGCCACTCGGTGGACCGCGCCTTCCGGGCCGCGGGCGTCGACCGCACCACGACGTTCGAGGTGAACGACATCGTGGCGGCGGCCGAGCTGGTCCGCAACGACCTGGGGATCTGCATCCTGCCCCAGTCCATCGCGAACCGCTTCCCCGACCTGACCCCGTACAGTTTCCGCCACCACGCACCCCACTGGAAGATCATGCTGGTGCGCCCTCCGGGTGAGGCGTCACCCGCGGTCGCCGCGCTGTGGCGGCACTTCACCTGACCTTTTCTGCCTGCGTTCTTCCTGGTGGTCCCCGCCGCCTGCTGCTTGGCTGGTCGGGGGACAGAACCAGTACGGCGCCCCGGTGCCACGCATGCCAAGGGAGAGCCAGTTGAGCCTGGTGCTGACGACCGACACGGTGCCGGATCAGGAGAAGGCCGCCTACTGGGGCGAGGCGGTGAGCAGGGCACTGGTCCCGGTCGTCGTGGCCCCCCGCGACGGCAAGCGGTTCGACGGCAGGATCGCCACCCACTCCCTCGGGTACCTGCGGGTCTCGCGCATGGAGGCCGACGCCGGACGGGTCAGCCGCACGCCGGCCCTGATCGAGCGTTCACCGGAGGCCCTCGTGGCGGTCGGCCTCCAGGTGTCGGGCACCGCCACCTTCATCCAGGACGGCCGGCGGGCCGAGATGGGCGGGGGCGACCTGGTGTGCTACGACACCACGCGGCCGTTCTCCTTCACCTGTCCGGAGCGGTTCGCCCTCCATGTCTTCCAGCTGCCGCGCCATGTGCTGGGCGTCTCGGACAGTGACATCAGGCGGGTCACGGGTACCGCCATCGACACGGCACACGGCTTGGGCGCGGTGCTGCGGCCCTTCCTCGCCACGCTGGCCGACTCGGCTCCCTCCTACCCGGCGGCCGTCGGGCACCGGCTGGCCGGCCATGTCGTCGACCTGTTCGCCACCCTGATCACCGATCAGGCCCGACGGGACCCCGACGACGGCCGCGACCATCTCGTGCTCAGCGTCCGCGCCCACATCGACCGCAAGCTCGGCGATCCCACCCTCTCCCCGGAGTCCATCGCCCGGGCGCACCACATATCCGTGCGCTATCTGCACCGGCTCTTCGAGGGCGAGGGCATCACCGTCAGCCGTCTCATCCAGCAGCGGCGGCTGGAGGCGTGCGGACGTGAACTCGCCCGTCGCGGACGGGTGACGCCCACCGTCTCTGCGGTGGCCCGGCGCTGGGGGTTCGTCAATCCCGCCCACTTCAGCCGGGCGTTCCGCGCCGCGTACGGGCTCTCCCCCCGGGAGTGGCGCACCCTGCACCTGGAGCGGGGCGAGGACGAGCAGCCGACGGGCCTGACCGTCACCTGACGCCGACGCGGGGCGGCGGGCGGTGTCAGTCGTCGTCCAGGCGGGCGAGCCGGGAGCGGGCCTCGGCGACCCGTTGCGGGTCCGCGTCGCTGCCGAGGGCGACGCACCGCGTGAACGCCTCACGGGCCTCGGCGGGACGGCCGGCTTCGAGGAGTAGGTCACCGAGCGAGAGGAGATAGCGGCTCTCCAGGCCGATGTTGCCGTCCGTCCGGGACAGCTGGACCGACGTCCGCAGGTGCGCCACCGCTTCCTCCCAGCGCCCCAGGCGGCCGTAGCAGTTCCCGAGGCCCGCGAGTGCGCTGCCCCGCGTGAAGGCCGCGATGTGCGGTTCGACGCGGTCGCCGGCCTCGTCCAGCCGGGTCAGGACCTGCCGGTAGGCCTCGATCGCTTCCTCGTCGCGCCCGGCGCCCTTCAGGTGCATGGCACAAGACATCAGGGCCTGGAGCGTGCCGTGCAGGTCATCGGCGGCCTCGAACAACGCGACGGCGTGGGTGCTGTGCTCGGCGGCCGGGCCGTCCTCGTCCAGCACATGGTGGGCCCAGGCGGCGTACGCGTGCGCCCACGCCTGCTGCGCGGCGTCACCGGCCCGCCGGGCCGCGGCCAGCGCGCGGGCGGCGTACGGGAGGCTGTCCCGGGGCCGGCCCTCGCAGATCAGCACGGCCCAGGCGTAGTAGTTGAGCTGGGTCGCTTCGAGCAGGGGGTCGCCGAGCGCCTCGGCGGACCGGGCGGCGGTGCCGAAGACCTCCGGCCAGTGGCCCCAGAACATCCACTGGTCGGAGAACCAGTGCAGGGACTCGGCCACCTCGACGACGAGGGCGTGGTCGCCGTCCGCCGCGGCGGCGTGCAGGGCCGCCAGCCAGTTGGCGGCCTCGGCCTGGAGCCACTCGCGGGCCTTGTCGGCGCTGGAGAGGTCCACCGTGCCGCGCCAGGACGGGGGCGGGGCTCCGTGGCCGGGTTCGTACCACCGGCCGGCCACGACGGCCGTCTCCAGCAGCCAGCGGAACATCGACCGGCGGGCCCGTTCGGCGTCGGCCTCGCTGTCCTCGGCGATGAGACGACAGCGGCCGTACAGGCACAGCAGGTCGTGGAGCCGGTAGCGGTCCTCGGCGCTGCCGAGCAGGCCGGCCTCGACCAGTTCCTCCAGGGTGTCCTCGGTGTCGTAGACGTCCTGGCCGGTGAGCCGGGCGGCGCAGGCGGCGCCGACGTCCGGGCCGGGGACCAGGGACAGGCGCCGGAACAGACGGGCGGCCGTGGGCGTGAGCTGCCGATAGGACAGGTCGAAGGCGGTCGCGACGCGTACGTCCCCGGCGGAGAGCGTGTCCAGCCGCCGTTCCTCGCTCGCCAGCCGGTCCGCGAGCCGGCGCACGGTCCACCCCGTGCGGGTCGCCAGCCAGTTGCCCGCGATCCGGAGGGCCAGCGGCAGGTGCTCGCAGAGCCGGGCGACCTCCTCCAGGGCCTCGGGTTCGGCCGTCGCGCGCGCCTCCCCGACGAGGGAGGTCAGGAAGGCGGCCGACTCCGCGGGTTCGAGCCGGCCGAGGGGCAGCCGGTGCACGTCGTCCAGTCCGGTGAGCATGCGGCGGCTGGTCACCAGGACGAGTGTTCCGCCCGAGCCCGGCAGCAGCGGGCGTACCTGCGCCTCGTCACGGGCGTTGTCCAGCACCAGCAGGCAGCGGCGGTCGGCGAGGACCTGCCGGTAGAGGGCGGGGTGGGCCTGCGGTCCCGTCTTGGCCAGGTCGCGGTCGGGTACGCCGAAGGCCTTGAGCACCCGGACCATCAGCTCGGCGGGGGCGGGTGGGCTGTCGTCCATCCCCCTGAGGTCGACCATCAGCTGACCGTCCGGGAAGCGGTCCGCGAGCCGGCGGGCGGCGCGCAGCGCGAGGGTGGTCTTCCCGGCGCCGGGCGGTCCGTGGATGACGACCACGACGGGCTGGTCGTCCGTGACGCCGCCGCCCTTCCCGGGGGCGCGGTCCTCTCGGGGCCGTTCGGCCAGCGCCTCCAGGCCGGCCAGCTCGTCCGCGCGGCCGACGAAGTCGTCGATGCCGCGTGGGAAGGAGCGGACGCCGACGGGACTGTATCCGGGGCTGCGTCCGGCGCGGGCGGCGGCGAGCAGCCGCTCCCGGTCGGCGTCGTCCAGGCCGAGGCCGTCCGCGAGCGCCGCCACCGTACGCCGTTGCGGCGCGGCGCGCCGTCCGCGCTCCAGGTCGCCGATGCCCCGCTCGCTGACCCCGGAGGCCTCCGCCAGGGCCTCGATGGTCAACGACTTCGCCCGTCGCAGTGAGCGCAGAAGCGGCCCGAACGCGACCTCGTGTGCGGACATGTCCGCCCTTTCCCTCCCCCGACTACGGTTGAACATTCTAATACCGTGTGCCCGGCCGTCGGCGTCACCGCCGGTCAGGTGATCGTCGTGCGTCACGACACGTGACAGGTGGTACAGGCGTGGTTCCCGTGGCCCGCGACAGGTGATAGACACAGCGGGATCACAGTTCCTGTCCGCCAACAGGAAGGTTGCTGCCGCATGTCTGCAACACGCCGTCAGGTCCTGGCCCGCGCGAGCGCCCTGGGAGCGGGCATCGCCTTCACCGGGGCCCTGTCCGAGCTCTTCGCGGGCACCGCCGCCGCGCAGAACCTGGGCCACACCGGCTACGGCCCGCTCGTGTCCGATCCGAACGGCCTGCTCGACCTGCCGAAAGGTTTCCGCTACACCGTGCTCTCCCGCGAGGGCGACCAGCTCCGCTCCGGAGAGGGCAGAGTCCCCTCCCACCACGACGGCATGGCCGCCTTCGCCGGCAGAGGGGGCCGTACCCACCTCGTCCGCAACCACGAGAACCGCGTCACCGCGCCGATCCCGGTCCCGACCGTCAGCGGCCTCACCTACGACCCGGCCGGCAAGGGCGGCTGTACCGCGCTCACGCTCGACGCGCACCAGCGTGTGCTGTCCGAGCGGGTCGCCATCGCCGGTACGGCCGTCAACTGCGCGGGCGGCCGCACCCCTTGGGGCACCTGGCTGACCTGTGAGGAGACCGAGGACAAGGCGGGCACCAACGGCTACACCAAGGACCACGGCTTCATCTTCGAGGTCCACCCCACCGACCCGCACCGCACGGGCGCGGTCCCGCTGACCGCGATGGGCCGCTTCCAGCACGAGGCGGTCGCGATCGACCCGCGCTCCGGCATCGTCTACGAGACCGAGGACGCCTTCCAGAAGCCGTTCGGCCTCTTCTACCGCTTCCTGCCGGACAAGCCGCTCGGCGGCGTCGGTTCGCTGCGCGCGGGCGGCCGGCTCCAGGCGATGCGGGTGCCCGGCGTCCCGGACCTGTCCCCGGTCCAGGAGCCGGGAACGCGCTTCGACGGCATCGAGTGGGTGGACGTACCCGACCCGCTGGCCGCCTCCACTCCCACCCGGCTGCAGGACTACGGCCCCGGCGGCATCACCCACGCGCAGAAGCTGGAGGGCTGCTACTGGGGCGGCAGCTGTGTGTACTTCGTGTCGTCCTTCGCCCGCAGCGCGGACGGCTCCGCGGCCGACCACTACGGCCAGATCTGGCGCTACGACCCGGCGCGCCGCCGGCTGACCCTCGTCGTCGTGTTCGGCCCGGACACCGATGTGCAGCTGCCCGGCGAGTCCCCGGACAACATCTGCCTCGCCCCCGGCGGCGGCCTGATGGTGTGCGAGGACGGCAACGGCGCCCAGCACGTCTTCGGCGTGACCCGCACGGGCGAGGTGTACCCGATGGCCCGGGGCCGTCAGGCCATCACACCTGCCACCGCGGCGGGCGGTACGGCGCAGGAGCCGGAGTGGGGCGAGTTCGCGGGCGTCACCTTCTCCGCCGACGGCGAGACGATGTACGTCAACTGCTACACGCCCGGCACCACGTTCGCCGTGACCGGCCCCTGGCGCGGCTAGGTCCTGTCGTCGAACTCCCGTCGTCCGCCCGGAGGGCGGGCCGCGCGGCGTCAGGTGCGTGCTCTCGGCGTGCCGGGCCCCGGCCCTCGTACTGGATGTACTTGGGT
>NZ_JBFATL010000073.1:0-21601 GCF_040678315.1 Streptomyces sp. NPDC052721 | reverse complement strand
AGGGCCGGGGCCCGGCACGCCGAGAGCACGCACCTGACGCCGCGCGGCCCGCCCTCCGGGCGGACGACGGGAGTTTGACGACAGGACCTAGCCCGCCCCACCACGACGGCCCGGTCCGGCGGTGCCGAACCCCCGCCGGCCCCGCGACTACGTCCGATACGGGTTGTACGCGGGATACGGCACCGCCGGATAGCCGTACGGCGCCGCCGTCCCCCAGTACACGGGCACCGGAACGGACGCCCTGCTCGCGTACTCCAACGCGGGCCGGGCCACATCCCTGCGCTTCCACAACTCGTCCAGCAGCTCCCGCTCCCGGACGACGAAGTCGGGCCCGGCCTTCCCCTTCCGCCCCCGGTGCCGCAGGAACGCCAGCGAGGTCGCGCACGCCTCGTACCGGGCCACCTCGCGTGCCGCCGGGCGCCCGTGGTGGTGCCGGGCGTAGTCCCGGGCCATCCGGCGGGCCCGCATCGACCCGAGCGCGAGCGGCTCGGCCGGACCCAGCCACCCGGCCAGCACATACGTGGGCAGCTCCGCCCGCACGGTCCGCAGCTCCCGCTGCCGGGTCCAGATCGCGAGCCAGGTCACCACCGCGAACGCGGGCACCATGAAGGCGCCGTAGACGGCGAAGAAGCCGTACTCGCCGAAGGTGGAGGAGCCGTTCCAGAAGGCGTGCATGCCCATCGCGAGCAGCAGTCCGCAGACCGGCAGCAGCACCCGCCGCGCATGCTGGCGCTCGGCGGACAGCGCGGCGACGCCGAAGCCGATGCCGGTGAGGACGGTGAACAGGGGGTGCGCGAACGGGGACATCACGATGCGCACGAAGAACGTGGCGGCGGTGACGGAGGCGATGCCGCGGCCGCCGGTGAGCTGGTCGGTCCCGAAGGCCGTACCGAGGTAGAGGATGTTCTCGGTGAACGCGAACCCGGTGGCGGTGACGCCCGCTATCACCACCCCGTCCACGATCCCGGTGAAGTCACGCCGGCGGAAGAGGAACACCAGCAGGACGGCGGCGGCCTTCGCGGACTCCTCCACGATCGGGGCTATCACGGTGGCGCCGAGCGTGTCGGCACTGGCCGGATCCGCGGTCGAGGTCGCGATCCACTTGGTCGCGAAGCTGTTGGCCACGATGGCTATCAGCGCCGCCGCACAGGCCCCCCAGGCGAAGGAGAAGACCAGGTTCCGCCAGGGGCCCGGCTCCACCCGGTCCAGCCACCGGAAGGCGGCTATCAGCCAGGGCACGGGCAGCACGGCGAGTCCGAGGCCGACGAGGAAACCCTCCGTGCCGGTCTGCCGCCGTACGAGCGCGAGGATGACCAGGCCGGACAGCGCCAGCAGCGTGCTCAGTGCCCCGTACCGCGCCCACCTGCGCTGCCACCAGTGCGGGTGGCGGAGCACACCGTCGCCGGGGCTCGGGGGATACGTCGGAAACGGAGGACTGGTGGCCACGGCATCGACCCTAACGGTGACGGGACGAGGGGCTGGAACGGATTATCGGTCCTGCTCAGCGGTCCTGTGCGGGACGCGCCGGAACAGCAGGTCGTTCACCACATGACCCTTGTCCAGTCCCTGTCCCTCGAAACGGGTCAGCGGCCGGAACTCCGGACGTGGCGCGAAACCGCCGTCCGCCTGGGTGTTCTCGAAGTCGGGGTGCGCGGTGAGCACGTCCAGCATCTGCTCGGCGTACGGCTCCCAGTCGGTCGCGCAGTGCAGGAGCGCGCCGGGCCTCATCCGGGACGCGGCGAGCGTCAGGAACTCGGGCTGGATGAGCCGCCGCTTGTGGTGCCGCTTCTTGGGCCAGGGGTCGGGGAAGTAGACGCGCAGCCCGTCCAGCGAGTCCGGGCGGAGCATCTCCCGGAGCAGGATGATCGCGTCGCCGTTGCCCACCCGGATGTTGGACAGGCCGTTCCGGTCGGCGAGACCCAGCAGGTTGCCCTGGCCGGGGGTGTGCACGTCCACGGCCAGGATGTTGGTGTCCGGGTCGCCCGCGGCCATCCGCGCGGTGGCCTCGCCCATCCCGAACCCGATCTCCAGGACCACGGGGCGGTCGTTGCCGAACAGCTCGCCGAGGTCGATCACCCGCTGCCCGTCGATGTCCAGCCCCCACGTGGGCCACAGCCGCCGCAACGCGTCGGCCTGCCCGGCCGTCACCCGGCTCCGCCGCGGCTGGAAGCTCCGGATCCGCCGCTCGAAGTGCGATCCGGCCGGATCGGCCTTGGGCCCGTCCGGAAACCGCGGTTCCCCCTTGGCCCGGGTGTGCCGAACGGCGACACCGGAGCTGTGAGGGGCCGGGGACGGGGCGGGGGCGTTCAGGGAGTCAGACACAGTACGACCGATTTTACGGGTGCCGACGGGCCACTACAGCGAGCCGAGCATCGCCAGCGCCCGGCGCCCGATCTCCCGCCCGATCGGCAGCGAAGCCGTGGCCGCGGGCGAGGGCGCGTTCAGCACGTGCACCGCCCGGGCCCCCTCCCGGATCAGGAAGTCGTCCACCAGCGTCCCGTCCCGCAGCACCGCCTGCGCCCGCACCCCGGCCGGTGCCCGCACCAGATCCCCGGCCTCCACGCCGGGCAGCAGTCTTCGCACGGCCTCCAGGAACGCCCCCTTGGACACCGACCGGCGCAGCTCACCGGCGCCGTACCGCCAGTGCCGCCGGGCGATCGCCCAGGACCCCGGCCAGGCGACCGTCCCGGCCAGCTCCCGGGGCCGTACGACCCCCCAGTCGTACCCCTCCCGGGCGAGCGCCGGCACCGCGTTGGGTCCGATGTGCACGCCCCCGTCGATCCCACGCGTCAGATGCACCCCGAGGAACGGGAACGCCGGGTCCGGCACCGGATACACCAGCCCCCGCACCAGTTCCGGCCGCGCCAGCTCGTAGTACTCCCCGCGGAACGGCACGATCCGCACCTCGGGCTCGTCGCCGGTCAGCCGCGCCACCTCGTCGCAGTACAGCCCGGCGCAGTTCACCAGCACGCGCGCGCGTACGACGTCCCCGCTCGCGGTGAGCACGGCCACGCCCCGCTCCGGCCGCCGGTCCACGCGTACGACCCGGGCGCCGTACCGGATCTCCGCACCGGAGGCCCGCGCCAGCTCGCGCGCGACGCCCACGAAGTCGCACACCCCGGTCGTACCGACGTGTATGGCGGCGAGGCCGCGCACCTCCGGTTCGTACTCGGTGATCTGCGCGGGTCCCAGCTCCCGCACGGCGATGCCGTTCTCGCGCCCCCGCTGCACCAGCGCGTGCAGCCGTGGCAGCTCCTCCCGCTCGGTGGCGACGATCAGCTTGCCGGTGACGGCGTGCGCGATGCCGTACTCGGCGCAGAACTTCACCATCTCGGCGGCGCCCCGCACCGCGTAGCGCGCCTTGAGCGAGTCCGGCCGGTAGTAGATCCCGCTGTGGATGACCCCGCTGTTGCGCCCCGTCTGGTGCCGGGCCGGCCCCGGCTCCTTCTCCAGCACCATCACGCGCGTACCCGGCGCGGCCCGGGTGATCGCATACGCGGTCGACAGCCCGACGATCCCCCCACCGATCACGAGCACATCACAGTCGTACGCCCCGGCCCGCACCTGCACCACCTCCGCTTCCGATAGTGCACTGCGCCACTGACAACGGCTTCAAACGCCGGGAGGCGACCCGGCAGAAGCCGGAGCGGCGCGGCCCTACGCCGGAGCCATCAGAAGAGGGCGAGCCCGCTCCCGCAGCTCCACCACCCGCGGCTCGTCCCCGTACGGCTCCAGCCGGTGCAGGAGATCCTTCACGTACTCCGTCGTCCGCGCCGACGAGATCCGCCCGGCCACCTCCACGGCCCGCACCCCCTGCTCGCACGCCGCGTCGAGGTTGCCGGACTCCAGCTCGGCGACCGCGGAGACGACCAGCCGCAGCCCGTGCGACCGCACGAACTCCTCCGTCGGCTTCGACAGTGCCTGCTCGGTGAACCGCCGCACCTGACGCGGCGCCTTCAGGTCCCGGTAGCACTCGGCGGCGTCCGCGGCGAACCGGTCGTATCCGTAGAAACCGAGCCAGGACGGGTCGTTGTCGCCGGGACGGGACCGTTCCAGCCACCCCTCCGCCGCCTTCAGTGCCGCGCCGGCCGCCTGCGCGTCTCCCGCGCGCGCGTGGGCCCGCGCCTCGACCAGCCGGAAGAAGCTCATCGTCCGCGCGGTCGCCAGCCCCCGGTTCCGCTCCAGCGCGGCCTGCGCGAGATCGACGCCCTCGTCGCCGAAGCCCCGGTAGGTCGCCTGCAACGACATGGAGGCGAGGACGTACCCCCCGAGCGGGACGTCCGCCGCCGCGCGCGCGAGCCGCAGCGCCTGGATGTAGTACCGCTGCGCGGCCTCCTGCTGCCCGGTGTCGAAGGCCATCCACCCGGCGAGCCGGGTGAGTTCGGCCGAGGCGCCGAACAGGGCGCGGCCGACCTCGTCGGAGTAGGAGCCGAGCAGCAGCGGGGCCGCCTCCACCCGCAGGCACTCCGGCACCATCGACGAACGCCAGTCCCCGCCGCCGTACTTGGAGTCCCACCGTCTGGCGTCCTCGGCGGCCTCCCGGAGCTTCTGCACATCGCTGTGGCCGACTTTGATCGATGCGCCGGACCCCTCGGCGGAGCCCGCCTCCCGCGCGACCGAGCTGTCGGCGGGGGTTATCAGCCAGCGTGAGGCGGGCGTTGCGTATGCGCTGACTGCGAACGACCCGGCGAGCGACTGCCAGATGCCACCGGAGCCGGCGCGGCGGCCGGCGAGGTCGAGGCGGTACAGCTCCGTCGCCGACTTCACCGCCTGGCCCACGTCCCTCGGGAAGGCGAGGCCCACTTCGGGCGCGGGATCCGCGTCCGCCAGGCCGATCTCGTGGAGCGGCACCGGCCGGCCGAGCTTCTGGCCGATGGCGGCGGCGATGAGGTGCGGTGCCGCACCCTGCGGCACCATGCCCTTCGACACCCAGCGCGCCACGGACGTCTTGTCGTAGCGAAGCGTCAACCCGCGTTGCGCGCCAAGGTCGTTGACACGGCGGGCGAGTCCCGCGTTGCTGATTCCCGCGAGGGCGAGAACGGCGCCGAGTTTTTCGTTCGGCCCGCGTTGCTCCCTGGACATGCGCCACCCCTCGACACAGACGGCTGCCGCGCTGGCATAACCACGCGGCATTCGTAAACCCAGCGTAGTTCGCCGCATCCCAAGCGTTAAGGGGCATTGTTCCGGTTGGCGGGATTGTGGTCCGTGCCAACGTCCGGGCCCTGTACGCACCGTGCACGGGCCGTCGCCGCGTGCCCCCGCACGTGTGGCCGTGCGCCCGTCCGTGCGCTCTTCTCCGGCCACCCGGGGAGCGGTTCCATGGCTCTTGCGTGGGTCGGCCCGCTGTACTGGATCCAGTGGGCTGGGGGACACCGCCGCCTTCATCCCCGCGGGTGGCGGACCGGTCCGGGAGGCGATACCCGCCTCCCGGACCGTGCGCGTGTGTGGACCGCCGCGCGCGCCGCGAGCCTGTACGGAGCGTGCTCATCTCCGGTGCCCCTCGCTTTAATTGGCCGAAAATCGCCCCCTGTTGAGAGCGCTCAATTGCCGCTCCGACCATGCAACTTGAGGGCGCGAGGGGCGGTTTGAGGGAGCGCACAGGGGGCGCATTCGCGCCGGACCCCTGTGGTGCCGTCCGGGTGGCGCCCACCCCGCAGACGCCTGCCGTCCGCCAACTCCCCAGGCCCGCCCGGCCTGGTTCCCTCGATCGAAGGCGGTGCCGCCGTCCCTCTCCCGCGCGCCCTTCATGGCAGCATGGGGTCCGGTTCGTACGGTGCACTGTTTGTCCACAGCCTGTGGAGGCGTCGATGCGGTGGTTGGTGGGTTGGAGCAGCACCGCCGCGGGCGCCGCCGGGACCGGCTCCGCCGGTGCCGTCGGATACGACGGCGAGACCCTGCACCCCGTCGGCTCCCAACTCCTGTGGGGCGACCCGGATCCCCTGTGGGCCGTCGGCGACTGGCGCCCGGACGAGGTGCGCGTGGTGCACGCCGACGCGCAGCACCGGATCGCCGTCCTCGGCATCTGCGGTGCCACCGACGAGGAACTGCGGCGCGGCCTGTTCACCGCGCGCGGGGGCGCGGTGCGCCATCTGACCACCTGGCCCGGCAGCTACACGGCCGTCGTCCAGGCCGGCCGCCGCATCACCGTCTGCGGCGACCTCGCGGGCGCCCGGCCGGTGTTCTACACCCCCTGGGCCGGCGGCAACGCCTACGCCACCGCCGCGCTGCCCCTCGCCGACCTCGTCGAGGCCAACCTCGACTTCACCCACCTCGCCGCCCTGCTCGCCGCCCCGGACGTCCCGGCCGCGCTGCGCGACAGCACCCCGTACGACGGCGTACGGCGCATTCCCCCGGGGCACGCGTTGGTGCTGCGCGCGGGGGCGCGGGAGGTCGCCGGGTACGAGCCGGTCGCCTCCCTCGCCGTGGCCGCGCCCCCGGCCGACCCCGGCCGCGCCGTCGACGCCGTGCGGGACGCCCTCGTGGAGGCCGTCCGCACCCGGCTCTCGGCGCCCCGGCACGTGCCCGACCTGGACCCCGGGCCGGTACCCGGCATGGGACCGGCCGAGCGGCGGGCCGCGCGCGGGATGCCGGTCCCCGGCATCGGCGCCGACCTGTCCGGCGGCCCCGCCTCCGGCACGCTCGCGCTGCTGGCCGCCGGGCTGCCCGGAAGACCCGGCACGCTCCTCGGCCACGGCACGGGCGCGGGCGAACGGCTCCTCGCCGTCACGTTCAACGATCTGGCCGTGACCGGCCGCGAGGCCGAACTCGAACGCGCCGGCGCCCTGGCCGCCAATCCCCGGCTGCACCACGTCGTGGTCACCGGCGGCGAGGAGACCCTGCCGTACGCCGACCTCGACGGCCCGTTGACCGACGAACCCGGCCCCTCCCTGGTCCAGGCGGCCCGGCACCGCGCGCGGCTCGCCGCCGGCAGCGCCGACCACTTCACCGGCCATGGCGCCCGGCAGGTCCTGGACGCCCACCCCGCCCGCCTCGCCGACCTGCTGGTGGACCGCAAGCGGCGTCACCTGGTCCGGCCGGTCGCCGCGCTCGCCCGCGCGGACGGCTCCGTGATGGTCCCCGCGCGCGTGTACGGCGCGGCCCGGCGCCTCGCCCGCACCCCCTACCGGGCGGGACTCGAGGTGCTGGCCGAGCGGCTGATGCGGCGCCGCTTCGACGAGCCCAAGGGGGCGGTCGGCGCGTCCCTCGCCGCGCTGGCCTGGGCGAGACCCGGGCCCGCCGCCCGGTGGCTGACGGGGGAGGCGCTGGCTGAAGTATCGGTTCTGCTCCAGGTGGAGGCGGACCGCTCCGCGACCGGCGCGCAGCGCCCCGGCGACTACCGCGCGCGTGCGGCACTCGCCCGGCACGCCGCCGACCTCCGCGTCCTGGAACAGGCCGTCGAGATCCGCTCCCAGCGGCTGCACGCGCCGTTCCTCGACAACCAGGTCGTGCGCGCCTGCCGTGACCTCCCCGAGGCCCTGCGCGTCCAGCCCGGCGCCCGCGCCGCGATCCTGCGTACGGTCCTGGAGGGCGCCGGCGTCACCGACCTCCCGCCCGGCTGGGGCGCGCCCTCCCACGGGTCCACGGCGGCAGCGGCGCGCGCGGGGCTGCGTGCGGCCGCCGACCCCCTGCTGGACCTCTTCTCCACACCGCTGCTGGCCGACACCGGTCTGGTGGAGGCGCGTGTCGTCCGCAAGGCGCTGCGCTCCGCCGCGGCGGGCGAGGCCCTTCCCCTGGACGGCCTGGCCGACCTGATCTCCCTCGAACTCTGGCTCCGCCGCCTCCTCTCCCGCCGCGGCACCTGCTGGACGGGCACCCCGACCCGCTCCCGCGCGGTCCCTTCGGGGATTCAGCCGAGGCGCAGCGCGCTCACGCCGGGGGCGTGAGCGGTGGGGGCGTGCAGCGGTGGGGGTGGCTGAGCCGGCTGTCTGCCGCGCGCCGCGGTGGGCTGATCGCGCAGTTCCCCGCGCCCCTGGGAGCTGCGGTGCCGTCGGCCCGGTGGCACCGCCCTGGCTGCGGTCAGCCGTGCCGCCGTCCGGCGCCCACCCCGTCGTGGCTGCGGGCAGTCGTGCCGCTGGGTCGACGCCCGCCTGGGAGTGGCTTTCGTGCCGTCGTGGCTGCGGTCAGCCGTGCCGCCGTCCGGCGCCCACCCCGTCGTGGCTGCGGTCAGCCGTGCCGCCGTCCGGCGCCCACCCCGTCGTGGCTGCGGGCAGTCGTGGCGCTGGATCGACGCCCGCCTGGCCGCGGCCCTCATGCTGCCGTGGAGTCGTGCCGCTAGGCGGCACGGGTGGGCGCTGCGGCTCCCCGCCGGTGCCGGTGAGTGACCCACGCCCCCGCCCAGACACAGCACCGGGCACCTTGCGCACGCCCAGAACCGAAACCCCCGTGCCCCATCCGGCACCCCCCGCCACAATGACCGGGTGCGGTACAGAATCCTGGGCGTAACCCAAGCGACAGACGACCAGGGCACCCCCGTACCCATCGGGGGGCAACGCCTCCGCACACTCCTCGCCGCCCTCGCCCTCCGCCCCGGCCGCACCACCACCGCCGACACGCTCATCGACGAGGTGTGGGCGGACGATCCACCCCAGGACGCCCCCGCCGCCCTCCAGGCCCTCGTCGGCCGTCTCCGCCGTACCCTCGGCCGGCACACCATCGCCTCCAGCCCCGGCGGATACCGCCTCGAAGCGGCCGAGGACGACGTGGACCTGCACGTCTTCGAACGCCTCACCCGCACCGGCACCCAGGCCCTCTCCGCCGGCGACCCGGCCACCGCCCACCGCGCCCTCACCCAGGCCCTCGCCCTCTGGCACGGCCCGGCCCTCGCCGACCTCCCCGACCGCACCGCCGCCGCCCGCCCCGATGCCCTGCGCCTGGAGGCGACCCGCGCCCGCGCCGCCGCGGCCCTGGCCCTCGGCCGCGCCCACGAGGCCGTACCGGAGCTGCGGGAACTGACCACCGCCCACCCGTACGACGAGCCCCTGCACGCCCTCCTCATCCGCGCCCTGCGCGACACGGGCCGCCCGGCCGACGCCCTCGCCGCCTACGAGTCCGCCCGCCGCACCCTCGCCGACTCCCTCGGTACCGACCCGGGCCCGGAACTCCAGTCCCTGCACGCCTCGTTGCTGACGCAGGAGTCCCTGGGCACTCCCAAGCCCCCGGAGACCCCCGGGTCCGGGGACGCGCCGGAGCCCCCGGGCACCCCCCGGCCTCCGGCGCGTTCGTCGCACCCCGCGCCCCCGCAACACCCCGAACGCACCGGCAACCTCCGCCCCCGCCTGACCTCCTTCGTCGGGCGGGAACCCGAGCTCAAGGCCATTCGTTCCGACTTGCACAGGGCCCGCCTGGTCACGCTCACCGGACCGGGCGGCTCGGGAAAGACCCGCCTCGCCGAGGAGGCCGCCGCACCGCTCCCCTCGGCCTGGCTGGTCGAGCTCGCCCCGCTCGACCATCCGGAGGCGGTGCCCGGCGCGGTGGTCAGCGCGCTCGGTCTGCGCGAGACCGTGCTGCTGACCAACGAGCTGGCGACCCCGCAGGCCGACCCCACGGCCCTGCTGATCGAGTACTGCGCGGCGCGCAGACACCTCCTGATCCTTGACAACTGCGAGCATGTCATCGGCGCGGCAGCCGCCCTCGCCGAGACCCTCCTCACCCACTGCCCGGGGCTGACGATCCTCGCGACCAGCCGTGAACCCCTGGGCGTCCCCGGCGAGACGGTGCGCCCGGTCGAGCCCCTCGTCCCCGAACACGCGCACCGTCTCTTCGCCGAGCGCGCGAAGGCCGTCCGTCCCGACGCCGACGCCGTGCTCGGCGACACCGAGGCCGTGGCGGAGATCTGCCGCCGTCTGGACGGGCTGCCACTGGCCATCGAGCTGGCCGCGGCCCGGCTCAGGCTGCTGACCCCGCGCCAGATCGCCGACCGTCTGGACGACCGCTTCCGCCTGCTCACCTCCGGAAGCCGCACGGTCCTGCCCCGCCAGCAGACCCTGCGCGCGGTCGTCGACTGGTCCTGGGAGCTGCTGGACGAGCGGGAGCGGACGGTCCTGCGCGAGGTGTCGGTGTTCGCCGGCGGCTGGGACCTCGCGGCGGCCGAGGCCGTGTGCACCGGCCCGGCGGCGGACCTGATCGGCGCGCTGGTCGACAAGTCCCTGGTGGTCGCCGCCCCGCACGACCCGGACGGCACCGGTTCCGGGACCGGCGCCGGCATGCGCTACCGCATGCTGGAGACCATCCACGAGTACGCCACCGAGCGCGCGGCCGAGGTCCCCGGGCTGCGCGCGGCGGCCGAGCGACGCCACCGCGCTTGGGTGCGGGCGCTGGTGGAGGAGGCGGAGCCGCGGCTGCGGTCGGCGGCCCAGCTGCCGTGGATCGCCCGCCTGGAGACCGAGCTGGACAACATCCGCGCGGCCCTGGACCGCGCGGTCCGCGCGGGAGACGAGGCCGAGGCGGGCGCCGTCGTCCTGGCCACCGGCTGGTTCTGGTGGCTGCGCAACCACCGCCAGGAGGCGGTGGCCTGGGTGCGGCTGGTGCTCCGTCTGGGCGTCGCCCTGGACAGCCTCCCCGCAGGCGCGCCGGCCGGTGAGGTGAGGGCACGGGCGGAGACCGCCGACCCGGTGGGCGCCTTCCTCGCCGCCCCCGACGGCGAGGAAGGGCATCCGCTGCGCGAGCTGCGCATGGACCTGCGCATGCTGGACCTGTTCCTGACCGCCGAGTCGGGCACGGAGAACCTCGCGGCCGGCGAACGGACCCGGGAGTACCTCGCGCGCGTGCGGGCGGCCTACGAACGCGGCGGACCGCGCGCCGCCCGGCTCCCGGGCATCATCTGGCCGCTGACGTCCTACTACCTGGGCGGCCCCACGGACATCCGCCTGCTGATGACGGAGTGCGTCGCCAACTGCCGCCGCCACGGCGGCGACTGGGAACTCGGGGTCGCCCTGATGTACCGCGCCCATGTGACCGTCGACTCCCCGGGGAACCTGCGGGGCGTCGACGAGGACCTGGCCGAGCTGCGGACGCTCAGCCGGCGCGTCGGCGACCGCTGGATGCGGGCGCAGGTGTGCAGCGCGGCCGGCGAGGCGGCCATGACGCGGGGCAGGTACGACGAGGCGCGTGGCGAGTACGAGGAAGCGCTGCGGCTCGCCTACGAGGTGGGCGCCCACGCCGAGTCGCCGTTCCTGATCGCCCGGCTCGCGGAGATCTCCTACCGCTCCGGTGACCGGGAGGCGGCGCTGGCCGCGCTGGACGAGGCGGGAACGGCCGCCGACCGGTACGCGGTACCGGAGTCCCGGGCCTTCGTGCTGCTCCTGCGCGCCCACATCGCCCTGCACGACAACCAGCACGCACACGCCCGCGAGCTGTACGAGGCGACCCGCGCGGTGATCCGGGACGGCACCCCGCCCCCGCAGTTCGTGGCGGCCCAGCGGATGGTCGAGGCGCTGCTCGTGGCCGACGCGTCCGGGCCGGCGCACGGGCTGCCGATCATGGCGGAGGCCCTGCGGGAGGCCGTGGACCACCAGTGCGCCGAGTCGATCACGGCCGGTCTGGTGGACGTGGCGGCCGGTCTGCTGGCCCGGCTCGGCGATCTGCCGGGCGCGCTGCGGCTGTTCGCCGCCGCGGACCACTGGCGCGACGGCCTCGACCGGCCCGAGCCGGAGCGCGGCGAGGCCGCCCGGGTGCGCGCCAGGGCCCGCGCGGCCCTCCCGGCCGACCGCTACGCCGCCGAGTGCGCCCGGGGTGCCTCCTTCGGCGTGCCGGACGTCCTGCGCGAGCTGGGCGCCGCGGCGGCGGCCGGCGCGGAACCCGGGGGCGGCCCGGCCACCGGCAGGTGAAGCGGGACTCCGCCCGGTCCGCGAGCGCCGGCGGAGAAGGAGACCTTGCCGCAGCCGAGCGTCATGTCGTCCAGACCGGCCAGTGCGTCGTACGCGGGGTACTGCCGGTTGAGGGTGACGGTGACGGAGGAGTCGCCGTGGACGGCGACCCCGCGCGCGTACTGCTTGCCGCCGACGGACATGCCGTACCGCTGCCACATCCAGCTGCGCTCGCCGAGCGCGATCTCGCACCGGGTGCCGTCACCGACGAGGTCGAAGCTCAGCTCGCTCAGCTCGTGGACGGCGGGCGCCGGTGGCGGAGTGGGCGTCGGCGGCGGCTTGGGCTTCGGCTTCCGCGTAGGGGTGGGCGTCGGAGTGGGCTCGGGGTCCGGCTCCGCCGGGGGTGCCGGGGTGAGCGCGCGGGTGGGCGTCGGCGCCGGTTCGGGGGCGAGGACGACGGGTTCCGGCGCGGGCTTGCGCGTAGACGGTGCGGGCGCGGGCGTCTCGGGCCGCACGGCCGGCGCGGACGGGGAGGGGGACGGGGCCGGCTGGGCGACCTCCTTCGCCGGACGGCTGTCGTTCACCAGGGCCAGTGCGACCGCGGCGGCGGCGACCGCGACCACACCGGCCGCGATGCCGGCCTTCACCGGGGCCCCGAGTCCCTCGGAGGCGGCGGCCCCGCCCGCGCCGCCGGCCCCGCCGGACGAGCCACCGGCCGCGGCGGCGCCGGCCGCCCCGACCCCGCCGGCCACGAGCCCGAGGGCCTTGGCGTACCCGGCGGCCCCGAACCAGCCGATGACCGCGACCGGGACGACAGCGGGGATACCGCTCGCCACCTCTTCGATCTGCGCCGCCGCCAGCCGGCACTTGGCGCACTCCTCCAGGTGTTTGCGCAGGCCCCGCTCGGCGCGGACGCGCAGCTTGCGGCGGGCGTAGCCGCCGAGCTGGTCGGCGTAGCGGGCGCACTCCTCGTCGTGGGCGAGGGCGGCGCTGACGTGGGCCTGGAGGTACGCCTGCCTCAGCGCCTCGCGTGCGCGGCTGGCGAGCACCCGGGTGCCGTTGGCGTCCAGCCCGAACAGGACGGCCACCTCGCTCGGGGACTCGTCCTCCACCTCGGTGTGCCACAGCACGGCCTGCCAGCGTTCGGGCAGCGACCGGAAGGCCCGCATGGCCATGGACTGCTCGGCCTCGTGCAGGGCGCGCACGTCGGCGCCGAGACCGAGGCCCGCTCGGGAGGAGCCGATGAATGCAGTGTCGTCGGAGGCCTCCGCGACCCGGGCGGCCTGCTGGGCGAAGAGGGCGAAGTCGTCGACGAGTTGCTCCCGCCGGGCGGACTTCGTCCAGTGCGCGGCGACGCGCCGGACGGAGGTCAGCAGATAGGCCCGTACGGCGTGTTCCGGCCCGGACCCGCCCCGCACCGCTTGCAGCATCCGCGCGAACACCTCGGCGGTGAGGTCGTCGGCGGTGTGCGCGTCCCGGCAGCAGGTGCGGGCGTAGCGCCGTACCGCGTCGGCGTGCCGGCGGTACAGCTCCTCGTAGGCGGAGTCGTCACCCCCGCGCATCCGCTCGATCAGCTGACCGTCGGCGGGCGGCATCCCCCGGGGCGGCGGCAGCACGCTTCCCTCGCGCTGGGCCGGCACGTTCCCGTCACGGGCCCCGCCGGAGAAAGCCGGCCGCCCGCCCTGGTGGGGCACCAGGGGTGAAGTGAGCCCGCGAGTCTCCGCGTCCCCGTCGTCACCGCGCGACCCGTCCCACCCGTCAACGCCCATCGCGGACAGCCCCCGACCCCCGGCTCAGCCCAACCCGTCACGGCTCAGCCTGCCACACCGAACTCCCCCGAAGCCCCCGCACAGACCTCATTCCACTCATCCGAGCGCACTTGCCCACAACTCCCGAACACCCGCCGAGCGCCCGGCAGTCGAGCCCGATGCGAGGGGCATCCAACGGAGAAAAGGGCGCGGTGCGGAGGGAAGGGGCGCGGGGCAGCGGGGGGGCGCCTGCACCACCGCCCCACGCCCCCGCACCCACCGAGGGCACATCGACCGCACAGCGGCCCCGCACCCGCCGGCGGCGCATCCGCCCCACGCGGGCCACCGGCACCTCCCGACCGCGACAGCCGCACAGGTGGTGCCGGTGGGAAAAGGACCGCCCCCGAAGGCGAAGCCGAGGAACCGGACCGCCTACGGCCGGGACCGCAGCCCCTCCAGCAGGATGTCCAGCAACCGCGCCGACGCCGCCGCCTGCTGCGCCGCATCCGGCAACGACGGCGCCGCCGTGGCGATCACCAGCAGCACGTCACCCACGGACACGTCCGCCCGCAGCTCACCCGCCGCCCGGGCCCGGTCCACCAACTGCCCGACCACATCGAGCAGCGCCCCGGCCCCGGCGTCGTCGGCCGGCGCGGCCTCCTGCGCCACGAGCCGCAGCTCACCGCTCCCCGGCTGCACCCGCTGCTGAGGCACCCGAGCCTCTTCGGCGGAACCGGCGGAACCGGCGGAACCAACGGAGTCCTCGGCCGACCCGCCGGACCTCACCCTCAGCACCTGCGGCGGCAGCAGCCGCCCCGCCCCCGACGCCACAGACGTCCGCAGGAACCGCGACAGCGCCGACCACGGCTCGTCCTCCTGCCCGAGCGCCGCCCGGGCCTGCTCGGTCAGCCGAGCCGTCTCCTCCTCGGCGATCCGCCGGACCAGCACGTCCTTGCTGGGAAAGCGCCGGTACACCGTGCCGACCCCGACCCGGGCCCGCCGCGCCACATCTTCCATCGGCGCGCCGTACCCCAGCTCGCCGAACACCTCACGCGCCGCACGCAGCACGTGCTCCAGGTTGCGCTGTGCGTCCACCCGCAGCGGGGTCGTCCGCGCCGCGTCCGCGCGTCCGTTGCCCACCGCCGCGGTCATCGCCTTGCCGCCGGGCGCGACGGCGGCCGCCGATGCCCAATGCGTGTCCTGAACATGCATGTGTTTCCCCCGGTAATGACGTCTCCCCCCGGAGACTCCCCGCCACTGAACGCGAGGTGCGCGGAACTGGCATCGGTCCCGACCGGATCCGACCGTCGCGGACCCGTTCGACCACATTCCCTACACCCCGTCGACACACGAACATAGTTGAGAGGAAGTCAATTCAGAAGGGGCAGGTTCCGCACAGTGCGCCCCCCGATCGGAGTACGAGGTGCGTACGTCCCGATTCCCGCCCTTCGCCCCCTGTCGCCCGCCCCCACTGACCTGCCCCCTTTCGTCCCGCGCTGACACCACGGCCCGCCGTGCGCGCACCCGGCCGCCGGTCACACAAATTGCCGGGGCTGTGGACAAACACCAGCGCCGGGTGCGTCATGGGATGGTGAAGGAACGTGCGCGCATTCTGGTTGTCGGCGGCGGCTACGTCGGGATGTACACGGCCCTGCGCCTCCAGCGGAAGCTGAAGGCCGAGCTGAGGAGAGGCGAGGTCGACATCACCGTCGTCACCCCCGACCCCTACATGACGTACCAGCCGTTCCTCCCCGAAGCCGCCGCGGGCTCGATCTCCCCGCGCCATGTCGTCGTACCGCTGCGCCGCGTCCTGGACCACTGCCACGTCGTGGTCGGCGAGGTCACCTCCATCGACCACGCCGTACGCACCGCCGCCGTCAGCACCCTCGCCACCGCCGAGGAGGGCAGGACCGCCGAACTCCTCGGCTACGACGAACTCGTGCTCGCCCCCGGCTCGGTCTCCCGCGCCCTGCCCGTCCCCGGCCTCGCCGAGTACGGCATCGGCTTCAAGACCGTCGAGGAGGCCATCGGCCTGCGCAACCACGTCATCGAGCAGATGGACATCGCCTCCTCCACCCGCGACCCGGCCATCCGCGACGCCGCCCTCACCTTCGTGTTCGTCGGCGGCGGCTACGCGGGCGTCGAGGCCCTCGGCGAGCTGGAGGACATGGCCCGCTACACCGCGCGCTACTACCACAACCTCCGTCCCGAGGACATGAAGTGGATCCTCGTGGAGGCCACCGACCGCATCCTCCCGGAGGTCGGCCCCGAGATGGGCCGCTACACCGTCACCCAGCTGCGCCGCCGCAACATCCAGGTGCTGCTGAACACCCGCCTGGAGTCCTGCGCCGACCGCGTCGCCGTGCTCAGCGACGGCCAGCGCTTCCCGACCCGTACGGTCGTGTGGACGGCCGGCGTCAAACCCCACCCGCTGATCGCCGCCACCGACCTGCCGCGCACCGAGCGCGGCCGGCTCCGCTGCACCCCCCAGCTCACCGTCGACGGCACCGAGCACGCCTGGGCCGCCGGCGACGCCGCCGCCGTACCCGACGTCACGGCCGCCGAACCCGGCACCGAGACCGCCCCCAACGCCCAGCACGCGGTCCGCCAGGCCAAGGTCCTCGGCGACAACATCGTCCACTCCCTGCGCGGGGAGCCCCTGGAGACGTACGCGCACAAGTACGTCGGCTCGGTCGCCTCCCTCGGCCTGCACAAGGGCGTCGCGCAGGTCTACGGGCGCAAGCTGAAGGGCTACCCTGCGTGGTTCATGCACCGCGTGTACCACCTCAGCAGGGTGCCCACCGTCAACCGCAAGGCCCGGGTGCTCGCCGAATGGACCCTCGCCGGGCTCTTCAAACGGGAGATCGTCTCCCTCGGTTCGCTCGAACATCCCCGAGCGGAGTTCGAACTCGCGGCCGGTGGAAAGCCTCCTCACAGCCCTTCCGACGACCCGAAGGGGTCGTCCTGACCGGACCCAGGAACTCCACGGCCCGCCCCGGCGTCTGACGGTTGTCGCCCGCCGGGTCCGCTCCCTGCCAGACTGCCCTACGACGTCGGACGGGCACCCGCCCGCCCTAGCACCCACGAGGCTTTCCCCAAGTGAACTTCACGCGCTGGAGCGCCCGGCTCCCCGGAACGCAGCGCCGCGCCGCCGCGCGGACCGAGACGGCGGTCTCCCCGGACCGGCGGGGGGAAGGCTCCGTGCCCGCGGCCCGCGCCGAACAGCCCACCGACGACACACCCCCGGTACCCGCCGTCGACGAACTGTCCCCGCGTGACGTCCTGGACCGCGTCCCGGCCCTCGTCGCCCTCGTCCACGGCCCCGACCACCGCATCGCCTACGTCAACGACGCCTACACCACGGCCTTCGGCGCCCGCGCCACCGGCGCGGCCGCCCGCGAGGCCCTGCCCGAACTCGCCGAACTGGGCCTGCTCCCGCTGCTCGACCAGGTACTGCGCAGCGGCAAGCCCCGCACCCTGAAGTCCCGCAAGGCCGTCGACGGCCGCTCGTACACCTTCACCTGCACCCCCGTCGCCGAGGACGGCGACGGGGACGCCGGCGTGCTCGTCTTCGCCACGGACGTCACCGACCACGCCGAGGCCGCCGAGCGCCTGCGCGCCAGCGAGCGCCGCCAGCGCGAGACCGCCGTCACCCTCCAGCGCTCCCTGCTCCCGCAGGAACTGGAACAGCCCGACGACCTGCGCATCGCCGCCACCTACCAGCCCGGCGGCACCGAGGCCGCGGTCGGCGGCGACTGGTACGACGTGATCACCCTCGGCGGCGGCCGGACCGCCCTCGTCATCGGCGACGTCATGGGCCGCGGGGTGCGGGCCGCCGCCGTCATGGGCCAGCTCCGCACGGCCGTCCGCGCCTACGCCCGCCTCGACCTGCCCCCGCACGAGGTCCTGCAACTCCTCGACGGCCTCGCCGCCGAGATCGACGCCAACCAGATCGCCACCTGCGCCTACGCCGTCCACGACCCGAACGAGGGCCGCCTGGTGTACGCGTCCGCCGGCCACCTGCCGATCCTGGTCCGCGACGAGAACGGCACGGTCTCCCGCGCCGACGAACCCACCGGCCCGCCGCTCGGCACCGGCGGCTGGGTGCACTCCTCCGGCTCCATCGCCCTCGGCCCCGGCTCCACGGCCGTCCTCTACACCGACGGCCTGGTCGAGCGCCGCGACGCCGACCTCGACGAGAGCATCGCCGCGCTCGAAGGCGCCCTCGCCGGCGCGACCGGCAGCCCCCAGGTCGTCTGCGACCGCCTGGTCCGCTCGGCCGGCGTCACCGCCGACCACGACGACGACGTGGCCGTCCTCGTCCTCCAGCACCCCGCGCGCACGGGCCCCGACGGCGACCTCTTCCGCAACGCGGCCCTCGAACTCCTCGGCGGCGTCGAAGCGGCCCCACGCGCGCGTGCCTTCGCCTCCGGCGTCCTCACCAGCTGGCGCTTCCCCGCCGAACTGCACGACCTCGGCGTCCTCGCCACCAGCGAGCTGGTCGCCAACAGCCTCCAGCACGGCACCCCGCCCATGCGGCTCCGCCTCCGCCGCACCGACCGCCGCCTCATCGTGGAGGTCACCGACGGCGACGACCACCTGCCGAGGCGCCGCCGCGCCGAGCCCGGTGACGAGTCGGGCCGGGGCATCGCCATCGTCGCGACGATCGCCTCCAACTGGGGCTGCCGCCGTACCCCCGGCGGCGGAAAGGCGGTGTGGTGCGAGTTCGTCCTGCCGAAGGCAAAGCACTGACCGGTCGCCGGACCCGTCAGCGCGGCAGTCCGGCCTCGCGCCCGCCCGGTGCTAGAAGCTGACCATGGCAGACGGATCCGGCGTACCGAGCGACGCGCCCGAGGGCCCCGAGGGCTACGACACCTACTCCATCCCGATCATGACGCCGTTCGTCGGCGAGCTGCTGGACGCCGTGGACCTGCGCCCCGGGGCCACCGTCCTGGACCTCGCCTGCGGCACCGGCTTCACCGCCCGCGCGGCGGCACCCCTGGTCGGCCCCACCGGCCGGGTCTTCGGCGTCGACATCGACCCGGACATGATCCGTGTGGCCCGGGACCGCCACCCCCGCCTCTACCCGGACATCGAGTTCACCGTGGCCGCCGCCGACCGGCTGCCCTACCCCGACGCCGGCTTCGACGCGGTCGTCTGTCAGCAGGGCGCCCAGTTCTTCCCCGACCTCGACGCCACCCTCGCCGAGTCCGCCCGCGTCACCCGCCCCGGGGGCCGCTTCGCGGCAACCGTCTGGGCCCCCCTCGACCGCCAGCCCTATTTCCTCGCCCAGCAGCGGGCCGTCGCGGAGTACGGCGGCCCGGAGGCGCCCCGGCACTTCGCGCGCCCCTTCTCCCGCACCGCAGAGCAGCTCACCACCTCCCTGCGCACGGCCGGCTACGGCGACACCGCCCACCGCGAGATCACCTTCGGCGTCACCCTGCCCCCGCTGGACGAGTACGTCCCCGCCCACCTGGCCACCCTCTGGGGCGGCCTGATCAGGGAAACGGGCGGCGAGGAGGCCCTCACCCGAGCGGCCCGCCTGGTCCGCGACCAGCTTGCCGACCGGGTCACCGCCGACGGCACGGCGACGCTCCCCTTCACGGCCGTCCTGGTCACGGCGACCCGCTGACCGGCACGCCCGGCACACGACGACGGCCGCCACCCGGAGGTGACGGCCGCGACGCACCACAGACTCACGCCTCCGCGGGCACCGGCCCCGTGGACGCCCCGCCCCGGGCGACCACCCGGGTCCCGCGCGCCAGCCAGGGCCGGTCCTGTACGGCGGTGAGCCGCCGCCCCAGCCTGAGCGCCAGGACGGAGATCCCCAGCGAGAACAGCAGGAAGGTCACGATGTACGGCCCGTGCAGCGAGGCCCCGAGCGGACCGCCCACCGCCGGACCGACGGCCAGCGCCAGCTGCTTGACCAGTGCGAACGCCGAGTTGTACTGCCCGGCCATGCCCTCCGGCGCCAGATCGGCGACCAGCGGCGCGACCGTCGGGGACAGCATCGCCTCGCCCAGCCCGAACAGCGCGTACGTCGACACGAACGCGGCCGTGGCCATCTCCTGGCTGCCGTGCCCCAGCCCCGCGTACCCGGCGGCCAGCCAGGCCACGGCCCAGATCAGCCCCACCGCGGCGATGACCCGGGACCGCCGGCGCCGCTCCACGAACTTCAGCACGGCGAACTGGGCGACCACGATCATCAGCGTGTTCGCGGCCAGCGCCGTACCCAGAGCGGACGTGGAGATCCCGGCCGCCTCCACGCCGTACGCGCTCAACCCGGACTCGAACTGCCCGTAGCAGGCGAAGAAGATCACGAAGCCCAGCACGGACAGCTGCACCATCGCCCGGTTCCCGAGCAGCTGCTTCCAGCTGCCCTTCGCCGACCCCGCCGGAGCGTCAGCCAGGCGCGGCGAGTGCGGCATCCGCACGGTCGCCAGCACGCCGACCAGCAGCAGGAACATCGCCGCCTCGATCGCGAACAGCAGCGTGAAGGAGGACACGCGCGTGGTGTCGACGAGGTGGCCGCCGATGAGACCGCCGACGCCCAGCCCCAGGTTCTGCAGGAAGAACTGCGTCGCGAACGCACGCGAGCGCGTGTCCGACGAGGAGCAGTCCACGATCATCGTCGCCAGCGCCGGCTGCATCACGGCCTGCCCGGCCCCGAGCGCCGCCGCGGACAGCAGCACGGTCGCGGCACTGCCCGCGAGGCCGAGGCTGAGCGCGCCCACAGCGGCGGTCACCAGGGCGGCGATCAGGACCGGCAGCGGGCCGCGCCGCACGATCGCCCGGCCGGCGAACGGCAGCACGATCAGCGCGGCCACGGCGAAGACGGCGAGCACGAGTCCCGCCGTCATGGCACCCAGGCCCCGCACCTGCGCCACATAGACGTACAGGTAGGGGACGGTGAAGCCGAGCCCGAACGCGCTGAGTGCGTTGCCCACGTGGATCCGGCGCATCGCAGCGCCCATCGCCCTGGTCACGTTCACCTCTCTCACTAGTTAGACCTGAAGACTTCGAACCTAAAGAGTACATGGTCAAGGACTTCAAGGCAAAGGGCTTCCGTGCGATACTGCGGCCATGGCCGACACCCCCGGCGTCACAGAGCCGACGCTCGAAGAACAGATCGCCGCCTACCAGCGCGAGTTCCAGGACCTGGACCCCCAGGTCGAGAAGATCGTGTCGGCGCTGTCCCGGCTCAACCGCCGGATGAACGTCGCCTACGGCCGCCAGACCGCCGCCCTCGGCATCAGCAACGCCGAGTGGGAGGTCCTCAAGGCGCTGGTCCTCTCCGGTGCCCCCTACCGCATGGGCCCCAGCGAGCTGGCCAAGCGGCTCGGCCTCACCCCGGCCGCCATGACCCACCGGATCGACCGCATGGTCGCCGAAGGACTGGTCACCCGGGAGCGCGACGAGTCCAACCGCGTCCGCGTCATCGTGGAGCTGACCCCCGAGGGCCGCGAGAAGTGGCTGGAGGCGATGCGCCTTGCGACGGTCTTCGAGGAGGACCTGCTCCAGGACCTCACCCCCGCGGAGCGCGCGGTGCTCGGCGAGGTCCTGACCAGGCTGCTGCGTCGGGTGGAGCACGCCCAGCCGGACGCCGGCGGCCGGCTCAGCGACCTGGACTGACGCCCCCATAAAAGATCTTGACAGCAGGGTGTTGACACGCCCCTGGCCGATCCGTAAAGTTCTTCGGGTTGCCGCGGAGCCGTAACGGTTCTTCGGTAGCACCTCAGCCGCCCCGAGCGGCACCCCTCACACCTTCAGCACGATCCCTCCTCCGGGTTAATTTCGGCGCGCCCGAATTCAATTCGAATAGGGACTCGGCGGGCCCGATTGGGAATCGCCGGGCGGATCCGCTAAGGTTTGGGACGTCGGAACGGCCCAACGGCCGGGAGGACAAACCCCGCTGACCGGGGATCAGACGCCGAAAGGATCTGATAGAGTCGGGACCGCCGGAAAGGGAAACGCGAGAGCGGGAACCTGGAAAGCACCGAGGAAATCGGATCGGGAAACGGTCTGATAGAGTCGGAAACGCAAGACCGA
>NZ_JBFATL010000072.1:0-22456 GCF_040678315.1 Streptomyces sp. NPDC052721 | reverse complement strand
TGCGTTTCCGACTCTATCAGACCGTTTCCCGATCCGATTTCCTCGGTGCTTTCCAGGTTCCCGCTCTCGCGTTTCCCTTTCCGGCGGTTCCGACTTTATCAGAAGTTCTGAGTCGGTTTCCCACCCGCTCCGGGCATCCGTGTCCAGCGCGTGAAGTGCTGGGGTTCCCGGTTGGGCGGAGCCGTAAACGTACTGGAGCGAGGCGCCCCGATGCAAATCGAGGCGCCCCGCTCCTGGTTCGAACCGACGAGGCGTCAGACCTCCACGACCACCGGCAGGATCATCGGCCTGCGGCGATAGGTGTCCGAGACCCACTTGCCGAGGGTCCGGCGGACGAGCTGCTGGAGCTGGTGTGGTTCTACGACGCCGTCCTGGGCGGACCGCTCCAGGACCTCCGTGATCTTCGGGATGACGTCGGCGAAGGCCGAGTCCTCGATGCCGGAGCCGCGGGCCTGGACGTGCGGACCACCGGTGATCTTGCCGGTGGAGGCGTCCACGACCACGAACACCGAGATGATGCCCTCGTCGCCGAGGATCTTCCGGTCCTTCAGCGCCGGCTCGCCGACATCGCCGACCGAGAGGCCGTCGACGTAGACGTAACCCGCCTGGACCTTGCCGGAGATCTTCGCCTTGCCCTCGACCAGGTCGACCGCCACACCGTCCTCGGCGATGACGATCCGGTCGTGCGGGACGCCGGTCAGGGCCCCCAGCTCCGCGTTCGCCCTCAGATGGCGCCACTCGCCGTGGACCGGCATCAGGTTCTTCGGGCGGCAGATGTTGTAGAAGTACAGCAGCTCGCCCGCGGACGCGTGGCCGGAAACATGCACCTTGGCGTTGCCCTTGTGGACGACGTTGGCGCCCCAGCGGGTCAGGCCGTTGATCACGCGGTAGACCGCGTTCTCGTTCCCGGGGATCAGCGAGGACGCGAGGATGACCGTGTCGCCCTGGACGATGCGGATCTGGTGGTCGCGGTTGGCCATGCGGGACAGGGCCGCCATCGGTTCGCCCTGGGAGCCCGTGCAGACGAGGACCACCTCGTGGTCGGGCAGGTCGTCCAGCGTCTTGACGTCGACCACCAGGCCCGGCGGGACCTTCAGGTAGCCGAGGTCGCGGGCGATGCCCATGTTGCGGACCATGGAGCGGCCGACGAAGGCGACCCGGCGGCCGTACTCGTGGGCCGCGTCCAGAATCTGCTGGATGCGGTGGACATGGCTGGCGAAGCTCGCCACGATGATCCGCTTGCGGGCGCCGGCGAAGACCTGCCGCAGGACGCTGGAGATGTCGCGCTCGTGCGGGGTGAAGCCCGGGACCTCGGCGTTCGTGGAGTCGGTGAGGAGGAGGTCGATGCCCTCTTCGCTCAGCCGCGCGAAGGCGTGCAGGTCCGTGAGGCGGTTGTCCAGCGGGAGCTGGTCCATCTTGAAGTCACCGGTGTGCACGACCATGCCGGCGGGCGTGCGGATGGCGACGGCCAGGGCGTCCGGGATGGAGTGGTTGACGGCGACGAACTCGCAGTCGAAGGGGCCGATGCGTTCGCGGTTCCCCTCCGCCACCTGCAGGGTGTACGGACGGATCCGGTGCTCCTGCAGCTTGGCCTCGATCAGCGCGAGGGTGAGCTTGGAGCCGATCAGCGGGATGTCCGGCTTCTCGCGGAGCAGGAAGGGGACACCGCCGATGTGGTCCTCGTGGCCGTGCGTGAGGACGATGCCCTCGATGTCGTCGAGGCGGTCCCGGATGGACGAGAAGTCCGGCAGGATCAGGTCGATTCCGGGCTGCTCCTCCTCGGGGAAGAGCACTCCGCAGTCGACGATCAGCAGGCGACCGTCGTACTCGAAGACCGTCATGTTTCGGCCGATCTCGCCGAGGCCGCCGAGCGGGGTGACCCGCAGGCCGCCCTGCGGGAGCGGCGGCGGCGGGCCGAGTTCAGGATGCGGATGACTCAAAAGACTCTCCTCACCACGCGCGCCACGTACCGGTACGGCACGTGGCGCGCATGACGTTCGTGCGGAAGCAGTTGTCGTTGTGGAGTGCAGGCACCGGTGGCCTGCGTCTTCTGTTGTTCTTCAGTTGTGAAGCCCCTGTGGTGCCAAGTCTGTTGTCAGAGCTGTACCCCGCCGGCGGCAAGATCGATCTTGAGCTGGGCGATCTCCTCGGGCGAACACTCGACCATGGGAGAGCGCAGCGGTCCGGCGGGCAGGCCCTGGAGGGCCAGGGCGGCCTTGGTGGTCATGACGCCCTGGGTGCGGAACATGCCGGTGTAGACCGGGAGCAGCTTCTGGTGGATCTCCGTGGCCTTGACGACGTCACCGGAGGTGTACGCGTCCACCAGGGCGCGCAGGTCGGGCGTGACCAGGTGGCCGACGACGGAGACGAAGCCGACCGCGCCCACGGAGAGCAGCGGGAGGTTGAGCATGTCGTCGCCGGAGTACCAGGCGAGGCCGGACTGGGCGATGGCCCAGCTGGCGCGGCCGAGGTCGCCCTTGGCGTCCTTGTTGGCGACGATCCGGGGGTGCTCGGCGAGCCGGACGAGGGTCTCGGTGTTGATCGGGACGCCGCTGCGGCCGGGGATGTCGTAGAGCATGACCGGCAGGCCGGTGGCGTCGGCGACGGCCGTGAAGTGCCGGTACAGGCCCTCCTGCGGGGGCTTGTTGTAGTACGGCGTGACGACCAGGAGGCCGTGGGCGCCGATCCGCTCGGCCTCGCGGGCCAGCTCGATGCTGTGGTGGGTGTCGTTGGTGCCGACTCCGGCGACGACGTGGGCGCGGTCGCCGACGGCTTCCAGGACGGCCCGTACGAGGTCCGATTTCTCCGCGTCACTGGTGGTGGGGGACTCGCCGGTGGTGCCGTTGATGATCAGGCCGTCGTTGCCTGCGTCCACCAGGTGGGCGGCGAGCCGCTGCGCGCCGTCGAGGTCGAGTGCGCCGTCCGCCGTGAAGGGCGTGACCATGGCGGTGAGGACCCGCCCGAAGGGGGTCTGCGGAGTCGAGGTCGGAGCCATGGGTAACACGCTACTCGGTGCTCGATGCGGGGTGTGCCTTCGGGGTGCCGGGAAAGTCCGGACAAAGATGGAGCCCGGCACTGCCTGCTCGGGGGTTCAAGCAGTGCCGGGTCCGTTTGATCAGGCTAGATGAACTTCTCTAAATGCCGCAATACGGACACCTCGCCAGGCTGACCCGTACATCCGTTCCCGACAGGGGAACAAGGCTTCGTTACGGGGCCACACGCCCGTTCGCGTTGAAGGCGGCGTGCGTCAGCGGCATGAGCTTCGCCCACTCCGCTTCCATCTTCTCGCCGACCATCTCGATCTCCCGCTGCGGGAAGGACGGCACCTTGGCCAGCTCGTGCTGGGTGCGCAGGCCGAGGAAGTGCATCAGGGAGCGCGCGTTGCAGGTGGCGTACATCGAGGAGTAGAGGCCGACGGGGAGGGTCGCGCGGGCCACCTCGCGTGCCACGCCCTCGGCGAGCAGCTTCTGGTAGGCCGTGTACGCCTGCTCGTACGACTCCCGCAGGGTGCTGGTCACGGCCTCGTGCTGGGCCGGGGTGCCCTCGACGAAGACGTACTTGCCGGGGCGGCCCTCCTGGACCAGCTTGCGGGACGCGTCGGGGACGTAGAAGACCGGCTGGAGCTCGCGGTACCGGCCGGACTCCTCGTTGTACGACCAGCCGACCCGGTGCCGCATGAACTCGCGGAAGACGAAGATCGGGGCGCTGATGAAGAAGGTCATCGAGTTGTGCTCGAACGGGCTGCCGTGCCGGTCGCGCATCAGGTAGTTGATCAGGCCCTTGGAGCGCTCGGGGTCCTTCTTCAGTTCGTCCAGGGACTGCTCGCCGGCGGTGGAGACGCGGGCGGCGAAGAGCACGTCGGCGTCCGAAGCGCTGGACTTCACCAGCTCGACGGTGACGTCACTGCGGAACGTGAGCGACTCGGGGGTGGTCACGGGGGTTGGGGTCCTTCCCATCACTTCGTTGGTTGGCGACCACCTTACGGGGGCACCCGGCGGGGCCTGGCACCACCTCGCCTCAAAAAACGCACCCGCGATTTTTCGGACATGGGCACCTTTTGTGTCACTCGATCGTCTGTATCGGTGAGGTCTGCACATTCGATCACCAATCCCCGAGAGGAGCGGCACCCACCATGTTCCGGCGCGAGCCCCTGCCCTTCGCCTTCCTGGCCGAGGCGGACAGGTTCCGCAGCAATGTCACTCCCCCGCCCCGCCGGCGGGCCTCGTTCGGCGAGCTTGCCGGGCGCTGGCTGCTGGGCCTCACCATCGTCGCCGGGCTCATAGGTGCCCTGGTCCTGGGCATGCCGGCGCTCTCCACCCCGTCCGGTACGCCGGCTCAGCAGTCCCAGGCGTCCCAGGGGCACTGAGCGCGGGCACTGCCCCTTCCGGACGCCCAAGGCTGGTGAGCGGGAACGGGGCCGGATAGCCTCACCGGCACAGCCCCCGTGAGGACCGAGTGAGGACCAGCCGTGCCCCTGCCCTTCCTGACGGCCGACCGCACCTTCGAGACGACGGCCGAGAGTGCGCTGCCGTACGACGACCCGGACCGCTGGCGGCGCCCGTACCGGCCCGGTCCCTGGCGAGTGGGCGTGGCCGCGCTGGTGCTGCTGCTCGCCTCGTTCGTGCTGTTCGCCGCCGTGCTCACCGCGCTCACCGGCTCGCTGACCGACGCCGGGGTGGTCCTCGGCGTGGGCCTGGCGATCGTCGTCGGCGCGCTGCGGCTGCTGCGCATGGGGGTGTGGGTGAGCAGGCGCGGGCTGCGCCGCACCGGCTTCCTGGCGACGCGGACGGTGCCGTGGCCGCGGGTGGTCTCGGTGCGGACGGTGCAGCAGCCGGTGCGCTGGCTCGGTCTGCCGCGCACGGTGCAGGGGCAGGCGCTGGCGCTCGTCCGTAAGGACCGGCGTCCGGAGGACACCCCGCCGCTGCTCACCACGCACGGCCTGGACTTCCTCGGCCGGCCGATGGCTTTCGACCGGGCGGCGGACGCGGTGGAGGCGTGGGCGGCGGAGTACGGGGGCCGCTGAGCGAACAGCGCGGTGTGCCGGTGCGGGCCGGGGGTCGCTGACCCGCGTCGGCGGATGCCTCCCCGGAGGGATACCCCCTGTGACGGCCCGACCGCCCGGCGGGGGTGCTCGCCGTCAGACCTGGACTGGCTTTCCGTCGTGCAAGGCGATGGCCCTTTGCATCGCCTTGCGGGCGCGGGGGGTGTCGCGGGCGTCGTGGTAGGCCACGGCCAGGCGGAACCAGCAGCGCCAGTCGTCCGGGGACGCCTCCGTCTCGGCCTTGCGCTTGGCGAACACCTCGTCGGCCGAGTCGCGGTCGATCCGGCCGCTGGGCAGGCGCTTCAGCTCGTCGACCGGCAGGCCGCCCTCGGCGTCGAGTTCGGCGGCGAGCTGGTTGGCCTTGCGGACGAACTGGGTGTTCTTCCACAGGAACCACAGGCCGATGAGCGGCAGGACCAGCACCGCCACGCCGAAGGTGACGGTGACGACCGTGCCGGACTGGATGAGCATCACGCCGCGGCTGCCGACCAGGACGAAATAGAAGACCAGGACGGCGGCCGTGACGAGGTAGGTGATCTTCGCGCGCATCGGAGGCGTCTGTCTCGGCTCGGTCGTCTCAGCTCAGGTCCAGGAAGTGTTCCAGGCCGAAGGTGAGGCCCGGAGTGGTCACCACGCGGCGCGCGCCGAGCAGGATGCCCGGCATGAAGCTGCTGTGGTGCAGGGAGTCGTGGCGGATGGTGAGGGTCTCGCCCTCGCCGCCGAGCAGCACCTCCTGGTGGGCCAGCAGGCCGCGCAGGCGGACCGCGTGCACGGGGACGCCGTCGACGCTGGCGCCCCGCGCGCCGTCCAGGGCCGTGACGGTGGCGTCCGGCGCCGGTGCCGTCCCGGCCGCCCGGCGGGCCTCGGCGATGAGCTGGGCCGTGCGTGTGGCCGTACCGCTCGGCGCGTCCACCTTGTTCGGGTGGTGCAGTTCGACCACCTCCACCGACTCGAAGTACGGCGCGGCGATCTGCGCGAACTTCATCGTCAGCACGGCCCCGATGGAGAAGTTCGGTGCGATGAGCACGCCGGTCTCCGGGGACTGGGCGAGCCAGCCCCTCAGCTGCGCGAGGCGGTCCTCGGTCCAGCCCGTCGTACCGACGACGGCGTGGATGCCGTGGCGCACGCAGAAGTCCAGGTTGCCCATGACCGAGGCGGGGGTGGTCAGCTCGACGGCGACCTGGGCGCCGGTCTCCGCCAGCGTCTCCAGCTTGTCGCCGCGGCCGAGTGCGGCAACCAGCTCCATGTCCTCGGCGGCCTCGACCGCCTTGACCGCCTCCGACCCGATCCGGCCCTTGGCACCGAGGACCGCCACGCGCAGCTTGCTCATGTTCCTGTTTCCTAACCGGTGGTGTTTCAGGCCACCGCGTCATGCAGCCGGGAGGCCTGCTTGTCCTTGAGGGGACCGATGACCGACAGCGACGGGCGCTGTCCCAGGATGTCGCGGGCGACCGCGCGGACCTCGTCCGGGGTGACCGCCGCCATCTTCGCGAGCATGTCGTCCACGGACATCTGCTCGCCCCAGCACAGCTCGCTCTTGCCGATACGGTTCATCAGCGCGCCGGTGTCCTCCAGGCCCAGGACCGTGGAGCCCCGCAGCTGGCCGATGGCGCGGGCGATCTCGTCGTCGGAGAGGCCGTTCTGCGCGACGTGGTCGAGTTCGTCACGGCAGATCCGCAGGACGTCGTGCACCTGGCTGGGCCGGCAGCCGGCGTAGACGCCGAACAGGCCGCAGTCCGCGAAGGCGGAGGTGTACGAGTACACGCTGTAGGCGAGGCCGCGCTTCTCCCGGACCTCCTGGAAGAGCCGGGAGGACATGCCGCCGCCGAGGGCGGTGTTGAGCACGCCCATGGCCCAGCGACGGTCGTCGGCGCGGGCGATGCCGGGCATGCCGAGGACGACATGGGCCTGCTCGGTCTTGCGGGCGAGCAGTTCGACCTTGCCGGACGTGCGGATCGTACGGCTGCCCTCGCGCGGGGCGATGGGCTGCGCGTCCGGGTCACGCAGGGCGCCCGCCTTCTCGAAGGCCGCGCGGACCTGTCGTACGACCTTGCCGTGGTCGATGTTGCCGGCGCATGCGACCACGAGGTGGGTCGGGTCGTAGTGCTTGCGGTAGAAGCGGCGGATGCGGTCGGCGGTGAGGGCGTTGACCGTGTCGACCGTGCCGAGGACCGGGCGGCCGAGGGCGTTGTCGCCGAACATGGTGTGCGCGAACAGGTCGTGCACGCAGTCGCCCGGGTCGTCCTCGGTCATGGCGATCTCTTCGAGGATCGCGCCGCGTTCCACGTTGACGTCCTCCTCGAGGATCAGCGAGCCGGTCAGCATGTCGCAGACGACGTCGATGGCGAGGGGCAGGTCGGTGTCGAGCACGCGCGCGTAGTAGCACGTGTACTCCTTGGCCGTGAACGCGTTCATCTCGCCGCCGACCGCGTCGAGCGCGGAGGAGATGTCGAGCGCGCTGCGGCGGGTCGTGCCCTTGAAGAGCAGATGCTCCAGGTAGTGCGTGGCGCCGTTCAGGGACGGGGTCTCGTCGCGGGAGCCGACGTGCGCCCAGATGCCGAAGGTGGCGGAGCGGACCGAGGGCAGGGTCTCGGTGACGATGCGCAGGCCGCCCGGGAGGGTGGACTTGCGGACCGTACCGATGCCGCCTGTGCCCTTGATGAGGGTTTGGGTACGGGCGACGGCCCGCGCCTCCGAGGAGGGGCGGGCCGTCACCTTGGAGCTACGGGACGTCACTGCTCGGCGTCGTCCTTCGCGGTCTCGTCGCCTTCCTCGCCCTCGATCACCGGAACGAGGGAGAGCTTGCCGCGGGAGTCGATCTCGGCGATCTCGACCTGGACCTTCTGGCCCACGCCGAGGACGTCCTCGACGTTCTCCACGCGCTTGCCGCCGGCGAGCTTGCGGATCTGCGAGATGTGCAGCAGACCGTCCTTGCCGGGCAGCAGGGAGACGAACGCACCGAAGGTGGTCGTCTTGACGACCGTACCCAGGTACCGCTCGCCGACCTCGGGCATCGTCGGGTTGGCGATGCCGTTGATCGTGGCGCGGGCGGCCTCGGCGGAGGGTCCGTCGGCGGCGCCGATGTAGATCGTGCCGTCGTCCTCGATGGTGATCTCGGCGCCGGTGTCCTCCTGGATCTGGTTGATCATCTTGCCCTTGGGGCCGATGACCTCACCGATCTTGTCGACCGGGATCTTGACGGTGATGATCCGCGGAGCGTGCGGGCTCATCTCGTCGGGCCGGTCGATGGCCTCCATCATCACGTCGAGGATGTGGAGACGCGCGTCGCGGGCCTGCTTGAGGGCCGCGGCCAGGACGGAGGCCGGGATGCCGTCCAGCTTGGTGTCGAGCTGGAGGGCGGTCACGAACTCCTTGGTACCGGCGACCTTGAAGTCCATGTCACCGAAGGCGTCCTCCGCACCGAGGATGTCGGTGAGGGTGACGTAGTGCGTCTCGCCGTCGATCTCCTGGGAGATCAGGCCCATGGCGATACCGGCGACCGGGGCCTTCAGCGGCACACCGGCGTTCAGCAGCGACATGGTGGAGGCGCAGACCGAGCCCATGGACGTCGAGCCGTTGGAGCTCAGCGCCTCGGAGACCTGGCGGATCGCGTAGGGGAACTCCTCGCGCGTGGGCAGCACCGGCACGAGGGCGCGCTCGGCGAGGGCGCCGTGGCCGATCTCGCGGCGCTTCGGGGAGCCGACGCGGCCGGTCTCACCGGTGGAGTACGGCGGGAAGTTGTAGTTGTGCATGTAGCGCTTGCGGGTCACCGGGGAGAGGGTGTCCAGCTGCTGCTCCATGCGGAGCATGTTGAGGGTGGTGACGCCCAGGATCTGGGTCTCGCCACGCTCGAACACCGCGGAACCGTGCACCCGCGGGATGGCCTCGACCTCGGCGGCCAGGGTGCGGATGTCGGTGACACCGCGGCCGTCGATGCGCTTCTTCTCCTTGATCACACGCTCGCGGACCAGCTGCTTGGTGAGCGAGCGGTACGCGGCGGAGATCTCCTTCTCACGGCCCTCGAACTCCGGCAGGAGCTTCTCGGCGGCCAGACCCTTGACGCGGTCCAGCTCGGCCTCGCGCTCCTGCTTGCCGGCGATGGTGAGCGCCTGGGCCAGCTCGGGGCGGACGGCCGCGGTCAGGGCCTCGAACACGTCGTCCTGGTAGTCCAGGAAGATCGGGAACTCGGCGGTCGGCTTGGCGGCCTTCGCGGCGAGGTCGGCCTGCGCCCGGCACAGGACCTTGATGAAGGGCTTGGCGGCCTCCAGACCGGCGGCGACGACCTCCTCGGTCGGCGCCTCGGCGCCGCCCTCGACCAGCTTGATGGTCTTCTCGGTGGCCTCGGCCTCGACCATCATGATCGCGACGTCGCCGTCCTCCAGGACGCGACCGGCGACGACCATGTCGAAGACGGCGTCCTCGAGCTCGGTGTGCGTCGGGAACGCGACCCACTGGCCGCGGATCAGCGCGACGCGGACGCCGCCGATCGGGCCGGAGAAGGGCAGACCGGCCAGCTGCGTGGACGCGGACGCGGCGTTGATCGCCACGACGTCGTACAGGTGGTCGGGGTTGAGGGCCATGATCGTGGCGACGACCTGGATCTCGTTGCGCAGGCCCTTCTTGAAGGACGGGCGCAGCGGACGGTCGATGAGGCGGCAGGTGAGGATGGCGTCCTCGGACGGCCGGCCCTCACGGCGGAAGAAGCTGCCGGGGATCTTGCCGGCGGCGTACATCCGCTCCTCGACGTCCACCGTCAGCGGGAAGAAGTCGAGCTGGTCCTTGGGGTTCTTGGAGGCGGTGGTGGCCGACAGCACCATGGTGTCGTCGTCCAGGTACGCCACGGCGGACCCGGCGGCCTGCTTGGCCAGGCGGCCCGTCTCGAAGCGGATGGTGCGGGTGCCGAAGGGACCGTTGTCGATGACGGCCTCGGCGTAGTGGGTCTCGTTCTCCACTAGCGTTTTCTCCGTTACGTATCGTCTTTCGTCCCTTGGCTGCCCGTGTGGCAGGGGGACGGTGGCGGAGAAGCGCTCCGTGCGGTGCGGGCCGGTCTTCGATCGAAGCACCCGGGGCTCGCTTCCCCCCGGGGGCCACTACCGAGGACCGGCGGCGGCTAGGTGCGCTCCTCCTCGTTCTGTTCCGTACGTCGTGGTGCTGTGTCGTACGTCGTTCCGTGTCGTGCGTATTGCGTTGTGCTACCACACTACAAAGCGTGAGTGACACTCCGCACGTCTCCGCACGTCTCCGCACCTAGGCGGAGGGTTCCGTGTGCGTGACAGGTACCCCGCATACGGCAAAGGGAGCGGCCCCCGAGTACTTTCGGGAACCGCTCCCCTCACGGCGTCTTACCGGGCGCCCGCCGCACCGCGGCGGATGCCGAGGCGGTCGACCAGCGCACGGAAGCGCTGGATGTCCTTCTTCGCCAGGTACTGGAGAAGGCGGCGGCGCTGACCGACGAGGATCAGCAGGCCACGGCGGGAGTGGTGGTCGTGCTTGTGGGTCTTGAGGTGCTCCGTCAGGTCGGAGATCCGACGGGAGAGCAGAGCGACCTGGACCTCGGGGGAGCCGGTGTCACCCTCCTTGGTACCGAACTCGGCGATGATCTGCTTCTTCGTAGCGGCGTCGAGCGACACGCGTACTCCTCATAGTCTGTTGAGTGCCACCGAGTGCCCCCGGTCTACGTCTCGGGGGAGCTTCCGTTACTCGGGAGGCGGGGATCCGCTGGGCGCGGCCTCCAGAACGAGCACGGGGCGGTTCCGGGGGTGCGTACACAAACGGCCGTCACTCAGGGTACCAGGCCGTGGCGGGCACCTTACGCCCGGTCGGCGAACCGTCCTGGCGGGGCGGCCCCGGCCACTAGGGTGAGCGCCGGGACCGTACCTACCTCGGGAAGGGGTCGCTGCACGATGGCGGAAACGGAAGCGGAGATCAAGGCGCGCAAGGAGCGGGAGCGGGACGAGCTGTACGCCCTCGACATCTCCGGCGTCGAGTGGCACTGCGCGCCGGGCACGGAGGAACACGAGGAGCGGGTCGAGATCGCCTACCTGCCCGGCGGGGCGGTGGCGATGCGGTCCTCGCTCGACCCGGACACGGTGCTGCGCTACACCGAGGCGGAGTGGCGGGCCTTCGTGCTGGGGGCTCGGGACGGGGAGTTCGATCTGAAGCCTATGGCTCATAACGGGGGGTTGGACGTGTGAGCCACGCATGAGAAAGGGCGGCACGCGCGTGCCGCCCTTTTTGCCGTCCGGCTCCTCGCCGGTGACGGCCCGCTTGCGCCGTCCGGCTCTTAACTGGTCATGGCCCGCGCCTGCGCGTACACGTCGAAGACGGCCAGTGCCAGCGGGATCAGCGTGAGCAGGACGAAGCTCTCGGCGATCTCCAGGAAGCGCCCCCAGAAGGGGGTGACACCGCGCCGTGGGGTGATCAGCGCGATCGCGGTGACCAGGGCGGTGGCCGCGGCGACGGCGGCGGCGAGCCAGACGCTCCGGATGTCGAGGGCCGCGGTGTCGCCCCGGAGAGCATCGATCAGGTAGTCCCGCGGCGGGTTCAGGGCCAGCCCCAGACCGAGGAAGACGATGGCGGCGAGGCCCGCCGCCAGCGTGGCGCCGACCTGCGCGGTGTAACGGAACAGGTGCGCCCGCATGAGCATCGCCACGCCCGTCGCGAGAGCCAGCAGCTGGGCCCAGATGTTGCTGGAGAAGCCGAGCACGATCGACGCGCCCACCGCGAGGAGAGCGCAGCCGCCGACGAGGCCGACGAGGAGTTCGTGGCCGCGCCGGGCCCGTGCGGCCACGCGCTCGGCGTCCACGGGCTCCTGGGGCGCGGGCTCGCCGGTGTCGTAGCCGCCGCGGGAGGGGTTGGGCGGTTCGAAGCCGATGGGCAGGCGTGCGAAACGCATGGAGAGGCCGGGGAGGAAGGCCAGCGCCACGACGGAGAGCGGGGCGCAGACGGCGGCCGTCTCGATGGGCTTCAGCTCGGTGAGGATCGCGATGAAGGTCGTGATCAGACCGATGGCGGAGGCGAAGGCGAACGCCACGAAGGGGCCGTCGCCGCCCGGTGACACCAGGGTGAGCACCAGGGAGGCGACCAGGACGGTCGTGCAGGCGAGCAGGAACTGCAGTCGCCCGATGCCCTCGCCGGCGGAGAGCGACAGCAGGCCCGAGCCGGCCACGGCGACGTTGGGCAGGGCGCCGAGTCCCAGCGCGACGGCGGAGCCCCGGTCGTCGTACACACGCGCGCGTACGCACGCGATCGTGACGAGCAGGATGCCGCAGACGCCCGCGATGATGCCCTGCAGGCTGTGCATGTCGTGCCGGATCTGCGAGCTCCACGCCACGAACGCGAGCAGCGCGGGCAGGATGCCGCCCGCGACGAGACCGGCGGCGCGGGTGAGGTCGCCGCTCCACAGGGTGCGGTCCCGGGTGACGGCGGCGGCCACCGCCTCGGAGACGTCGTCGAGGACGGCCGGGGGCAGCGACTCGGCGAACGGGCGCAAGGTGAGCAGCTCGCCGTCGAGGATGCGCTGGGCCGTGAAGGACCGGGCGCCGTCGAGGACGGTGCCGTCACGGCGTACGAGGTGGTAGCCGACCGGAGCGCCCTCGGCGGGGCTCTGCTGGGACAGGCGCAGGATCTCCGGGTAGAGGTCGGCGACCGGTACGTCGTCGGGCAGCGCGACGTCGATGCGGCTGTCGGGCGCCACGATGGTGACGCGGCAGAAGCCGAAGCCCATACCCGCCCCGGAAGGGGCTCCGGTGCCCGGTCCACCGGTCGCGCCGGCCGGCGCGGAGGCCGTCATGCTCACCTGCTGTTCCCCCTCGTCGGTGGTGGGGCGGCCTACGGTGCCACCGCGCACCCTCCGCCCGTAAAGATGCTGTGTAGGTTGTGCGGCGCCTTCCCGTTCCACCGGCCGACCGAGCGGTTCTGGCCGGGATCCGCGGGAGACGCCTGCTTTGACAGGTGCGTATTGCCCCGGTTTTCCCGGAACGATTCGCAACTGCTCACGCGCTTCACCGGCACCCTACCGCCCGCCGTTGTCAGTGGTTGTCAGTAGGATCGCGGTTCGCGATCGACGTCCGCCTGACACGGGGCGGCGGATGAAACATCTCGGTCCGGCAAGGGAATTGGTGCGTAGTGAGCCACATCGTCGTCAAGCGCCCACCGCGGGCACTGCCGAAGGAAGTGCCCACGGACGAGGTCGTGCTGCAGGCTCCGCCGGAACTGCCGCGCGGTCAGCAGGAAGGCGCACTGATGCAGCTCCTGCCCATGCTGGGCATGGGCGGATCCGTGGTGTTCTTCTTCAACCCGCAGGCCCAGCCCTTCATGAAGATCATGGGCCTGGTGATGGTTGCCTCGACGATCGCCATGGGCATCTCCATGCTCGTCCGCTACCGCCGCGGCAATCAGGGGCAGATGGCCGACCTGCGCCGTGACTACCTCCGTTATCTGTCGCAGACCCGCCGCGCCGCCATGGAGACCGCGAAGGCCCAGCGCGACACCCAGTACTACCTGCACCCTTCGCCGGAGCAACTGTGGGCGCTGGTCGCCGAGGGCAGCCGGGTGTGGGAACGGCGCACCGCCGACGAGGACTTCGGACAGGTGCGCGTGGGCCTCGGTCCGCAGGGCCTGGCCACGCCCCTGATCCCGCCCCAGACCGCCCCGGTCGACGAGCTGGAGCCGCTGACCGCCGGCGCCATGCAGCGCTTCCTGGCGACGCACAGCACCCTCGACGACCTGCCGATGGCAGTGTCGCTGCGCGCCTTCTACCACGTGACGATCAGCGGCGAGCCGGGCACCGTGCGCGGCACCGCCCGAGCCGTCACGGCCTCCCTCGCCTCGCTGCACTCCCCCGAGGACCTCGTCATCGCCGTCGTCACCGCGCGTGAGTCGGCGCCCGAATGGGAGTGGGCCAAGTGGCTTCCGCACGTGCAGGCACCGGGCGTCACCGACGGTGCCGGCAGCATGCGCCTGATCAGCACCGACCCGGTGGAGCTGGAGGACCGGCTCGCCTCCCGTCTGGAGGGCCGCCCGCGTTTCCATCCCTCCGGGCCGCCCGTTCCCGAGCAGCCGCATCTGGTGGTGGTGCTCGACGGCATCTCCCTCCCGCCCACCTCCTTGCTGGCCAGCCCGGAGGGCCTGCAGGGCGTGACGGTCCTGGAGGTCGTACCGGGCGACCTCACCATCGGGCGCGGCGACCTGTCGGTCGTCGTGCAGCCCAGGGAACTGCGCCTGGAGTCCGCCCACGGCATGGTCTACGAGGGGACCCCGGACGTCCTTTCGTACGAGGCCGCGGAGGCGTTGGCGCGTCAGCTGGCGCCGCTGCGCATGGCATCGGGCGGCGACGACGACGAACCGCTGCTCGCCAACCTGGAGTTCACCGACCTGCTGAACCTGGGCGACGCCGCCTCGGTCGACCCGAAGCGGACCTGGCGGCCCCGCTCGCAGTCGGAGCGGCTGCGCGTGCCGATCGGTGTCGGCGAGGACGGTCGGCCCGTGATGCTCGACCTCAAGGAAGCGGCGCAGGAAGGCATGGGCCCGCACGGCCTGTGCGTCGGTGCGACCGGTTCCGGCAAGTCCGAGCTGCTGCGCACCCTGGTCCTCGGCCTCGCCGTGACCCACTCATCCGAAACGCTCAACTTCGTCCTCGCCGACTTCAAGGGCGGTGCCACGTTCGCGGGCATGGCCCAGCTGCCGCACGTGGCGGCCGTGATCACCAACCTCGCGGACGACCTCACCCTCGTCGACCGCATGGGTGACTCCATCCGGGGTGAGCTGAACCGCCGTCAGGAGATGCTCCGTGACGCGGGCAACTACGCCAACATCCACGACTACGAGAAGGCGCGTGCGGCGGGTGCCCCGCTGCAGCCGATCCCGTCCCTCGTCCTGGTGATCGACGAGTTCAGCGAGCTGTTGACCGCCAAGCCCGACTTCATCGAGATGTTCGTGCAGATCGGCCGTATCGGCCGTTCGCTGGGCGTGCACCTGCTGCTGGCCTCGCAGCGCCTGGAGGAAGGCCGTCTGAGGGGCCTGGAGACGTATCTGTCGTACCGAATCGGTCTGCGGACGTTCTCGGCGGCCGAGTCCCGCGCCGCACTCGGCGTCCCGGACGCCTACGAACTCCCGAACGTCCCCGGCTCCGGCTTCCTGAAGTACGGCACGGACGAGATGGTGCGCTTCAAGGCCGCGTACGTCTCCGGGGTGTACCGCACCAGCTCTCAGCAGGCCGCGGCGCTCGGCGGCCCGCTGCCCGTCGACCGCAAGCCGGTCCTCTTCACGGCGGCCGAGATCCCCGTGCAGTACGTGCCGGTCCCGCAGCAGCGGCAGGAGGAGACCGACAAGCGGCAGGACGACGCGCTCGCCGACACCGTCCTCGACGTGATCGTGCGGCGTCTGGAGGCCCAGGGCCCGGCCGCCCACCAGGTGTGGCTGCCCCCGCTGGACAGCCCGCCCTCGCTCGACGCGCTGCTGCCGGGGCTCGCCCCGGTGCCCGGCCGCGGTATGACCCAGCCGGGTTACGAGGGCGCGGGCAGGCTCGTCATCCCGACCGGCCTGATCGACAAGCCGTACGAGCAGCGGCGCGACCCGCTGTGGCTGGACTTCGGCGGCGCGGCCGGCCACATGCAGATCATCGGCGGCCCCCAGTCCGGCAAGTCGACGCTGCTGCGCTCGATCATCGCGTCCTTCGCGCTGACCCACACCCCGTGGGAAGTGCAGTTCTACGGCCTGGACTTCGGTGGTGGCGGTATGGCCTCGGTAGCCGGTCTGCCGCATGTGGGTGGTGTCGCGTCACGTCTGGACCCGGAGAAGGTCCGGCGCACGGCGGCCGAGGTGTACGGCGTCATGACCCGGCGCGAGGAGTACTTCCGCTCGGCGGGCATCTCCTCCATCGCTGAGTTCCGCGCCCGACGCGCGCGTGGGGACATCTCGGTGACCGACCAGCCCTGGGGTGACGTCTTCCTGGTCATCGACGGCTGGGGCAACTTCCGCACCGACTACGAGGCGCTGGAGCCGTTGGTGCTGGATATCGCCGCGCGCGGCCTGGGCTACGGCATCCACCTCATCCTCACCGCCTCGCGCTCGATGGAGGTCCGCGCGAACCTGAAGGACCACCTGATGAACCGCCTCGAGCTGCGGCTGGGCGACCCCATGGACTCCGAGATCGACCGCAAGGTCGCGGCGAACGTCCCCACCGGCGTGCCGGGCCGCGGTCAGACCCCGCAGAAGCAGCACTTCATGGCGGCGGTCCCGCGCATCGACGGCCTCTCGTCCGACACGGACCTCGCGGAGGCGACGACCGCCCTCGCGGCCGAGGTCACCCGCCACTGGCAGGAGCCGGGAGCGCCCGAGGTTCGTCTGCTGCCCCGCGAGTTCCCGGCCACGCAGCTTCCGCCGGGCGACCGTTTCCCGAACCGCGGCATCTCCTTCGCCCTCGACGAGGACAACCTGGAGCCGGTGTTCGTGGACTTCGAACAGGACCCGTTCTTCCTGGTGTTCGGGGAGAGCGAGTCCGGCAAGTCGAACCTGCTGAAGCTGCTGATCAAGCGCCTGACCGAGCGGTACGACGGCAACACCTGCAAGCTCTTCGTCGTCGACAACCGCCGCTCGCTGCTCGGGGTGACCCCGAAGTCGCATCTGGCCGAGTACATCCCCATGTCGAACCAGATGCAGCATCACATGGACGCACTGGCCGACCTGATGCAGCGCCGCACCCCGACCGCCGACGTGACCCCGGAGCAGCTGCGCAACCGCAGCTGGTGGCGGGGCCCCACGGTGTACGTCGTCATCGACGACTACGACCTCGTGTCCACGTCGAGCGGCAACCCGCTGGCGGGCCTGACGGAACTGCTGCCGTTCGCCCGCGACGTCGGCGTCCGCTTCATCATCGCCCGCTCCACCGCTGGCGCCGGCCGCGCCGGCTACGAGTCCTTCATGCAGCGCATCAAGGAACTCGGCGCCCAGGGCGTGGTCCTCGCGGGCGACCCGGCCGAGGGCGACCTCCTGGGCGGCGTCCGACCGCGGCCGATGCCGGCGGGGCGGGGAATCTTCGTGTCTCGGAAGCGGGGGAAGCCGATGGTTCAGGTGGGGTTGGTGGATGTGGAGAACTGAGGCACGTAGGCACTGCTGATCTGACGACGCTCCCGCTGATCGGCCGGAGCGGAAAGACGGGAGGAACCGCGCATGGCGTGGGATGAGTGGGAACAGCTGAAAGCAAAGGCAGCACAGAACCAGTCAGCCCATATGCGGCTCAACCATGTGACTCCCGACAACGGAGGCGGCGAGAGTACGCGTGGCGATCTCACCGTGCACCAAGAGGACCTTTCCGCGATCGGTTCCGCTGCCCACGACTTGTTCCAGCACTTCAGCCGGTTCAGCGACCATGCCCGTATGTCCTCCATCAAGGCGGCCGGAGGACTGAAGACTGAGGGGTTCGACATCGGGGCTGCCCTCGATCATGTAGCCGAGCGCTGGGTGGACCAGGTACAGAGCCTCCTCGACGCCTGCGCCCACATCTCCAACCACCTCCGCTACACCACGAACCAGCACGCCGCCGACGAGTCGTATATCGCCGGCACTCTCAGCAGCATCTCCCAGCTCGACCAGGGCTTTGACGAGCGGAAGGGCAGCTGACGGCCATGGATCTCGATGCATTGCGCCACGGGAACTTCTCGCAGCTCGGTGAGGCCATCACCGACTGGGAGGAGATGACCAAGAACCTGGCGACGCTGAAGGAAGACGCCCAGAGCAACCTGAAGAGTCGCGCGGACAAGGCGCACTGGGCTGGTGTCAACGCACAGGTGAGCCGAGAGTTCGTCGGCAAGACCGCGGAGGAGTTCGCGGACGCCCACACGCAGGCGGACTCCATCACGAAGATTCTCAAGGACACCCGCGGCGAACTCATCAAGTACCGCGACCAACTGAACGAGACCCTCGAACGCGCACCGTACAAGTACTGCACCGTGATCGACACCGGCGGCGGGACCTTCACCGTCGCCGGTAATCCTCGTCCTGACTGGGCTTCCGACCCAAGCGGCAGCACGAGCGCGGTCAGCCAGCAAGACGTCGAGGACCTACGCAACGAGATTCAGCGCATTCTCAACAAGGCGACTGAGAGCGACAGTACTGCGGCCAAGGCGCTGCGACTCCTCGTCGACCAGGCAAAGTACGGCTTCTCCGGCGCCCACTACGAAAGCCGGGACGAAGCCGCCAAGGCGGTCGCGGACGCCGACCGGATGGCCAAGATCCTTGCGAAGAACCCGCATGACGTGACGAGTACAGAGCTCGCCTCACTCAACTCGACCCTGGCCAAGTACAAGAACGACCCTCTGTTCGCGGAAGAGTTCGCCACGCAGGTCGGCCCGAGGAAGGTACTCACCTTCTGGGCCGGCATCGCCGATCCTTACCAGGGAAGTTACGACCCCGACCGCGCCAAGCAAGCCAAACAGCTCCAGAAGAACCTCGGAATCATCATCGGTCAAGCCACCCTCTCGGACAGCGACAAGATGCAGAACTGGGAGCGGCAGATGATCCGGCTGGGTCCCGACCAGCTCGGAATCGACGACGCGGGCAACCCGACTGGTTACGCGGTCATGACCAACCTCATGCGCTTCGGTGATTACGACGACCAGTTCCTCAACGACTACGGCGACAAGCTCGTCGCGTACGACAAGAAGGTGAACGGCCAGGGCATCAACGCCTGGGTCAACAACTTCAATGACGGCGACCTCAACTACTGGGGCTACAAAAACGATCGTGGCCGCGACCCAATGACCGGATTCCTGGAAGCGCTCGGTCATAATCCGGATGCATCGACGCAGTTCTTCGCCCAGCCCGACGGCAGCGGTGACACAGTCCGCAAGGACTCCGAGGTCAACGAGCACCTGAAGTACCTGACGAAGGAACGAGTCTGGGTGTCCGACGCCACAATGGAGGGCAACCACGACTACGTCGCGGCCCGCAACTCACTCGGCCGCGCACTGGAGGCGGCCACGACCGGCTACTCCGCCGATGCGTCCGCGAAGGACATCGCCACGGGCGATCGTCGCACCGCGGCCACGGCAGGTGTCATGGAACAGGTCGCCTACCTTTACGGTGGAGAGGACGGCCCGAAGATGCTGCACGATCAGCCCGAGCTGGCCGACAGCCTGGGCAAGATGGCAGGTGCATACATCGATGACATCGACTACGAGCTGTCCGGTATCGGGGACCACAGCAAGGACGCGAGCGACTTCCCTGCTCGATATGCCGGACGCGCCCACTTCGGCAACCAGGGAGCCATCGATTTCCTGAGCGTCCTCGGCCAGGACGAGAACTCGCACAAGGCCGTGACAGCAGCCCAGCATGTTTATACGTTGAGCATGCTCGACGCCCATCCGCCAACCAGTGATGCGCATATGAACCAGGCTCGGGACATCATGTCGGTGGGCGCGGAAGCCCGCGGCATTCTGGACAATTCCCGCGTGGAGCAGGCGGCGACGACGTACGGCGAGGATTCGGAGGAAGCCAACAAGGCACTGGGTCGGTCGGGCGACTGGAAGAAACTGCTGGTCGGGGCAGTAGTCGCAGGTGGCGTCGCCTCCATTCCGCTCCCTGGTTCCACGGCTGCCGCAGTTGTCATCGCCCCGGTCGCCGCCGACACGATCACCAATGCGGCCAATACACTACTCGGACACGAGATCGACAAGGCGACGGATGACGCGGAATCCGATCCTCTGGTTCCGTCACAGATGACGAGCCGTCAATTCTACGGCCGAGGGGTCGACGATCTCGGATCGACCTACGATGCGTACTTCAAGGACCACCCAAACGCCAGGGCTGTCGCTGACCAGCAGCAATGGGTCGAAGAAACAAAGAGCAGCTACCTGGGCACCGGCTCCCACGAGAACGACTACCGTGGTCGGCCTCCCTACAAGGACTGAGCAGGGGCGTAAAGTGCTGCGAATCGCAAGGAACGGTAGATACGGGACGGCTCTCTCGCTTACGGCTGCAGCGCTCCTTGTCGGGAGTTGCAGCAGTAACTCCGGGCAAGAGCAGGGGAAACCATCAGGGACGAGTGCGAGCAAGGTTTGTGACGGAGCACTCGACGCTTCCGCCAGGCAAGCGTTGCAAAACCTGGCCGGCACTGATCAGTTCGACGAATCCAGCGGTGCCGGCGAGACGGGACAGCCTCATACGTTCACCCTACGGAACGCAGTGAGGCATCTACACGACGAATATCGTGAGCGGCCAGCATGCTGGGTGTACAAGACCGGCGACGACAGCGGGAAGCCCCTTCTTGAAATTCGCTTTTCGGCATCCCAAAGTTATCCTGCGCCATCCGGCAAGGACGCCAACGGCAGCAAGGTCAGATACCCCTTGGGGCTGTATGCCCAAGTGGGCCGCGACGGCGCTGACCTATTTTTTCAGTGCCCCACAAGAGCAGTATCCAAAGACGCATACATCGGCCATACGAAGTATGTGAAAGCGGAACTGTATTCCAGTAACGCCCAACTGCACGGGGACAGCGTCGACAAAGACCGTATGGTGATCCTTAATTCCGTCTCCCGCGAGGTGGCCCGGGAGGCAGGCTGCGCTTCGGAAGCCGACCTGCCGGCTGCGGTGCCCAATCCGTGATCGAGCCCGATGGCCGGCGGAGGAAACGCCGGTTGGAATGAGTACGGCGCCAGGAGGACAGCCTCGGCAGCCTGCACCCTTTCAGCGGCGTCTGCCCGTCTTCGACCTTGCGGGCCGCCGGGTATGCCGCTGGTGACGGATCGGCTTCCCAGGTCCGACACAACAACAGGGTGGGCGCCTCCCGCGCGCGCCCACCCTGGAGTTGCTTCGTCGCCTCTGCGACTCTCGGCCTAGCGGAAGTAGCTGGCCGCCTTTTTGTCGCCTTCCATGTACGTACCGCCGGACTGGGCGACGACGTGGCCGATACCGGTCAGCGCCTGGTGGATGTCGTTCGCTTCCTTGTCCCAGTGGTTCAGCTTCTCGTGGAAGGTGTCCTGGGCATCACCCTCCCAGTACTGCAGGCTGCTCACGACCAGACGGCGCAGCTCCTGCAGGTCCTGCTCGAGCAGGCTCGCCTCGTTGCCGATCTTGGTCGCCGCGACGTCGAGCCCGTCATAAGTGACTGACAGGCCGTCAGCGTTGTTGGCCATACCTGTTACCTCGTCTCGCTGATGTGTATCGAGTGGATGCGCCGGGGTGCCCGGCTGAAGCCCTGGGTGTCGCTCAGTCAGTAGGAGCTGAGCGGAGACACGGTGGGAGCGCCGTCCCGCACGTCAATCTTGTTGACGGCCGCGCGGACCTCGTCTTCCTTGCTGTCCTTGATGTTGCGCGTCGCGGTCATGGCCTCGATGACGTCACCGAGGATGCCGCCGATGGCCTGCAGCGACTGGTTGATCTCGTACTGCTTCGAGTCGAAGGCGGCACGACCGATACCGTGCCACTGACCCTCCAGGCCGTCGATCACGCCCTGCAGCCCGTGGACCCGCTTCCGGATGCCGTCGTACTTCTCCAGCATCTGCTTCTGCAGGTGGATTACTGCGGCATCTTCGAGCTTCTGCTTGTTCTCGGCCATCTCAGCCCTTTCTCTGTCTGTCTCGTTGGTCCAACTGTCTCGGCCCACTACCGCACAGTGCGGTACGGCGGCGGGCGCGTACTGCACGCCCTATTCGAAGAGCACAGGGCTACAGACGGCTGATGACGTCACCTGACACGCCGCGCCCGCGCGGCGGCCACGCCTCCACCGCCGATCACTACGACGGCTGCCACAGCGCCGAGCACGACCCAGAGGGTGGTGTTGTCGTTCGAGGACTCCGCGCTCGATCCTGCCGCCGAAGTACCGCCGGTAGAACCCTTTTCCGGGGCTTGTGACGGGGTTGATGCGGAAGAGGAAGGAGCGGACGGGGACGAGGAGGAGGAAGACGTGGAGGACGCTGCGGACTTGGCCAGCAGATCGCCGCCGTTCTCCTTGGCGAGTGGATCGACGTCCGCAGGACCGGGGTTGTAGTGGGAGTTCGCCAGAACCACGCGCGGGCGAACGGCACCATAGCCGAGGTACTTGCTCGGTTTGTCCTTCGGCCAGCTACGGCCGGCGGTGTCGATCAGAGCACGGGTGACCTGGTTCACCGTCCAGTCAGGGTGGGCGGACCAGATCAGAGCGGCGGCGCCCGAGGCGATCGCGGCTGCCGAGCTCGTACCGTTCACATCGTCGCAGTAGGAACGGAAATCGCCGTCACACCAACCAGGAAAGTCCTGGCCCGGGGCCGCGAAGTCCACGTAACCGCCAGACGAGGAAAACTTGGACACTGTGCCCGATTTATCGGAGGCCGCTACGCCAACGACGTACGAATAAGCGGCCGGGTAACCGATGGTGTCCCCTGCCTTTCGGCCATCGTTACCGACAGCCGCTATCAGCAGCTTGCCCTTCGAAGCGGC
>NZ_JBFATL010000071.1:0-23758 GCF_040678315.1 Streptomyces sp. NPDC052721 | reverse complement strand
CGCGACGCCATGCACGCACTCTCGCCGCACCGGGCCCCGACCCAAGTACATCCAGTACGAGGGCCGGGGCCCGGCACGCCGAGAGCACGCACCTGGCGCCGCGCGGCCCGCCCTCCGGGCGGACGACGGGAGTTTGACGACAGGACCTAGAGGTCACCCGCCCGGACGCTGTCACGGTGCCGCCCGGCGGCCCCCGAGGACCGCGGGGAACTGCCGGGCAGGGCGCTCGTCTCGGCGAGTGTGCGTCCCCGCGTCTCCTCGGCCCACACGACGGACACCAGCAGACCCACCAGGGTGATGCCGGCGCCGATCAGCATGGTCGCGCCGGTGCCCAGCCTGTCGAGGGAGATGGGCAGCAGATAGGTGCCCGCGGCGGCCCCGACACGACTGATCGAGGTGGCCACGCCGCCCGCGGTGGCCCTGATGCCGGTGGGGAACAGCTCGTTGGGATACGTCCACTCGAGCACCGTCGGACCGCCCGAGAAGAGGGCGTAGGCGCAGAAGCAGGCGACGACCACCGCGACGGGCAGCGCGGAACCGCCGCCCAGCACCGCGAGCGGGATCACCATCAGCGCGAACGACCACACGATGACCGGACGCCGCCCCACCCGGTCCACCAGCCGCAGCGCGGGGATACAGCCCAGCACGAACACGATGCTGATGAGGGCCGAGCCCAGATTGCCGGCGTTGCCCTCGCCGAGGCCGAAGGAGCCCAGGATGGTGGGACCGAAGGTGTACAGGGCGAACATCGGGGTGATCTGACACATGTAGAACAGGCCGCAGAACAGGGTCCGCCGCAGGTACACGCCCTGGAAGAGGTCCCGGAACCGGTTCTGCTCCACGGACCGCTCGGCCTCCGCGGCGGCGACCATGTCCCCCAGCGGGACAGTGCGGCCGAGGGCCTTCTCGATGGCCTTCTGCGCGTCGGCGGGACGCCCCTTGTTCACCAGCCACAGCGGGGACTCGGGCGTGCCGATGCGCATCAGCAGGATCACGGCGCTCAGCACGGCGCCCGACGCGAGCATCCACCGCCAGGTTCCGGGTCCGCCGATCTCGGCCATGACGTAGCCGACGACATAGGCGGCCGCCGCTCCGACGTACCAGGCGAGGATGAGGACGCCGAGCAGCCGGCCCCGGTGCCGGCCCGGCACCCACTCGGCCAGGAGGGACGTCGCGATCGGATAGTCGGCTCCGATGGCCACGCCGAGCACGAAGCGCAGCAGGACGAGCTGCCAGGTCTCCCCGGCGAACACCGACAGCGCCGAGACGACGACCAGGACGGCCAGGTCGATGGTGTACATCACCTCGCGCCCGAGCTTGTCGGTGAGGGCACCGAAGACCAGCCCTCCGACGAAGATGCCGACCAGGGCGGCGGCGCCGATGAGGCTCTCGTCCCCCGTGGACAGGTTCAGCTCGCCGCTCATGCCGACGAGGGCGACGCCGATGATGCTGAGCAGATATCCGTCCAGGAAGGGGCCGCCCGCACACGCCCAGGTGAGTTTTCGGTGGAACCTGCTCATCGGCGCCTCTTCGATGGCACGGATGGACATCTGACCTCCCGGGGGATCGGGGATTTGTTGCGCTGAGCGAAACGCGTCTCTTGAAACGGAACATCGATCCTGTGTCGGCGTCAAGACAAGTCGCTGAAGCTCTTGTAACTTCCAGCCCCCTCCGCCCCGCCCTTGACGGCACCTCAGTCCCGCCATCATGTTGCGTATTGCGCTATGCGTTCTGGACAGCGAGACAGTCCCGCATGAGGAGACCCATCACCGGCACCTGGGAGTGCGCACCAGCACAAGTCGACGGCGTCACGGCTCGCCACCGCACTGGAGCTGCGCGGGCTGATCACGCAGACGGAGGAGCGCGGGAAGTACCGGCTCGGACTCGGGCTGATCCGCCTCGCCGGTGCCGTCCGCGTCCGGCTGAACCTGTCCCGGCAGAGCCGCCCGGTGTGCGAGGAGTTGGCGGCTGAGATCGCGGAGACCGTCAACCTGGCCGTCCTGGACCGCGACACCGTCATCAACATCGACCAGGTGATCGGCCCCTCCGCCATCACCACGCACAACTGGCTCGGGCGGCGCACCCCGCTGCACGCCACCTCCAGCGGCAAGGTGCTGCTGGCACACCTGCCCGAACCCGCACTCGACGACAGACAGCGGTACACCTGGAGCGCTACACCCAGCACACGGTCACCGATCCCGGCACGCTCGCACCCAGCTGACGCAGATCCGCGCGGACGGCTTCGCGTACAGCGTGGAGGAGCTGGAGACGGGGCTGAACGCGGTCGCCGCACCCGTCCTCACCCTGGGCGGCCAGGTGGTGGCCGCGCTCAGCGCCTCGGGACCGTCGTTCCGGTTCACCGAGCGGCGGCTGCGGGAGGCCGCCGCCGCGGTGCGGGCCGCGGCCGAGGAGATCTCTGGCCGGCTGGGGCACTTCGGTCAGCCCTGAGCCGCGTGACCCGGCCGGCCGCCGACGGCCCCGGCGGAGCCTTCCCTTCCGGGTGGGATACCGCCGGAGCCGTCGTATAGTCTCTCGCCGCGTCAGCCGGTGGCCTTCCCCCCGCATTCCCCTGATCTTAGACCCCGCACGTGCTTATAGTTGCGTCATGAGCAACTACACGGCAGAGAGCGAGACAGCCGCTCCCGCGGCCGGCGGGGTGCAGTCCGTCGACCGTGCCGTCAGCGTGCTGGAGATCCTCGCCCAGCGCGGCGAGGCCGGCGTCAGTGAGGTGGCCGCCGAGATCGACGTCCACAAGTCGACCGCGTTCCGCCTGCTGGGCGCCCTGGAGGCGCGCGGCCTGGTGGAGCAGTCCGGCGAGCGCGGCAAGTACCGGCTCGGCTTCGGCATCGTACGGCTCGCGAGCGCGGTCACGGGCCGGCTCGACATCACCCAGCAGGGGCATCCGGTCTGCGAGCGGCTCGCCGAGGAGATCGGCGAGACCGTCAACATCGCCGTCCTCCAGGAGCACTACGCCGTCAACCTCTACGAGGTGCGCGGCCCCGGCGCGGTCGGCGCGCACAACTGGGTCGGCCAGCTGACCCCGCTGCACGCCACGTCCAGCGGCAAGATCCTGCTCGCGTATCTGCCGGACAAGGAGCGCGCCGAGGTGCTCGCGGCAGCCGAGCTGCGGAAGCTGACCCCGCACACGATCACCGCGAGGACCAGACTGGAGAAGCACCTCGCCGAGGCCCGCGAGCGCGGCTACGCGGTGACGCTGGAGGAGCTGGAGGTCGGCCTGCACGCCATGGCGGCGCCGGTCCGCGCCCACCACGGCGAGGTCGTCGCCGCCCTCAGCGCCTCCGGCCCCGCGTACCGCTTCACCGAGGAGCGCATCCGCGAACTCGCCCCGGTCCTGATCGAGGGCGCGGACGAGATCAGCCGCCGGATGGGCTACGCCGGCTGATCGCCGCCGTGCGGCTGGTCCCCCGTGCGCGGCTCCAGGCGTACGACGACGCTCTTGGACGTCGGCGTGTTGGAGGTGTCGGCCACGGACTCCAGCGGCACGAGCACGTTGGCCTCGGGGAAGTAGGCCGCGCAGCAGCCGCGGGGAGTGTCGTAGGCGACGGCACGGAAGGCCTCCGCTCGCCGTTCCGGGCCGTCCTGCCACTCGCTGACGATGTCCACGTGGTCGCCGTCGGCCAGCCCGCGGTCGGCGAGGTCGCCGGGGTGGACGAGGACCACCCGGCGCCCCCGGTGGATGCCGCGATAACGGTCGTCGAGGCCGTAGATCGTGGTGTTGTACTGGTCGTGGCTGCGCAGCGTCTGCAGCAGCAGCCGGCCGGGCGGGACGCGCAGCACCGCCACCGCGTTCACCGTGAAGTTGGCCCTGCCGGTGGCCGTGGGGAAGCGTCGCTCGTCGCGGGGCGCGTGCGGCAGGGTGAAGCCGCCGGGGCGCCGTACCCGCGTGTTGAAGTCCTCGAAGCCGGGCACGACCCGGGCGATGCTGTCGCGGACGGCGTCGTAGTCGGCCTCGAAGGCCGCCCAGGGCACGCGGTCGTCCGGGCCGAACAGGCGGCGGGCGAGACGGCAGACGATGTCCGGCTCGGAGCGCAGGTGCGCGGAGGCGGGCGGCAGGCCGCCCCGTGAGGCGTGCACCATGCTCATCGAGTCTTCGACGGTGACGAACCGTTCCGCGCCGTCCGGTCCCCGGTCCCGCTCGGTGCGGCCCAGGGTGGGCAGGATGAGTGCCTCGTCGCCGCACACCGCGTGGGAGCGGTTGAGCTTGGTGGAGACGTGGACGGTGAGCCGGCAGGCGCGCAGGGCCCGCTCGGTGGCGGCCGTGTCGGGGGCCGCGGAGACGAAGTTGCCGCCCATCGCGAAGAAGACCTTCACCTCTTTGGTGCCCATGGCCCGGATCGTCTCCACCGCGTCGAAGCCGTGCCGGCGGGGCGGCTCGAAGCCGAACTCGTCGCGCAGCGCGTCGAGGAACCCGGGATCGGGCTTCTCGTAGATGCCCATGGTGCGGTCGCCCTGCACGTTGGAGTGTCCGCGCACGGGGCACACCCCGGCGCCGGGCCGGCCGATGTTGCCGCGCAGCAACAGGAAGTTGACGACTTCGCGGATGGTGGGCACGGAGTGCTTGTGCTGGGTCAGCCCCATGGCCCAGCACACCACGACGGACCGTGCGGACAGCACGTCGGCGGCGGTCGCCTCGATCTCCTCGCGCGTGAGCCCGGTCGCCTCCGCGACGGCGTCCCAGTCGAGCTTGCCCAGGTGGGCGGCGTAGTCCTCGAAGCCGTAGGTGTGCGCGGCGATGAAGTCGTGGTCGAGGACCGTGCCGGGCGCGGCCTCCTCGGCGTCCAGCAGCAGCCGGGACAGGGCCTGGAAGAGCGCGAGGTCGCCGCCGAGCCGGATCTGCAGGAAGCGGTCGGCGAGGGTGGTGCCCTTCCCGGCGACACCGCGGGTGTTCTGCGGGTTCCTGAAGCGAAGCAGCCCGGCCTCGCGCAGCGGGTTCACCGCGATCACGCGCGCCCCGCGCCCCTTGGCCTTCTCCAGCGCGGAGAGCATCCGCGGATGGTTGGTGCCCGGGTTCTGACCGACGACGAAGATCAGGTCGGCGTCGTGCAGGTCGTCGAGATGGACGCTGCCCTTGCCGACGCCGATCGTCTCGCCGAGCGCCGAACCGCTCGACTCGTGGCACATGTTGGAGCAGTCCGGCAGGTTGTTGGTGCCGAACCGTCTGACCAGCAGCTGGTAGAGATAGGCCGCCTCGTTGGAGGTGCGGCCCGAGGTGTAGAACGCTGCCTCGTCGGGGCTGTCCAGCCGCTCCAGCTCACGGGCGACGACGTCGAACGCCGTCTCCCAGCTGACGGGCACGTACGTCGGTGAACCGGCCGGCTTGTACATCGGCTCGGTGAGGCGGCCCTGCTGGCCCAGCCAGTAGTCGCTGCGCCCGGCCAGCTCGCTCACCGGGTGCGCGGCGAAGAACTCCGGTGTCACCCGGCGGACCGTGGCCTCCTCGGCGACGGCCTTGGCGCCGTTCTCGCAGAACTCGAAGGTGCTGCGGTGGTCGCCTTCGGGCCAGGCGCAGCCCGGGCAGTCGAAGCCCTGCTTCTGGTTGACCTTCAGCAGGGTCAGCGCGGTGCGCCGGACGCCCATCTGGTCGTGGCCCATGCGCAGGGCCTTGGTCACCGCGGGGACCCCGGCGGCCCATGTCTTGGGCTCGGTCACCTCCAGGGCGTCCTCGCCGGGTTCCTCGCGGGGCGCCTTGCGTGCCATGTCTGTCTCTCCTCGTCGGTATGGACTGCTCTCAGGCGCCCAGGCGTTGCGCCGGCGTCCGCGCGGTCGCCTCCACGCCCCAGCGGGCGGTCACCCGGACCGCGTCGAGCGTCGAGGGCACGTCGTGCACGCGCAGGCACCAGACGCCGTGGGCGGCGGCCAGCACCGACACGGCGGCCGTCGCGGCGTCCCGCTGCCCGGCCGGGCGGGCCCGGCCCGTCGTCGGGTCGGCCAGCAGCCGGCCCAGGAACGACTTGCGGGACGCGCCCACGAGGACGGGGTGGCCGAGGGCGCCGATCTCGTCCAGACGGCCCAGCAGCTCCCAGTTGTGCGCGCCGGACTTGGCGAAGCCCAGCCCGGGGTCGACGATCAGCCGGCCCGGCCGGACGCCGGCCCGCAGCGCGGCGTCGATCCGCAGGCGCAGTTCGTCGGCCACCTCGGTGACCACGTCGCCGTAGACGGCGTTCGCCTGCATGCCGGCGGCGTGGCCACGCCAGTGCATCACCACGTACGGGGTGTCGGCCCGGGCCATCAGCGGCAGCATCGCGGGGTCGGCGAGGCCGCCGGAGACGTCGTTGACCAGCCGCGCTCCCGCGTCGAGGGCGCGGGCGGCGACCTCGGCGCGCATGGTGTCGACGCTGACGACGGCGCCCGCCGCGGCGAGTTCCCGTATGACGGGCAGGACGCGCCGCAGCTCCTCCTCGGCCGTGGGGCGTGCGGCGCCGGGGCGGGTGGACTCGCCGCCCACGTCGACGATGTCGGCGCCCTGTTCGAGCAGGGCGAACCCGTGGGCGACGGCCGCCTCCGCGGCGAACGAGCGTCCGCCGTCGGAGAACGAGTCGGGCGTGACGTTCAGGACGCCCATGACCAGGGTCCGGCCGGGCCGGGGCAGCCCGTCGGGGTGGAACTCCGGTGTGCCGGGGCACGCCGGGAAACGCTTCACGCGGCGCCCCCGCCGACCGGGGTCGCACCGAGCTTCGCGGCCACGCAGGAGGGCGGCAGGTTCGGCGGGGCCCCGGAGAGCTTGACGTGGATCACGCCGTCCTGGACGACGACCTCGTGGGTGCGCACGGGCAGGCGCGCGGGCGGGGCGTCCACGGCGCCGGTGCGCAGGTCGAACTTCGAGGCGTGCAAGGGGCATTCGACCTCGCAGCCCTCCAGCCAGCCGTCGGCGAGCGAGGCGTCCTGGTGGGTGCAGGTGTCGTCGATGGCGTACAGCTCACCGTCGTCGGTGTGGAACACCGTCACCGGCGGGTCGATGTCGAGCCGGAACGCCTCACCACGGGGCAGATCGGCGAGAGGGCACACGGGAATCATGTTGACCACCTGGATCCGTAATCAGGAGAGGTGCTGCACGGAAGGCAGCGTCGTCGAGTGCTCCACGGCCGCGTCCAGCAGCCAGTCCGTCAGATAGCCGGCGAAGGAGGAGCGCACCAGCACCCAGAAACCGGCCCGGTCCTCGTCGCGGGCCACGAGGACGACCTGGGTGCGGGCCAGGTTCGTCTGGGCGCAGCGGCCGGGCCCGAAGGCGCGCGGGTGGAGGTCCAGGGCGCAGCCGTGGGCCAGCAGGTCGCGGGCGCGGGGGCCGGCGACCAGGAGGGTGGTGCGCTGGGCGGAGACGTCGGTCACGGAGACCGGTTCGTCCCCGGCCGCCGCGCGGATACGGGCCTGAAGGTCCCGTTGGGTGCCGGGCAGGCCCACGACCAGCCACTCGTCGGGACCGAGCCACAGCGCGGTGAGTTCTCCGGACCGTACGACGGTGTTCGGTTCCAGCGGCAGCTGGAACCCCAGGGCGAGGCCCACGGCCTCCGCCGCCGGGCTCTTGGCGTCGAGACGGACGTTCACCTGGGCCAGGAAGGGCAGTTCGGCCAGGCGGATCGCGCCGCCGGTGGAGCGCGTCGTGGCGGCCAGGCGGTCGGCGACGTGCGCCAGGGGGCTGCGCTGCCGTACGGACGGGGCGGTGTCAGCCATCGCGGCGGGCTCCCTCGGGGTCGTAGAGGACGGGGCTGGCTACGGTCACCGGGACCAGCCGGTCGTCGACGGGCGCGTAGAGGCGTTCGCCGATGCGGTCCCGGCCGCCCTTGATCAGGGCGAGCGCGAAGGCCCGGCCGAGCGCGGCGCTGCGGTAGCTGGAGGTGACGTGCCCGAGCATCGGGACGGGCGGGGCGGGCAGCACGCTGTCGGCGACCAGCTGGGTGCCCTCGGGCAGGAGGTCGGCCGGGTCCTCGGGCAGGAGAGCGACGAGGTGCTTGCGGTCCGGGCGGACGGTGTCGGCGCGGGCGTAGGAGCGCTTGCCGATGAAGTCGGGCTTCTTCTTCGACACCGCCCAGCTCATGCCGAGGTCGTGCGGAGTGACCGTGCCGTCGGTGTCCTGGCCGATGATCGGGTAGCCCTTCTCGGCGCGCAGGACGTGCATGGTCTCGGTGCCGTACGGGGTGATGCCGTACGGGGCGCCCGCCTCGTACAGCGCCTCCCACAGGGCGAGGGCGTCCCAGGGCGAGACGTTGATCTCGTAGGCGAGTTCGCCGGAGAAGGAGATCCGGCAGACCCTCGCCTCGATGCCGGCCACGGTCGTCTCCCGCCAGGCCATGAACGGGAAGTCCTCGTTCGACACGGCCAGTTGGGGAGCGAGGGAGCCGAGGACCGCACGGGACCGGGGGCCGACCAGGGCCACGGTCGCCCACTGCTCGGTGACCGAGGTGCAGTGGACGCGCAGGTGGGGCCACTCGGTCTGGAGCCACTCCTCCATCCAGTCCAGGACGGCCGCCGCGTTGCCGGTGGTCGTGGTGACCAGGAAGCGGTCCTCGGCGAGCCGGATGACCGTGCCGTCGTCGAACACCATGCCGTCCGGACGGCACATGACGCCGTAGCGGATCATGCCGGTCTTCAGGGTGCTCATCATGTTGGTGTAGAGCAGGTCGAGGAAGGCGCCGGCGTCGGGGCCCTGTACGTCGATCTTGCCGAGGGTGGAGGCGTCCATGAAGGCCACGCCCTCCCGGGCGGCCCGGCACTCGCGCAGCACCGCGGTCTCCATGTCCTCGCCGGCTCGCGGGTAGTACCAGGGCCGCTTCCACTGGCCGACGTTCTCGAACAGGGCTCCCTGCTCGACGTGCCAGGGGTGCAGGGGGGTGGTGCGGACGGGGTCGCTCAGCGTGCCCCGGTCGCGGCCGGCGAGGGCGGCGAAGGAAACGGGTGTGTACGGCGGCCGGAACGTGGGCAGCCCGAGCGCCGAGACGTCCACGCCGAGCAGCTCGGCCACGACACCGCTGGCCAGGACACCGGCCGTCCTGCCCTGGTCGCCTCCCGTGCCGGCCGTGGTGTAGCGCTTGGTGTGCTCCACCGACCGCAGGCCCGCGCCGGTCGCCCGTGCCAGGTCGTCGACGGTGACATCGCGCTGGAGGTCGACGAACCGGGGGGCGCCGGTGGCGGTGGGGACGGTGAAGACCTGCATGGGCGGCGTGTACGGCGGGACGGTCACGGCCGGGAGGACGGGGGTCTCGGCGGTGTAGCCCTCCGCCTCGACGGCGCGGGCGCCTGCCGCCGCGCCCTCTTCGAGGACGGCGGCGAGGTCGAAGGTGCCGTTGGCGCTGCCCGCGGCCTCCACCGCCTGACGGCAGCTGTCGGGCACGAAGGTGCCCAGGGTGTCGTCGTGGCGGAGTGTGCCGCCCGCCTGGCTGTAGAGGTGTGCCACCGGGTTCCAGCCGCCGGAGACCAGCAGCAGGTCGACGGCGAACTCCCGCTGACCGGCGGACTCGCCGTACCGGGCGACCGTCACGGACGTGAGGCGGGCCGCGCCCTCGGTGCCGGTGACGGCGTGTCCGGCGAGCACCTCGATCCCGGCGGACCGGGCACGCTCGGCCCACTCCCCCGGCTCGGCACGGGTGTCGACGATCGCCGCGATGCCCACGCCGGCGGCGGCGAGGTCGAGGGCGGCGGCGTAGGCACTGTCGTTGGTGGTGAACACGACCGCGTGCCGTCCGGCCAGGACGCCGTAGCGGTGCAGGTACGTACGGGCCGCGGCGGCCAGCATCACGCCGGGGCGGTCGTTGTCGCCGAACGCCAGCGAACGCTCGTGGGCGCCGGTCGCGAGGACGACCCGCCGGGCGCGGATACGCCAGACGCGTTCGCGGGAGACGTGGCCGGGAGCCTCGGCGCCGAGGTGATTGGTGCGGCGCTCGACGGCGAGGAGGTGGTTGTCGTCGTAGTGGCCGAAGACGGTGGTGCGGGGCAGGACGCGGACCTCGGGGGCCGCTTCGAGCAGGGCGCGGGTGGCCGCCACCCAGTCGAGGTGCCCGCCGGTGCCGAGGAGGCTGCCACCGGGCTCGGGCTGGTCGTCGGCGAGAATGACGCGGGCGCCGGTGCGGGCCGCCGCGGCCGCTGCCGCGAGGCCGGCCGGGCCTGCGCCGACGACCAGCAGGTCGCAGTGGGCGTGTACGGCGTCGTAGCGGGCCGGGTCGGGTTCGGTGGCGAGGCGGCCCTGGCCCGGGAGGCTGCTCGCGACCAGGCCGTCGTACAGTTCGACGGTCGTGGCGGGGAGCATGGGTTCCGGGAAGGGGGCCTCGATCTGGATGACGGCGTTGGGCTCTTCCACGCCGGCGGAGAAGATGCCCCGGGGGCGGCCGAGCTTGATGCTGGTGCCGGCCTGTATGACGCCGTTGGCGAGGAGGGCGGAGGCGAGGGTGTCGCCTCGGCAGCCCTGGTATTCGGTGCCGTCGAAGGTGAAGGTGAGGGGGGCTTCGCGGTCGATGCGGCCGCCGGTGGGGGTGCGGAACGGGGCCTGAAGGGGCTCCGTCCCGTTTACTGCGCCAGGGATCTCCGCTCCCTGGACCCAGGTCGGCTCTGGACGGGCCTCGTCCTCCAGCGCGGTACGGGCTTGTGTCACTGTGCGAGGCTGAGATGCGACCGGCCGCGGCTCCACGCTCTCCGGGCGGTTCTCCCCCACCCGGTACACCGCGAGGATCTCGTTCGTCGCCGTGTCGCGGACCGCGTTGAACCAGCGGCGGCAGCCCGCCGCGTGGCTCCAGCGTTCGGCGAAGGGGCCCTTGGGGTTGTCGCGGAAGAAGAGGTAGCGGGCCCACTCCTCGTCGGTGAGGGCGGAGGGGTCCTGGGGATAGGAGACGTGGGCCTGGCCGCCGTAGTGGAACTCGGCCTCGTCGCGGGGCCCGCACCACGGGCAGGAGATGAGCAGCATGGTTGGGCTCCCTAGTGGGCCACCGCGGCGGCGCCGTGCTCGTCGACGAGCGCGCCGGTGGTGAAACGGTCGAGCGAGAAGGGGGCGTTCAGGGCGTGGGGCGTGTCGTGGGCGATGGTGTGGGCGTAGACCCAGCCGACGCCCGGGGTGGCCTTGAAGCCGCCGGTTCCCCACCCGCAGTTGAGGTAGAGGTTGTCGACCGGGGAGAGGCCGACGATCGGTGAGGCGTCGGGGCTGACGTCCACGATGCCGCCCCAGGTGCGGAGCACGTGGGCGCGGGCGAAGACCGGGAAGAGTTCCAGGGCCGCCGACATCTGTTCCTCGATGATGTGGAACGCGCCGCGCTGGGTGTACGAGTTGTACGCGTCGATGCCCGCGCCCATCACCAGCTCGCCCTTGTGCGCCTGGCTGACGTACACGTGGACGGCGTTGGACATGACGACCGTGGGGTGGACCGGCTCCAGCAACTCCGACACCAGGGCCTGCAACGGGTGGCTCTGGACGGGCAGTTCGATGCCCGCCATCGCCGCCAGCACCGAGGTGTGGCCGGCCGAGCACAGGGCGACCTTGCCCGCGGCGATCGGGCCGCGGGTGGTCTGTACGCCGACCACCCGGCCGTCGATCACATCCAGGCCCGTGACCTCGCAGTTCTGGATGATGTCGATACCTGCGGCGTCGGCGGAGCGGGCGAAGCCCCAGGCGACGTAGTCGTGCTTGGCGATGCCGGCGCGCGGCTGGTAGGTCGCGCCGAGGACCGGGTAGCGCACGTCGGGTGACGTGTTGACGATCGGGCAGACCTCCTTCACCCCGTCGGCGTCGAGCCACTCGGCGTCCACGCCGTTCAGGCGGTTCGCCTCGACGCGGCGCACGCTGTCGCGGACGTCCTGGAGGCTGTGGGCGAGGTTCAGTACACCGCGCTGGGAGAAGAGGATCGGGTAGTCCAGCTCCTCCTCCAGGCCCTCCCAGAGCTTGAGCGCGTGCTCGTAGATGCCGGCGCTCTCGTCCCAGAGGTAGTTGGAGCGGATGATCGTGGTGTTGCGGGCCATGTTGCCGCCCGCGAGCCAGCCCTTCTCCAGAACGGCCACGTTGGTGATGCCGTGGTTCTTGGCCAGGTAGTGGGCGGTGGCCAGGCCGTGGCCGCCGCCGCCCACGATGACGACGTCGTACGACCGCTCGGGGTCGGGGTTGCGCCAGAGGAAGTCGGGGTGGTCGGGGAGGCCGGCGCCGGGGGTGCGGGGGCTCATCGGGCGTCACCGTTTTCCGAGAGGTGCGGGTACAGCGGGTGCTTGGCGGCCAGCGCCTGCGTGCGGGCCCGCAGCGCGGGGACGTCCGGGTCGGGCTGGAGGGCCAGCGCGATGACGTCGGCGACCTCGGCGAAGTCGTCCTCGGTGAAGCCCCTGGTGGCCAGGGCCGGGGTGCCGATGCGCAGGCCGGAGGTGACCATCGGCGGGCGCGGGTCGAAGGGGACGGCGTTGCGGTTGACGGTGATGCCGGTCTCGTGGAGGAGGTCCTCGGCGCTGCGGCCGTCCAGCGAGGAGTCCCGGAGGTCCACGAGGACGAGGTGGACGTCCGTGCCGCCGGTCAGCACCTTCACCCCGGCCGCGGCGGCGTCGGGCCGCGTGAGGCGCTCGGCGAGGATGCGGGCGCCGGCCAGCGTGCGGGCCTGGCGTTCGGCGAACGCGGGCGACGCGGCGACTTTGAAGGAGACCGCCTTCGCGGCGATGACGTGCTCCAGCGGGCCGCCCTGCATGCCGGGGAACACCGCCGAGTTGATCTTCTTGGAGAGGTCGGCGTCGTCGGTGAGGATGACGCCGCCGCGGGGGCCGCCCAGCGTCTTGTGCGTCGTGGTGGTGACCACGTGCGCGTGCGGGACGGGGCTCGGGTGGAGTCCGGCGGCGACCAGTCCGGCGAAGTGCGCCATGTCGACCATGAGGAGGGCGCCGACCTCGTCGGCGATCCGGCGGAAGGCCGCGAAGTCCAGCTGCCTGGGGTACGCCGACCAGCCCGCGATGATCATCTTGGGGCGGTGTTCCTTGGCGAGCCGCTCCACCTCGTCCAGGTCGACGAGGTTGTCGGCCTCGGAGACGTGGTACGGCACGACGTTGAGCATCTTGCCGCTGTAGTTGATGCGCATGCCGTGCGTGAGGTGGCCGCCATGGGCGAGATCGAGGCCGAGTATCGTGTCGCCGGGCCGCAACAGGGCGAAGAAGACAGCGGTGTTGGCCTGTGCGCCCGAGTGTGGCTGGACGTTGGCGTACGCCGCCCCGAACAGGTCCTTGACCCGCTCGATGGCCAGCCGCTCGGTGACGTCGACGTGTTCGCAGCCGCCGTAGTAGCGGCGGCCGGGGTAGCCCTCGGCGTACTTGTTGGTGGCGACCGAGCCCTGCGCCTCCATCACCGCGGAGGGCGCGAAGTTCTCGGAGGCGATCATCTCCAGCGTGTTCTGCTGGCGGTGCAGCTCGGCACGGAGGGCGGCGTGGACCTCGGGGTCCAGTTCGGCCAGCGGGGTGTTCAGCACGTTCATACGGTGTTCGCGTTCCTCTCGGCGGCCTCGACGACGTTGGCGAGCAACATCGCCCGGGTCATGGGGCCCACGCCCCCGGGCATCGGTGCGACCCACCCGGCGACCTGGGCGGCCTCCGGGTCGACGTCACCGACGAGCCCGTGGCCGGTGCGGGTGATGCCGACGTCCAGGACGGCCGCGCCGGGGCGCAGCATGTCCTTGGTGATCAGTCCGGGTGAGCCGGCCGCGGCGACGACGATGTCCGCCTCGCGTACATGCCAGGCCAGGCCCTTGGTTCCGGTGTGGCACAGGGTCACGGTGGAGTTCTCCGACCTGCGCGTGAGCAGCAGTCCGATCGGCCGTCCGACGGTGATCCCCCGGCCGACGACGCACACCCGCGCTCCGGCGAGTGGTACGTCGTGGCGGCGCAGCAGTTCCACGATGCCGCGCGGGGTGCAGGGCAGCGGCGCGTCGACGCCGAGGACCAGCCGGCCGAGGTTGACGGGGTGCAGTCCGTCGGCGTCCTTGGCGGGGTCCATGCGTGCCAGCACGGCGTTGGTGTCCAGGTGCCCCGGGAGCGGCAGCTGGACGATGTAGCCGGTGCAGGCCGGGTCGGCGTTGAGTTCGTCGACGACGTCCTCGACCTGCCGCTGGGTGGCGTCGGCGGGCAGTTCCCGGCGCAGGGAGGTGATGCCCACCTGCGCGCAGTCGCGGTGCTTTCCGGCGACGTAGGCGTGGCTTCCGGGGTCGTCGCCGACCAGGACGGTGCCGAGTCCCGGCGGGCGGCCGGTCGTGGCGGTCACCTTGGCGACGCGCCCGGCGAGTTCACGGCGGACGGCGGCGGCAGTCGCCTTGCCGTCGAGCAGTTGCGCGGTCATCGTCTTCCCTCGGTCAGCCATGGATTCCCCCGGGTCAGCCACGGAGGCGGGACATGGTCGGGTCGAACAGCGGCTCCTCGGCGACGACCGCCGCCACGCGCTGGTCGAAGTAGCCGATCTCCAGAGCGGTGCCCGGCGTCGCCAGCTCCGCCGGGAGCCAGGCGTACGCGATGCCCTTGCCGATCGTGTAGCCGTACGCGGCGCTGGTGACGTAGCCGACGGCGCGGGCGCCGTCGTACACCGGCTCCTTGCCCAGGACGACCGCCTGCGGGTCGTCGACGGTGAGGCAGGTCAGCTTCCGCCGCACATCGGTCTTACGGCGCTCCAGCGCCTCCCTGCCGATGAAGTCGCCCTTGTCGAGCTTGACGGCGAAGCCGACGCCGGCCTCGTAGGGGTCGTGCTCGTAGGTCATGTCGGTGCCGAAGGAGCGGTAGCCCTTCTCCAGGCGGAGGCTGTTGAAGGCGCCGCGGCCGGCGACGATGCCGCCGAGGGGTTCGGCGGCGGCCCACAGGGTGTCCCAGAGCTTCCGGCCGAGGTCGGCGGTGGTGTACAGCTCCCAGCCCAGCTCGCCGACGTACGACAGGCGCATGGCCGTCACGGGCACGGAGCCGATGTGGGCGCGCTTGGCGCGGAAGTACTTCAGGCCGTCGTTGGAGAAGTCGTCGTCCGTCAGCTGCTGGAGCACCTTGCGGGCGAGCGGCCCCCACAGGCCGATGCAGCAGGTGCCGGGCGTGATGTCGCGGACCTGGACCGTCCCGTCGGCCGGCAGGTGACGGGTGAACCAGTCGAGGTCCAGGTTGCCGTTGGCGCCGACCTGGAAGACGTCGCGGGCGAGGCGGGCGACGGTGATGTCGCTGCGGATGCCGCCGTCGTGGTCGAGGAGCAGCGTGTACGTGACCGAGCCGACGGACTTGGCGACCTTGCCGGTGCACAGGCGCTCCAGGAAGTCGGCGGCACCCGGGCCGCTCACCTCCAGGCGCTTCAGGGCCGTCATGTCGTACATGGCGACGGTCTCGCGGGTGACCTGGGCCTCGGCGCCGACGATCGGGGACCAGAACCGCGCGGCCCAGTCGTTGGGGGTGTGGATGGTGCGGCCCTCGACCAGGTGGGCGTTGGCCTCGTACCACTGCGGGCGCTCCCAGCCGTTGGCCTCCAGGAAGAACGCGCCGTGTTCCTGCTGGCGTGCGTAGAAGGGGCTGGTGCGGATCGGGCGGGGTTCGCCGGACGGCTGGAGGGGGTGGAGGATGTCGTAGACCTCTTCGAAGTTCCGGCAGTCGCGGGCGAGGACGTACTCCGGGGTGAGCTGGTGCGGCTCGAAGCGGTTGACGTCGCACTCGTGCAGGTCGAACGAGGAGCAGTGGCCGTCGACCAGCCACTCGGCGACGGCCCGGCCGACGCCCGCGGAGTGGGTGACCCAGACGGCCTCGGCGACCCAGAAGCCCTTGACGTCAGGGGACTCGCCGAGCAGCGGGTAGCCGTCGGTGGTGAAGGAGAACAGGCCGTTGATGCCCTCCTCGACCTTCGCCTCCTGGGTCGCGGGGAGCAGCGACCGGGTCTCGGTCCAGGCGTCCTCGAAGTCCTCCTCGGTGAACTTGAGGACCGAGGGCATCTCGTCGGCCTCGTCGAACGACAGGATGTCGTCGGCGGAGATCGGCATGGGGCGGTGGCCGTAGTAGCCGATGCCGAGGCCGTCGTAGCGGTCGCGGTAGTAGAGGTCGGCGTCCTGGTGGCGCAGGATCGGGCGGACCGCCTCCTCGGTCTGGCCGGCGAGGGCGGGGACCGGGCCGGTCCAGGCGAGCTGGTGGGCGAGTGGGGTGAGCGGCAGGTTCATGCCGACCATGCGGGCGATCCTCGGGCCCCAGATGCCGGCGCAGCACACGACGATGTCGGCGTCCAGCTCGCCCCGGTCGGTCACCACGCCGGTGATCCGGCCCTCGCTCTGCCGGATGTCCAGGACCTCGTGGCGCGCCAGGAAGCGCACGCCGCGTTCGGTGGCCCGGCGGATCTGCGCCTCGACGGCGAGCACGGCCTTGGCGAGGCCGTCGGTCGGCACGAGGAGGCCGCCGAGGACCTTGTCCCGGTTCACCAGCGGGTGCTGCTCGACGCACTCCTCGGGGGTGAGGATGCGCGACTCGATGCCCCAGGCGGTGATCCAGCCGTGGCGGCGGTGCAGTTCGGCGAGGCGTTCGGGGGTCGTGGCCACCTCCAGGCCGCCGACCTGGAGGAAACAGGGCCGGCCGTCCACGTCCAGGGAGCAGAACTTCTCGACGGTGTAACGCGCCAGCTCCGTCATGGTCTTCGAGGGGTTCGTCTGGAAGACCAGGCCCGGGGCGTGCGAGGTGGACCCTCCGGTGGCCGGGAGGGGGCCCTGGTCGACCACGGTCACTTCGGTCCAGCCGCGTGCGGAGATCTCGTCCGCGAGGGCCGCTCCCACGACGCCCGCTCCGATGATGACCACTCGGGGTCCCGCCATCGTCCCAACCTCCGAACTCGACACCGCTTCAGTTGCTTTCTGCGCAACTCGATTCAGGTTGCGCAACTCAATGTGCCCGTCCCACGGAGGGGTGTCAAGGGGTGCGTGACGTCGGAAAACAGCCCGAAACACGGCGACGCCCGGCGGGCGGCGCGCCACACGTGTGCACACCGCCCGCCGGGCGTCGACGACCTGCCGAACCGGGCCGCTGGGCCCGTTGATCCACCGCCGCTACTTGATCCAGGCGTCCACCTTGTCGCGGTGGGCCGCCACCCACTTCTCGGCCGCCGCCTCGGGGGACATCTTGTCCACCGCGATGTACTTGGCCACGGTGTTCTGGTCGCCGTTGGTCCAGGTGAAGTTCTTGACCAGGTCGTAGGCCGGGCTGCCGGACTTGGCGAACCTCGCGCTGACGATCTTGTCCAGCTTGAACACGGGGTAGTCGCACGCGATCTTCTGCGGGTCGGCGTCGCAGCCGGCCTTGTACGCCGGCAGCTTGACCTTGACGAGCGGCACCTCGGAGATGAACCACTGGGGTTCGTAGAAGTAGCCGATCATCCACTCCTTGTTCTTCTCCGCCTTGCGGAAGGCCTGGATGAGCGCGGTCTCGCTGCCCGCGTACACGACCTTGAAGTCCAGTTTCAGGTTCTTCACCAGAGCCTCGTCGTTGGTGACGAACGACGGGTCGCCGTCGAGGAGTTGCCCCTTGCCGCCGGACTCGGAGGTCTTGAACCGGTCCGCGTACTTGTCGAGGTTCCTCCAGTCGAGGATGTCCGGGTGCGCCTTGGCCAGCCACGGCGGCACGTACCAGCCGATGCGTCCGTCGTTGCCGGTCGGACCGGCGTCGACGGCGGTCTTCTGGCCGGTGATGTACTTCTTTCTCAGGTCGTCGTGGCCCCAGTTCTCGATGACGGCGTCGACCTCGCCGGTGCCGAAGCCCTGCCAGGCGATCTCCTCCTTCAGGTCCTTCTGGACCACCTTGCAGCCGAGGTCGTGCTCCGCGACGTGGGCGACGACCGCCGCGTTGGCCTCGTAGCCCACCCACGGGTTGACCGCGAGGTTGAAGGTGCCGCACTTGCCGGGGCCGCCCGCGCCCGACGTCTCCTCCCCGACCTTCGCGCCGCCGCAGGCGGTGAGGGTGAGGCCGAGGACGGCCAGGCCGGCCGCTCCGGTTCGCCAGTGTCCTGCCATGGTGTGCTGCTCCTTACGCACCGGTACGCCGTGCCGCTGCCTGTGTGATCCGGTCGAACATGACTCCGAGAAGGACGATGGCCAGCCCCGCCGCGAGCCCCTTCCCGTACAACTGGCCCTGCGAGAAGCCGGCCACGACGTCGTAGCCGAGGGCGCCCGCGCCGACGAGGCCGCCCACGACGACCATCGACAGCACGTAGATCAGGCCCTGGTTGGTGGCGAGGGTCAGGGCGCCGCGCGCCATCGGCAGCTGCACCTTGGTGATGATCTGCCAGGTGTTGCATCCGGCGGAGGTGGCCGCCTCCACAGTGGTCTGCGGGACGTTGCGCACCCCGTCCGCGATGATCTTGATGGCCACGGGTGCCGCGTAGACGACGGCGGCGACGATGGCCGTGAAGCGGGTCGCGCCGAACAGTGCCAGGAACGGCACCAGATAGACGAAGGGCGGCATGACCTGGGCGGCGTCGAGCGTGGGCCGCAGCACCCGGTCCACGCGCGGGCTGCGGCCCATCCACACCCCGAAGCCGACGCCGAGCACCATGACCAGCACGGTGGCGACCACGGTCGAGGCCATGGTGGTCATGCTGTCCGACCACACTCCGGTGCCGACCAGCAGGCCCACGCAGACCGCCGCCGAGACCCCGGCGCGCCAGCCGCCCAGCACCGCCCCGAGCCCGATCAGCGCCGCGCCGACCAGCCACCACGGGGAGTCGGTGAGCAGCGCCTGGAACGGGTTGAGCAGGCCGGTGGTGAGGGCGTCGCGGAAGGCGTTGGTCATGCCCGACAGGTTGTCCTGCGCCCACGTGGTCGCCGAGTCGGCGGCCCGCGCGATGGAGGTGCCCAGGTCGCCCTCGCCCGGGTAGTCGGCGGCCCACACGTAGGTGTGCGACAGGTGGACCAGCACGGCCGTGACCGCCGCTCCCGCTCCCAGCAGCGGTCGCCGCCATGCCAGGACGCGGCTTCCGGCGCGCCGGGCCGACTCCTCGCGTCCGGCGGCCGCGGTGGTGACGCGGTCCAGTACGACAGCCATGACGACGATGGCGAGCCCGGCGTTGAACGCGGTGCCGACGTCGAGGGACTGCAAGGCCTGGACGACGGTCTTGCCGAGGCCGGGCGCGTCGATCAGGGCCGCGATGGTCACCATGGCCAGAGCGGCCATGATGGTCTGGTTGACGCCCATCACCACGGTCCGCTTGGACATCGGCAGCAGCACCTTCAGCAGCGCCTGCCGGCGGGTGGCGCCGAGGGAGTCGGCGGCCTCCACGGTCGTCCCGGGGACGGAGCGGACGGCGTGCGCGGTGATGCGGATCGCGGGAGGGGCCGCGTAGATCAGGGTGGCGATCGTGGCGGAGGCCGGGCCGATGAGGAAGAACAGGGTCAGCGGGGCCAGATAGACGAAGGTCGGCATCGTCTGCATGAAGTCCAGGAAGGGCGTGACGATCCGGTTGAACCGGTCGGACAGGCCTGCCCACACCCCCAGCGGCAGCGCGACCAGCAGTGCGACCAGCACCGCGGACAGCGTGAGCGCCAGCGTGTCCATGCCCTCCTGCCACAGGCCCTGCAGCCCGATGAAGGTGAAGCCCGCCACGGTCAGCAGCGCGACCCGCCAGTTGCCGACGGCCCAGGAGACGTAGCCGGCGATCCCGACGACGCCCAGCCAGCCGATCTGCGGGACCGGACGGCCCTGAGGCGGCTGGGAGATCAGCTCTTGGACGAAGGTCACCAGGGTGTCGATGACAAGGCGGATCTCGTTGAAGAAGTACAGGAAGAGAGGGTTCGAGTTGCGGTCGGCGCCGACGGAGTCGTTGACGTCGTTGAACCAGCGGTGCAGATCGGTGAGTTCGGCCGCCGCGAGCGTCAGCGTCTGCCGGCCGCGCAGCACGGCGAACAGCACCAGCCAGGCGACCACGACGGCCGCGACCAGCACCGGACGGCTGACCCTGCGCACGCGGGGCGCGGGGGCCGTCGCCTCGGCCGGCCGGGTCGTGTCGGGCTTCTCCAGGACGGTCGTCATCACGCGCCGCCTTCCTGCCCGGCCACCACCGCGAGGATCTCCTCGTCGCCGACGATGCCGAGCAGCCGGCCGTCCTCCACGACCTTGACCGGCCGGTCGGCGGCGAGGACCGCCCGGGTGGCCTCGCGCACCACGACGTCCGGGCCGAGCTCCGGCCCGTCGAGTTCGTCGCTCTCCTCGACGGGCCGCATGATCCACCGCAGGGTGAGCACGTCGCCGCGCGGCACGTCCTTGACGAACTCGCGGACGTAGTCGTCGGCCGGAGCCCCGACGAGTTCGTCGCCGGTTCCGCACTGGACCGTCTTGCCGTCGCGCATGATGAGGATCCGGTCGCCCAGCTTGAGCGCCTCGGACAGGTCGTGGGTGATGAACACCATGGTCTTGCCCACCTCGTGGTGCAGCCGGACGACCTCGCTCTGCATGTCGCGGCGGATCAGCGGGTCGAGAGCGGAGAACGGCTCGTCGAAGAGCAGGACGTCCGGGTCGCCGGCCAGGGCGCGGGCGAGACCGACGCGCTGCTGCATACCGCCGGAGAGCTGGTCGGGGTAGGACTTCTCGTACCCGGCGAGGCCCACCAGTTCGACGGCTTCCATCGCCTTCCTGGTGCGCTCGGCCCGGCCCATGCCGCGGATCTCCAGGCCGAAGGCCACGTTGTCGACGACCCGGCGGTGCGGCAGCAGCCCGAAGTGCTGGAACACCATGGAGAACTTGCGGCGGCGCAGCTCGCGCAGCCGCTTGGCGTCGGCGCCTCGGATGTCCTCGCCCTCGAACACGATCTCGCCCGCGGTGGGTTCGATCAGCCGGGTGAGACATCGCACCAGGGTCGACTTGCCGGAGCCGGACAGACCCATGACGACGAAGACCTCGCCGGGCGACACCTCGAAGTTCACATCGCGCACAGCGGCGGTGCAGCCGGTGCGGTCCATGAGTTCACGGCGGGTCAGCCCGCACAGCTCCTCGGAGGCCGGCACCTGGTCGGCCTTGGGCCCGAACACCTTCCACAGCCGGCGCACGGAGATGACCGGCGTGCGGTCCTGGGGGTCCTGGGACGTGTCGCGCCGCTGCGACACCTCGGTCTGCGTTGGGGTCACGATCCGCCTCTTTTCGGCGTTCAGCCGCGGAACCAGTGCTGCGGCCGAGGTTGGATGTTCTGCCAGACATGCTTGGGCTCTCGGTACTCGTCGAGGCCGGCCGGTCCCAGCTCACGGCCTACACCCGAATGCCCGAACCCACCCCATTCCGCCTGCGGCACATAGGGGTGGTAGTCGTTGATCCAGACGGTGCCGTGGCGCAGCCGTCGGGCGACCCGCTGGGCCCTGCCCGCGTCCTGCGTCCACACGGCGCCGGCCAGACCGTACTCGGTGTCGTTGGCGATGCGGACGGCGTCGTCCTCGTCGGTGAAACGCTCGACGGTGAGGACGGGTCCGAAGGACTCCTCGTGCACCACGCGCATGTCCTGCCGGCACTCGTCGAGGACGGTGGGCGGGTAGTAGAACCCGCCTGCCAGTGCCGGGTCGGCGGGCCGCTCGCCGCCGCAGCGCAGTACGGCGCCCTCGGCGATGCCCGCGGCCACGTACGCCTCGACCTTCTCCAGGTGCTGTGCGGAGATCAGCGCCCCGGTCTCGGCCTCGGGGTCGAACGGGCCACCGAGCCGGATGAGCCGGGCGCGGCGTACGACCTCGTCGACGAAGGCGTCGTGGAGGGAGTCCTCGACGACGAGGCGGGCGCCGGCGGAGCAGACCTGTCCGGAGTGCAGGAAGACGGCGGTGAGCGCGAAGTCGACCGCGGTGTCGAAGTCGGCGTCGGCGAAGACCACGTTGGGGTTCTTGCCGCCCAGCTCCAGGGCGACCTTCTTCACGGTCGCCGCCGCGGCGGCCATGATGCGGCGGCCGGTCGCCAGGCCCCCGGTGAAGGACACCATGTCGACGTCCGGGTGCTCGGCGAGCGGCGCCCCCACCTCGGCGCCGGCGCCCAGCACGAGGTTGGCCGCGCCGGCCGGCAGCCCCGCCTCCTCCAGCGCCCGCATCAGCAGGACGGAGGTGGAGGGCGTCAGCTCACTGGGTTTCAGCACGACGGTGTTGCCCGCGAGGAGCGCGGGGGCGACCTTCCAGGAGGCCTGCAGCAGCGGGTAGTTCCAGGGGGTGATCAGCGCGCAGACGCCGACGGGCTCGTAGGTGACCCGGCTGAGGGCGTCGTCGCGGCCGGTGTCGACCACCCGGCCGGCGCTGGTGCCGGCGATGCCGCCGTAGTAGCGGAAGCAGGAGACGACGTCGGCGATGTCGTACTCGCTCTCCACCAGGCGTTTGCCGGTGTCGAGCGACTCGGCGCGGGCGAACTCCTTGCTGTCGCGCTCGACGATGTCGGCGGTGCGCAGGAGCAGGGCGCCGCGCTCGCGCTCGGGGGTGCGCGGCCAGGGGCCCTCGTCGAAGGCGCGCCGGGCGGCGGCGATCGCGTTCTCGGTGTCGGCGCGTGTCCCCTCGGACACGGTCGCGACCGGCGATCCGTCGGCGGGGCAGCGGATCTCGCGGTGACCTCCGGCCACCGCCTCGCGCCACTCTCCGTCCACATACAGGTCTGCCACGGCGGAGCCCTTCGCCCGGATGCGTTGCGCACTGCGCACCGCATTGCTTGTGGAGGAACCCTGTCCGAACGGCCGACCAACGTCAAGAGGTCCCGTCGTTTTTGCGCGGGCCGAACGTCCCGGGGCTTGACCGACGGGCACACCGGAGCCGACTATGTTGCGCATAGCTCACCATGTTGCGCATTACGCACCGAGCGGAGGCCTCGCATGTCCCCTCGACCGCAGCCCGGCGACGGGTACGTCCTCACCTTCTCCTGCCCCGACCAGGCCGGACTGGTCCATGCCGTGAGCGGCTTCCTCGTCAGGAACTCGGGCAACATCCTGCAGAGCCAGCAGTTCGACGACCGCCTTCAGGGCCGCTTCTTCATGAGAGTCCACTTCGATGTGTCGGATCCCGACATCACGCTGGAACAACTGCGTTACCGCTTCGGCGCCGTCGCCGAGGCACACCACATCTCCTGGACCCTCCGGGACGCGGCGACACCGACCAGGACGCTGATCATGGTGTCCAGGTTCGGCCACTGCCTGAACGACCTGCTCTTCCGCCGCAGTTCCGGCGCCCTGAACATCGAGATCCCGGCGATCGTCTCCAACCACCGGGACTTCGAGGGCCTGGCGGAGACCTACGGCGTCCCGTTCCACCACATCCCGGTGACCAGGGACACCAAGCCCGAGGCCGAGGCCCGGCTGCTGGAACTCGTCCGGGAACTGGATGTCGACCTGGTGGTCCTGGCCCGCTACATGCAGGTCCTCTCCGACGACCTGTGCAAGGAACTGGAGGGCCGCAGCATCAACATCCACCACTCGTTCCTGCCGAGCTTCAAGGGGGCCAAGCCCTACCAGCAGGCCCATGAGCGCGGGGTGAAGCTGGTGGGCGCCACGGCCCACTACGTCACCCCGGACCTGGACGAGGGCCAGATCATCGAGCAGGACGTGGTCCGGGTGGACCACGCCCTCGACCCCGACGACCTCGTCACCGTCGGCCGCGACGTGGAGGCCCAGGTCCTGGCCCGCGCCGTGAAGTGGCACACCGAGAGCCGCGTGATGGTGGACGGCAACCGCACCGTCGTCTTCCGCTGAGCACAGGCCCGGGCGGGGGGGGGGGGGGGGGGCGGCCCCCCCCCCCCCCGGAGGTTAAACACCCCCCCGCCGGGGGCGGCGCAAAGCACCGCCCCACACCCCCCCACCCCCCAGGCGACCCAGGGGCCG
>NZ_JBFATL010000070.1:0-24081 GCF_040678315.1 Streptomyces sp. NPDC052721 | reverse complement strand
CGGCCCTCGTACTGGATGTACTTGGGTCGGGGCCCGGTGCGGCGAGAGTGCGTGCATGGCGTCGCGCGGCAGACGGGAGTTTGACGACAGGGCCTGGTGGCAGACCGAGGGGGCCGACCCCGACCGGGCCGGCCCCCTCGGACGTACGCGGTTGCTTACTCGACGACCAGGTCGACGTCGATGTTGCCGCGGGTGGCGTTGGAGTACGGGCAGACCTGGTGGGCGCTCTCGACCAGCTTGCGGCCGGTCTCCTGGTCCACGGTGTCGGGCAGTTCGACGCGCAGGGTCACCTTCAGCCCGAAGCCCTCGCCCTGCTTGCCGATGCCGACCTCGGCGGTCACGGCCGCGTCGCTGACGTCGACCTTCGCCTGGCGGCCGACGAGCCCGAGGGCGCTGCCGAAGCAGGCGGCGTACCCGGCGGCGAAGAGCTGCTCCGGGTTGGTGCCCTGGCCGTTGCCGCCCAGCTCCACCGGCATGGCAAGGGCGAGGTCGATCTTGCCGTCGGAGGAGACGGCGCGGCCCTCGCGGCCGTGGGTGGCGGTGGCGACAGCGGTGTAGAGCGCGTCCATGAAGACCATCCCTCTCGGGTGTGGGGTGCGTTGCGACCACAAGTAGATCACACAACTAAGTTGCGCACAACTAAATGGACCGCAAGAGCTATCCTGGAGCCATGACCGACACGGAGTGGCTGCGCCTGGACCGCCAGATCTGCTTCTCGCTGCACGCGGCGTCGCGCGCCTTCAACAGCGTCTACCGCGTGATCCTCAAGGACCTCGGGCTCACCTACCCCCAGTACCTGGTGATGCTGGTCCTCTGGGAACAGGGCGACCTGCCGGTCAAGAAGCTCGGCGAACAGCTGCGGCTCGACTCCGGCACGCTGTCCCCGCTCGTCAAGCGGCTGGAGGGGGCCGGCCTGGTACGGCGCGAGCGCAGCGCGGAGGACGAGCGTTCGGTCCGGGTCCACCTCACCGAGGAGGGCACGGCACTGCGCGAGCGCGCCCTGGAGGTGCCCCGCCGGATCATGGCGGCGACCGGGTTCGACCTGGCCGAGATCGTCGACCTGCACGCCCGCCTGGACCGGCTCACGACGGCCCTGGACGCGGCGGCGGAGGCGGAGGCGCGAGCAGCGGGCTGACCGGGCGGACGTACAGCCGCACGGCCAGCCCGCCCCGCACGGCTTCGTCCTGGCCGATGAACTCCCGCCCCAGCACGTCGGCCTTCGCCCGCTCGGCGGGGTCGCGCGGGACCCAGTGGCCGGCGAGCAGCTTCCGGTCCGCGACGACCCACACCCGCTCCACCCGCGCCAGCCTGCGGCGCACCTCCGCCGGCCCGGCCTCCCGCCCGTACAACGTCCCGGACTCGGCCGCCCCCGCCACCAGCGCCAGGTCCCGGGTCCCCCGGAACGCCCCCGGATACGTGAGCGCCGCGTTCCGCGTCGACGCCGGCAGGAACAGCACGGGATCGCCGGGCTCCGCGTTGCGCGCGACAGCGCGGGAAACGGCACCGAGATCATCCGGCCGGCTCGCGGGGTCACGGTCCTTCTGGAGGAGGGGGAACTGGTGGAGGAGGGAGAGGGCGATGGCGAGGACGCCGGTGAGGGGGACGGCGGGGGACGGCGCGAACGGACGCCCTTTCAGCGCTCCCGCCAGCCGCTCGGCGCCCGACGCCACCAGCAGCGGCGCCCCGGACAGCGCGTACAGCACGTACCGATCGACGTACAGCGGCGAGAACTGGGACACCAGCATCAGCACCACCGGCGGCACCACCACCACCGGCAACGCGACCCCGGCACACGTCGGTTCGCCCGGCCGCCCCACCAACCCGGCCAGCCCCACCAGGGCCAACGCGAGACACACCCAGAACACCGCGTCCGTCGGCCCCAGAAACCCCCGCAGCAACCTTTCCGCCGTATCCGCCGTAGGCGTCCGCAACCAGGCCACCTGCGCCGACTGCCCCCGCGACACCACCACCATCGGCACCAGCACGCCTACGACCGCCGCCGCCGCGCTCCCCCACCCCCGCCACACCCGCGCCCCGGCCCGCGCCAGCGCCAGCGACACGGCGTGGGCGAGGAGCAGCAGCACCGCGAACTCGTGGAGCCAGCAGGTGAGTGCGAGCACCGCGCCGTACGGCCACCAGGACCCGCCCCGCACGGCCCCGACGAACAGCAGGGTCGCCCCGGTGGCACCGGCCGCGACCAGGGAGTAGGAGCGGCCCTCCTGCGCGTAGTGGCCGGCCATCGGCGCGACGGCGTAGAGCAGCCCGGCCCACAGACCGACCCGCGGCCGGGCCAGCCGGGCGCCGAGGGCGGCCACCAGGCCCGCCGTGGCGGCAGCCGCGCACACCGACGGCAGCCGCAGGGCGACCTCTCCGGGATGCACGGCGAGGACGGGCCGCAGCAGCAGGTAGTACAGGCCGTGCACCGCGTCCACGTCGTGCAGCAGGAGCCAGATCCGCGGCACCGTACGGCGTCCGACCTGGAAGCTGACGGCCTCGTCGCGCCACATGCCGCCCCGGTCCAGGCCCCAGAGCCCGAGCGCGAGCATCACCAGCGCGGGCACGCCCACGACGGCGGCCCCGTGGAGCCGGGCGTGCCCGAGTGTCCCCTGCGGTGGGTGGCTCGTTGCACCTGTCGGTACGCCCGTGGTCGTTCCAGCCGCCCGACGCGACTGCGGTTTCGCAGGAAGCCCGACGTTCACCATGGCCCGATCTCTTGCGATTAGCCAATATTTGCGGTTCTTGACGGCGTATCAGCATGGATACACCATCCGTACCGCTTAGGCTCCCATGTGATGAACCGTCTCCGTGTCACCCCCGGCCCGGTCCTCACCCTCGCCGTCCTGTGGCTCGCCACCCGCGCCCTGATGCTCTGGCTGCTCGTCCACGGCGGCGCCCGGCTGCTGGGCGGCGGTTCGGTGTCCCGTGAGGTGTGGCGGCTGTACTTCCACTGGTACGGCGTCCTCGCGCACGGTTCGTTCCCGGTGCACGACACGCTGTGGCAGTACCCGCCGGGCGCGGGCGCGGTGCTGCTGGCGCCGGGCCTCCTTCCGGGCCTCACGTACTTCGAGGCGTTCGTGGTCCTCACACTGGCCGTGGACGCGCTGACCGTGGCGGCGCTGCTCCGCGCGGGCACCCGGCCCGGGCGCAGCCTGCTCGGCGCGGCCCTGTGGACCGGCGGCCCGCCGCTGCTGCTGCACATGCCGCTCGCCCGGTACGACGTCCAGGTCACCGCCCTGGCCGTGCTGTCCCTGCTGGCCTCGGCGCGCTCCCCGCGCGCGGGCGGTGTGTTGGGGGCGCTGGGCGCGCTGGTGAAGGTGTGGCCGGCGCTGGTGCTGCTGGGCACGCCCAGGGGCCGGCCGACGCGCACGGCGTGGGCGTGGGGGGCGTGGGCCGGGGTCGCGTGCCTGGCCGTGCTCGCGGCCCTCTTCACGCATCCGCTGTCCTTCCTGCGCGAGCAGGGCGGCCGGGGCGTGCAGATCGAGTCGCTCGGCGGTACGGCGCTCAATCTGGCCCGGCACTTCGGCTGGCCGGGCCGGGCCCGCTACCGGTACGGCGCGATGGAGATGGTCGGCCCCCAGGTGCACGCCGTCGCCACCGCCTCCCTGACGCTGACGGCGGTCTCCTTCGGGCTGCTGGTGCTGTGGCGGGTGCGGGCGCGGCGCTGGAGCGAGGCGACCCCGTACGACGCGGCGCTGAGCGCGGTGCTGCTGTTCACGGTCACCAGCCGGGTCATCAGCCCGCAGTACATGATCTGGCTGATCGGGCTGGCCGCCGTGTGCCTGACCTCGCGGCACACCAGCCAGCGGCCGGTGGCGGTGCTGATCCTCCTGGCGTCCGCGCTGAGCACGGTGGCGTTCCCGATGTACTACGGCGAGGTGATCGACGGCAGCTGGGCCGGGTGCCTGCTGATGCTCGGCCGGAACGGGCTGCTGACGGCCGCCGCCGTGCTGTCCTTCGTACGGCTGTGGCGGTCCGCGCGTCCGCCGGCCGGGAAGTCGGTGCCGAGGACGCAACCCCGGCCCGGCTCCGGCCGTCTTCCGGAGCGAGCACTGAGCGCCTCTTGACGGGGTATTACTGAATTTTTCTACGCTCCCGGCCCGTGGACTCCATGCACCCAGAACCGCGAGACCCGCACCCGGCACCGGCGCCGGCACCTGGACCGCCCTCGGTGCCGGCGGCTCAGGTCGCCGTGGTCGTCATCGGCTACAACGACCGCGCGCATGTGGGCGAGGCCGTCCGCTCGGCGCTGGCGCAGGGGCCCGCGGTCGCCGAGGTGATCGCCGTGGACGACTGCTCCACGGACGGCAGCGACGGGCTGCTCGCCGGCCTGGCCGCCGGTGAGCCGCGGCTGCGGGTGGTGCGCCGGAGCGTGAACAGCGGCGGCTGCGGCAGTCCGCGCAACACCGGGATCGACGCGGCGACCGCGCCGTACGTGATGTTCCTGGACAGCGACGACGTGCTGCCGCCCGGTGCGGTGGACGCGCTGCTGGCGGCGGCCACGGAGGCGCGCGCCCAGGTCGCGAGCGGTCTGTGCGTGCGCCGGGAGCTGCCGTCGGGGCGCGAACAGCCCTGGCAGGCGCCCCTCTACACGGCGCACACCACCCTCGCGCGCCCCTCGCAGCGGCCCCGGCTGGTCCACGACACGCTGTGCGTCAACAAGCTGTACCGCACCGACTTCCTGCGCGACCACGGCATCCGCTTCCCCGAGGGCCGCTTCCTCTATGAGGACTTCGTCTTCACCGCGCGCGTCCTGGCCGCGTCCCCGCGCATCGCGCTGGTACCGGACCGGGTGTACGTGTGGCAGGTGCGCCGGTCGGCCGGGCGGCTGTCGCTCTCGCTGGACCGGGGGCGCATCGAGAACTGGACGGCGCGTGTCGAGGCGTGCGCGCTGGCGTACGACATCCTGCTGGGCGCCGGGCAGAAGGAGCTGGCGCGGGCGGCACGCGCCAAGTTCCTCGACCACGACGTGCGCATGTACGCGCGCGAGCTGGGGTTGCGCGACGCGCACTACCGGCGTGCGTGGTGGGCGCACACCCGGGCGTACCTCGCGCGCTACGACGCGGCCGACCGGGAGCTGAACCCGGCCGCCCCCGGCCGGCTGCTCGGGCGGGTCGTCATGGCCTCCCCCGAGCCGCGCGACCTGCCCCGCCTGCGCGAACTCGCCGCCCGCCCGGCCCGCCTGCTCCCGCCGTACGCCCGCACCCCCGAGGGCGATCCGGTCTGGTCCGCCGACCTCCCCCAGGTCTCCCTGGCCCCCCTCCTGACCCGGCCCGTCGCCGCGCTCCCGCTCGCGGTCGACGCGGAACTGCGCCCCCGCGCGCGGGCCTCGCTGCTGCGCCTGCGGCTGCACGAGCTGTACGGGAAGGTGGCCGAGGCGGGCCCGCCCGAGGTGGACGTGGAGTGGCACGCGCGCGAGGACGACCGTGGACGCGGGCGCACGACGGTGGTGCTCACGCCCTCCGGTCCGGACAGCTGGTCCGCCGAGGTGCCCGTCGACCTCGCGGGGCTCGGCTCGGGCACCTGGGACCTGCGTCTGACCCTCCGTTTCGCGGACGGCACCCGGCGCGAGGTCACGGCGCACGCTCTCGCGGGCGCGGGCCGGCTGCGCCGGCGCGCCGTGCCGAGCGCCCTGCACGGCGTGCTCCTGGTTCAGCCGTACGCCACGCACTCCGGCGCACTGGCCCTGCGGGTGGCGACCGGATTCCACGGCGTGCTGACCGTGGTCCGCGGCCGGCTCCGCCGGCTGCTTCACCGAGACACGGGCCGGCCGACGAACCGACGAGGAGATGGCCGCACATGACCTGGCTGATCACCGGCGGCGCCGGATACATCGGGGCGCACGTCGTACGGGCGATGACCGAGGCGGGCGAACGCGCGGTCGTCTACGACGACCTGTCCACGGGCATCGCCGAGCGGGTACCCGACGAGGTGCCGCTGGTGCGCGGCTCGGTCCTGGACGCGGACCGGCTGGCCCGCGCGCTCGCCGAGCACGAGATCACCGGGGTCGTCCATCTGGCGGCGAAGAAACAGGTGGGCGAGTCGGTGGACCGGCCGCTGCACTACTACCGGGAGAACGTCGAGGGCCTGCGCCTGCTGCTCGAAGCGGTGACGGCCGCGCAGATCCCGTCGTTCCTCTTCTCCTCCTCGGCGGCCGTGTACGGCATGCCCGACGTCGACCTGGTCACGGAGGAGACGCCCTGCCGTCCGCTGTCCCCCTACGGTGAGACGAAACTGGCCGGCGAGTGGCTGGTCCGCGCCACGGGGCGGGCGACCGGCCTCGCCACGGCGTCGCTCCGCTACTTCAACGTGGCGGGCGCGGCCGGCCCGGAACTCGCCGACACGGGCGTGTCCAACCTGATCCCGATGGTCTTCGAGCGGCTCACGGAGGGCGTGGCGCCGCGCATCTTCGGCGACGACCATCCGACGCCCGACGGCACCTGCGTCCGCGACTACATCCACGTGGTCGACCTGGCCGAGGCCCATGTGACCGTGGCCCGCACGCTGCGCTCCGCCCCCGGCGCCGGCCTGACCCTGAACATCGGCCGGGGCGAGGGCGTGTCCGTCCGCGAGATGATCGACCGCGTCAACGCGGTCACCGGCTACGACCGTCCCCCGACGGTCACCCCGCGCCGCCCCGGCGACCCCGCGCGCGTCGTCGCCTCCGCCACCCGCATCGCCACGGAACTGGGCTGGCAGGCCAAGTACGACGTCCAGGACATGATCACGTCGGCGTGGGAGGGCTGGGTACGGCGGCATCCGGAGGCGGCTCGGTCGTAGGAAACCCGCCGTCGGAGTCAGGGCCGTCACCCGGCTGCGGGCCCGCCGTGGCTGCGCGCGCAGTCCCCGCCCCGCGCCCCTTCGGGGCGCTTCACAGCGCCTTCAGCGCACCCGCCGTCGCCCGCGCCAGCTTCTCCAGGTACCCCTTCGGCAGCTTCGGGGAGCGGATGACCACCGAGCGCCAGTACAGCGGCCCGGAGATCAGGTCCAGGGCCAGGTCGGGATCGACACCCGCACGGACCTCGCCACGCCCCTCCGCCGCCGCCACGATCCTGCTCGCCACCCCTTCCTGTCCGTCCCGCAGCGCCTTCTGGAAGGCCTGCGCGATCTCGGGATTGCGGGCGGCCTCGGCCTGGAGGTCGGGGATGATCTGGGACGCGACCGGATGGCGCAGGGCACGGGAGGTGACCTCGTACAGGAGCCGCAGGTCGCCCTCCAGGGAGCCGGTGTCGGGCACCGGGAACCCGGTCACCGCCATCGCCGAGACGACGTCCAGGACCAGGTGGAGCTTGGAACGCCACCGCCGGTACACCGCCGTCTTGCCGACCCCGGCCCGCCGGGCGGTCCCCTCGATGGACATGCGCGCGTAGCCGACGGCCGCCAGTTCCTCGAAGACGGCCGCGCGGATCGCCTCGGTCACGTCCTTGCGGAGCACGGCCGCACCGGCGGGCGCCCGGCGGCGCGGACGCGCCGACGGCTCGTCGGCGGACTCGGCGGCGTTCGTCGTCATACCCACAGCATAGGGCGTTACGACGAAACGGTTGCGTTCCGACGTGTGTTGCGCCTACGCTCGCGTTGCGACGATACGGTCCCGTCCCGACGTAAGAGAACGTGAAGAGAAGCGTAAGGAAACGCCGGACGACGGGAACGAACGCGGCGTTCTCGGCGAAAGTCGGGCGCAGCACCCCCTCCCCCGAGCGAAAGCAGCGGATGTGAGCCAGGTCCTCCACACACCGCCCCCCACCCGGGCCCCGGCAGACGACGATCTCGCGGCGCTGGCCGCCCGGCACGGCCTGTCCGTCAGCGGCGCCCGCCCCTCCCTGCCGGAGTACGTCGGCCAGCTGTGGGCCCGCCGCCACTTCATCAGCGCCTTCGCCACCGCCAAGCTCACCGCGCAGTACAGCCAGGCGAAGCTCGGCCAGGTCTGGCAGGTCATGACCCCGCTGCTGAACGCGGCGGTCTACTACTTCATCTTCGGCGTGCTGCTCGGCACCAAGCACGGCGTGCCCGACTACGTCCCGTTCCTGGTCACGGGCGTGTTCATCTGGACGTTCACGCAAAGCTCGATCATGGCGGGCACCCGCGCGATCTCCGGCAACCTCGGCCTGGTCCGCGCCCTGCACTTCCCGCGCGCCGCCCTGCCGATCTCCTTCTGCCTCCAGCAGCTCCAGCAGCTGCTGTTCTCGATGGCCGCGCTGATCGTCATCCTGCTCTGCTTCGGCGTGCCGGTCGCCGTCTCCTGGGTGCTGGCCCTCCCGGCCCTGGCGCTCCAGTTCACGTTCAACGCCGGCGTGTCGATGATCATGGCGCGGATGGGCGCGAAGACCCCGGACATCGCGCAGCTGATGCCGTTCGTGCTGCGCACCTGGATGTACGTGTCCGGCGTGATGTGGAGCATCGACAAGCTGGCCAGGAAGGACGACCTGCCGCACATCGTCACCGTCCTGCTGGAGATCAACCCGGCCGCCGTCTACATCGACCTGATGCGGTTCGCGCTGATCGACAGCTTCGACGCGAACCAGCTGCCCCCGCACGTGTGGGCGGCGGCGATCGGCTGGGCCCTGGCCGCGGGCATCGGCGGCTTCATCTACTTCTGGAAGGCTGAGGAGAGGTACGGCCGTGGCTGAGCGCAGCGAAGAGAAGGTCCCCACCGTCGTCGCCGACCGCGTCGACATCGTCTACCGGGTGAACGGCACCGGCGCCGGCCGGGGCTCCGCCACCGCCGCCCTCAACCGCATCCTGCGCCGCAAGCAGACCGAGAAGGCGGCCGGCGTGCGCAAGGTGCACGCGGTGAAGAAGGTGTCGTTCGTCGCCCACAAGGGTGAGGCGATCGGGCTCATCGGCACGAACGGCTCCGGGAAGTCGACCCTGTTGAAGGCGGTCGCGGGCCTGCTCCCGGTGGAGAACGGGCGCATCTACACCGACGGCCAGCCCTCCCTGCTGGGCGTCAACGCGGCCCTGATGAACGACCTCACCGGTGAGCGGAACGTCTTCCTCGGCGGGCTCGCCATGGGCATGTCCCGGGAGCAGATCAAGGAGCGCTACCAGGACATCGTGGACTTCTCGGGGATCAACGAGAAGGGCGACTTCATCACCCTGCCGATGCGCACGTACTCCTCCGGCATGGCCGCCCGGCTCCGCTTCTCCATCGCCGCCGCCAAGGACCACGACGTCCTGCTGATCGACGAGGCGCTGGCCACCGGCGACCGCTCCTTCCAGAAGCGCTCCGAGGCGCGGATCCGCGAGCTGCGGCAGCACGCGGGCACGGTCTTCCTGGTCAGCCACAACAACAAGTCGATCCGCGACACCTGCGAGCGGGTCCTGTGGCTGGAGCGCGGCGAGCTGCGCATGGACGGGCCGACCGAGGAGGTCATGAAGGAGTACGAGGCCTTCACCGGCGACAAGAAACCGGCCCCGAAGAAGCCCGCACCGAAGGCGGATGCCACAAAGCCGAAGGCCGATGCCCCAAAGCCGAAGCCAGATGCTACAAAAGCGGACACACCGCAACCGGACGCCCCGAAAGTCGGTCTTCCTTCCTGAGGGTAGCTCTTACACGAACCGTAGTTATCCCTTTCATCCGCTTAATGACAGTATGTTATGAAGGGTGCACCGGGAGACGACGAGCCGAAGGAGTCCATCGCGATGCCCCAGTTGAGCGTGATCGTCTACGGGCCGAACGCACAGGGGCATCTGACCGATCTGCTGGACTCCCTGGAAGCCCATCCCCTCACCGGCGCCGAGGTGATCGTCGCCGCCGTCGGCGACTGGGCCCAGGAGACGGCCGAACGCCACGCACCCGAGACGATCGTCGTCCCGCTGCCGGACGGCACCGGTGACCCGGCGGCCCGGGCGGCCGGCGCCGCCCGCGCGTCCGGTCGCTGGCTGCACTTCGTCCACGCCAAGGACGGCCTGCCGGCCGGCGCGCCCCGCCTGATCGCCGAGCGGACCGCCGAACTGGACGGCACGACCTGCGCCGACCCCGTCGACGTCCTCCTCTTCGACCACGTCACCACCACCTGGCAGACCGCCGCCAGACCCTCCGGCGACGGCCGCCACCTCGCCGCCGTCGGCCGGGCGGGCCGGACCCTGGACGAGGCCGCCGACCTGCTGCGACTCACCCCGCTGCTCGGCAACCGTGCCCTGCGCACCGCGTTCTGGAGAGCCCACGAGGAGCGGCTGAACACCGAGGACGAGCAGCGCGCCGCCCACGCGGCCCTGCTGTACGCCGGCCGCGTCGCCTGCCTCAACCAGACGGCGTACGAGCACCGCGTGCTGCGCCCCGAGAGCCTGCCGCCGCGCGCCCCCGAGGACCGGCTCCGGCTCATCGACCGCTACGAGTCCCTCCTCCCCCTCACCAAGGACCGCCGCGCCCCCCGCACGGTGCTGTACGACCTGATGGTGCGGGACCTCATCCGCACCTTCGCCCGGGAGAACCTGCCCGACCCGGTGGCCCGCGAGTTCTTCCGCCGCGCCTCCGTGGCCGCCGTCCGCTGGCGCCCCGAGGGCCACCGGCGCCCGGCGGGCCTGGAGGGCGTACGGCACGCACTGCTGGAGGAGGGCGCGTACACCAGGTACCGGGCGTTCCAGGCCGCCAACCGCACCCGCCGCGCCGCCCGCAAGGCCGTGCGCACCCGCAAGCGGCAGCTGAGCACCAAGATCCGCGACCACCAGTACCAGCGCGCCCTGAGCCGCCCGGTGGACCCGCACCTCGCCGTGTTCGCGGCCTACTGGGAGCGCGGCGTGGCCTGCAACCCGGCCGCCATCGCCGCCAAGCTCGCCGAACTCGCCCCGCACATCCGCCCGGTGTGGGTGGTGAACAAGCAGAACGAGGCCCTGCTGCCGCCCGGCACCGACCACGTCGTCCCCGGCACCCGCCGCTACTGGGAGACCCTCGCCACCGCCAAGTACCTGACGAACAACGTCAACTTCCCGAACGCGGTGGTCAAACGCCCTGACGCCATCCACCTCCAAACCCACCACGGCACCCCGCTCAAACGCATGGGCCTGGACCAGATGGACCACCCGGCCGCCGCCAAGGGCCTGGACTTCGCCGCCCTGCTGACCCGCATCGACAAGTGGGACTACAGCGTCAGCGCCAACAGCCACTCCACCCGTATGTGGGAGCGCGCCTACCCGTCCCGCTACACGTCCCTGGACTACGGCTATCCGCGCAACGACGTCTTCTACACGGCCACCGCCGCCGACGTCCGCGCGGCCCGCGACCGCCTCGGCATCGCCCCGGGCAGGACCGCCGTCCTCTACGCCCCCACCCACCGCGACTACGAGGCCGGCTACACCCCCCGCCTCGACCTCGCCGCCCTCGCCGACCGCCTCGGCGACAACACCGTCCTCCTCGTCCGCGCCCACTACTTCTACGGCGGCGCCGCCTCCCCGCTGACCGGCCTGCGCCGCTCCGGCCGGATCATCGACGTCTCCGCCTACGACCCCGTGGAAGAGCTGTGCCTGGCCGCCGACGCGCTGGTCACGGACTACTCCTCGATCATGTTCGACTACGCCAACCTGAACCGCCCGATCGTGATCTACGCCGACGACTGGGAGACCTACCGGACCACCCGCGGCGTCTACTTCGACCTGATGGCCGAGCACCCCGGCCAGGTCGCCCGCACCCAGGAAGAGCTGGCCGAGATCTTCCTCTCCGGCGCCTGGCGCGACGAGAGCGCGGCCAAGGCGCGGGCCACGTTCCGGCGCCGGTTCTGCGAGTACGACGACGGCCGCGCCGCCGAACGGGTCGTACGCCGGGTGTTCCTGAACGAACCGGAGGACGCGCTGCCGCCCGTGCTCCCCCTCGAGGACCGTACCCCCGCCCCGACGCCCGAGGAGGCCACGGCATGACCCGCCCCGACGTCACGGTCACGGTCATCGTCTACAACGACGCGGCCCGCCTCCCCCGCGCGGTCGCCTCGCTGCGCGCGCAGACCCACGCGAACATCGAGATCGTCATCAGCGACGACCACTCGACGGACGAGACGCCCACGGTGGCCCGGGAGCTGGCGGCCCAGGACCACCGCATCCGCTACATCCGGCTGCCGGAGAACAGCGGCGGGTGCAGCGCCCCGCGCAACCGGGCCATCGAGATCGCCCGGGCGCCGTACCTGATGTTCCTGGACAGCGACGACGAACTCCCGCCGCGCGCCGTCGAGTCGCTGCTCGCCGCGCACCGCGAGCGGGAGGTCGACTTCACCATGGGCGCGGTCCGCCGGGTCCGGGTGGACAACGGCCGCCGCTCGACCTGGATGCCACACCTGGTCGCCGAGCGCCGCACGCTGGAGGGCATCGAGGCGGACCCCCGTCTCCTCTTCGAGCACCTGTCGACGAGCAAGATGTACGCGCGCGCCTTCCTCGACCGCCACCAGCTCCGCTTCCCCGAGGGCATCCACTACGAGGACCAGCTGTTCTCGGCGCAGGCGTACTGTCTGGCGGAGGCGTTCACGATCATCCCGGACCCGGTGTACGTCTGGTACATCGAGCCGTTCGCGGACGCGTCCTCCGCCTCCATCTCCAACCAGCGGCACAAGATCTCCAACGTCGGGGACCGCGTGCACGTCCAGCGGCTGATCGACGACTTCCTGGTGAGCAGCGGGCACGCGGGGCTGCGGGAGGACAAGGACTACAAGTTCCTCAAGCACGACTTCCGGATGTACGCCGGTGACCTGCCGTACCGGGACGAGGAGTGGCTGACGTCGTTCGCGGACATCATGAACCCCTACCTGGACACGCTCTCCCCCGAGGCGTACGACCGGCTGCCGCGCGCCGAGCGGGTGGTGCTGGAGCTGCTGCGGGACGGCCGCCTGGCCGAGGTCCGGCTGGCGGCGCGCGGACTGGGACACGCGGTGGCGCCGCGGCAGGTGACGACCGACGGTACGGGGGTCCCGTACTGGGGTGACACCGTGCCCTCGACGGAGCGCGCCCGCCGCGAACTGGACGTGTCGGAGCTGGAGTTGGACACCCGGCCGTTCCCGACCGCCTTGTTCCGTCACGAGATCACGGAGCTGACGCCCGGTGCGGGGGCGACCCTGACGCTGGCGATCCGCACCTACGACCCCGGGCTGCGCCTGCCGGTCGGCCCCCAGCGCGCGTCCCTGCTCCTGACCCCCGGCCGACGCCGCATGACGATCCCGTTCCGCCTGGACCCGGTCCGCCCCGGCGTCTTCGAGGGCACGGTCCGCCTCGACCTCGCGTCCGCGCCGGTCCCGCTCCACGGTTTCCAGGGCGTACGACACCCCTTGGTCCGCCTGGACCAGCAGGGCCTGTCCCACTCCGGTCTGCTCCTGGCCCCGTTGGACTTCCCGACCCGCACCGCCCGCATCGCCTACCACTCCGGCGCGGCCCCCCACGAACTCACCATCGAACCGGAAGGCCGCAACCCCGGCCGCCTGCAGCTCCGCTGGCGTCCGGTGGGCGTGACGGCCCGGATCACCCGGCCCGCCATCCGCCGCCTGGCCCGCCCCCGAGTACGGAACGCTGTGCGGCTGGTGGCGAGTGTGCTGAAGTAACTCGGGTTTTCAGCGCCGTCGGGGTGTGCGCGTCGTAGCGCCGTTGTGGTGTACGTGCGTGGCGACTGCGGGCCCGTCGTGGCCGCTCGCGCAGTTCCCCGCGCCCCTGGGGAGCGGCAGTGCCGTCGGCTTCGTGGCACCGCCGCCGCTGCGGGCAGTCGTGCCGCCGGGGCGGCACGGGTGGGCGCAACGGCGCCCTGCCGGCGCCGGTAAGCGGACCCACCCCGGCCCAGTGCGGCTCAGGGCACCACCCGGTACAGGACCTGTCCGCCCGGGCCCGTGGCCGTCCTGCGGAGCCACGGTGCCTCGCCGCCCCCCACGACCCACTTCACCCCGTACTCCCGCAGAATTCCCCGCCGCTCCTCGACACCCGCCGTCGGCGAGAAATACCGCTCCACCGCCGTCTGCCTCCGTTCCGCGTCCGGAAGGAAAAAGTCCGGGTACCCGGGCGCCACGGTGTACGGACCGTACGCGGGAATCTGCCGAGCCGGAAACGTACGAGCCATCACCACATCCCCGTACCGCACCCCCGCCCGCATGATCCACTGATATCCCGCCCACGGACTCCGGTACTTCTCCGCGACCACCCCGGGCAGCGCGTCCCGCGGCACCACGTACCCGAGCGTCCCGGCCTGCGTCCACGCCCCCACCGCCAGCGCGGCGAGCAGCACGCACGCCCACCCCCGCCGCACCACGGCCCGCCCCGCCGACACCACCTCCAGCGCCGCCGCGAGCTGCGCCGGGATCAGCGCTGCGGGCAGGGCCCGGCCCCAGGAGTAGTGGCCCGTCAGACCCCCCGCCGCGAACACCAGCGCGCCAAGGACGAAGAAGAGGACCAGCGGGTCGCGGTGGTCCCGGCGCCAGCGGAAGGCCAGCGCCACCACCCCGGGCAGCACCAGCCCGAACCGCCCGGCCAGGTCCTGGTACAGCGGCCGGTGGACGGCTTCCAGGTCCGCGCCGGCGGAGAACAGCGCGAAGAAGTCGTAGTACGGCCAGAGCCACAGCACCAGCAGGCCCAGGAGCCACCCGGCGCCCAGCCGGGGCAACGCCCCGCGCGCCGGTCGCGCCGCGAGCACCATCGCCAGCCCGCCCAACGAGGCCACCACACCGGTGAACTGGTGGCACAGCAGGATCACCGCCCACAGCGCACCCAGCCCCAGCCACACCCCCCACGCCGCTTCCCCGCGCACCGCCCGCGTCAGCCAGGCCCAGAAGTGGAAGGTGAGTCCGAGCGCGAACACGCTGGGGTACGACACCGTCAGCGCGAGGGAGTTCAGCCCGAGGAAGCCGCTCCAGTTGAACAGCAGCGGGCCCCACAGGAGCAGCAGGCTCAGGAAGGCCAGTGCGGGGGCGGCGCGGTGGCTGCTCAGCGTGCGGACGTAGCGTCGGACGCCCGTCACCAGCAGGCCCAGTCCCGCGAGCGCGGCCAGGCGCAGCACCACGAAGACCGACAGGCCCGTCAGCTTGGCGACGGTGCCGAGCAGGAGCATCCAGGGTGAGTAGTACGGGCTGGGCGTGTCGGCGTGGACCAGCGGGTTGCCGGGGTGCGGCAGGCTGTGCCGCAGGCGCTGGACCGTAGCCGCGTGCATGCCGAGGTCGCCCGCCCACGGCAGGCGGACGACCACCCAGAACATCAGCACCACGACGAGCGCGGCGGCGGCCTGCGGCAGCGCCCGGCCCACGCGCGACGCGGAGCCGCCCGGTGGTGCCGTACGGCTCACCTGTTCGGTGTCAGACGGCGCGGTGTGCACACGCCGACCCTATCCGAAGCACCGCGAAGAGCAGGAAAAGGTAAATTCGCCGCACGTTTCGGGCGAGAGGCGGGCAAGAAAAAGGGCGCCCGGGGAGACGGTCCCCAGGGCGCCCTTTCCTTGCCGTGACGCTACGAGTGCGTGCGCAGCAGCGTCCGCATCGTGCGCATCGCCACCGACAGGTTGGCGAGATCGAACGAGTCCGAGCTGCGGATCTCGTCCAGCGTGGTGCGGGCGCGGCCCAGGATCGCGCTGTTCTTCTGCTCCCACGCCTTGAACCGCTGCTCCGGCGTCGAGGTGCCGTTGCCCACCGCGAGGATGTCCGCGGTGAGGGCCGCGTGCGCCGCGTACAGGTCCTCACGGATGGAGGCGCGGGCCATGGACTGCCAGCGGTCGGCACGCGGCAGCTCGATGATGCGGTCCATGAGCTGGGTGATGTTCAGCCGGTCGGCGAGGTCGTAGTAGACCTCGGCGACGTCCAGCGGCTCCTTGCCCATGCGGTCGGCCACCGACACGATGTCGAGCGTCGGGAAGGCCGAGGAGAAGCCGGCCACGCGGGTGGCGAGTTCGTCCGGGACGCCGGCCGCGGACAGCTCGTCGTACACGTGCTGGTACCACTCCACGTCCGCGCCGCGCAGCAGCTTCGGCAGCTCCTGCCAGACCCGCTCGACCCGTTCGGCGAAGAACTCGACCGTCTCGGCGAGCTGGAGCGGCTGCGGCCGGTTGTTGAGCAGCCAGCGGGTGCCGCGCTCGACCAGGCGGCGCGAGTGCAGGCGGATACGGGTCTGGACGGCCGCGTCGACCTGGTTGTCCAGGGCCTCGACGGCGTCCCACACGGGCGCCGAGCGGAAGATCGCGCGGGCCGCGGTCTGGGCGCGGACGATCTCCTCCAGGGAGGCGCCGGTCTCCTCGCGCAGACGGTGCAGATACGTCGTACCGCCCGTGTTGACCGTGTCGTTGACCAGCACGGTCGTGGTGATCTCACGACGCAGCGGGTGGTTGTCGATCGCGTCGGCGAACCGCTCGCGCAGGGCCGTCGGGAAGTACGCGTGCAGCAGTCCGCGCAGGTACGGGTCGTCCGGCAGCGAGGTGTGCAGCAGCTCCTCGGCGACCGTGATCTTCGTGTACGCCAGGACGACGGCCGTCTCCGGGCTGGTCAGGCCCTGGCCCCCCGCGAGGCGCTCGCGGATCTGCCGGTCGGTGGGCAGGAACTCCAGCGCCCGGTCCAGGTGGCCCTCGCGCACCAGGTGGCGGATGAACCGCTGCTGGGCGTGGAGCATGTCCTTGGCCTGGAAGAGGGCGTTGGCCAGGGCGGTGTTCTGCGCGTAGTTGTTGCGCAGGACCAGCGCCCCGACCTCGTCGGTCATCTCGGCGAGCAGCTTGTTGCGCTGCTTGACGGTCATGTCGCCGTCCGCGACCAGGCCGTTCAGCAGGATCTTGATGTTCACCTCGTGGTCGGAGGTGTCCACGCCGGCGCTGTTGTCGATCGCGTCGTTGTTGATCTTGCCGCCGTGCAGGGCGAACTCGATCCGGCCGAGCTGGGTCAGGCCCAGGTTGCCGCCCTCACCGACGACCTTGACCCGCAGGTCCCTGCCGTCGACGCGGATGGCGTCGTTGGCCTTGTCGCCGACGTCCCCGTTCGACTCCGACGACGCCTTCACGTACGTGCCGATACCGCCGTTCCACAGCAGGTCCACCGGCGCCTTGAGGATCGTCTTCATCAGGTCGGCCGGGGTCATCTTGGTGACCTTGCCCTCGATGCCCAGCGCCTCGCGGATGTGGCTGTTGAGCGGGATCGACTTGGCCGTACGCGGGAAGATCCCGCCGCCCGCCGACAGCAGCTCGGTGTCGTAGTCGGCCCAGCTGGAGCGGGGCAGCTCGAACAGGCGGCGGCGCTCGGCGTAGGAGACGGCCGCGTCCGGGGTCGGGTCGATGAAGATGTGCCGGTGGTCGAAGGCGGCGACCAGGCGGATGTGCTCGGACAGCAGCATGCCGTTGCCGAACACGTCACCGGACATGTCACCGATGCCGACGACCGTGAAGTCCTCGCTCTGCGTGTCCACGCCCAGCTCGCGGAAGTGCCGCTTCACGGACTCCCAGGCGCCGCGCGCGGTGATACCCATGCCCTTGTGGTCGTAACCGGCCGAGCCGCCGGAGGCGAAGGCGTCGCCGAGCCAGAAGTTGTAGGTGTTCGCGACCTCGTTGGCGATGTCCGAGAAGGTCGCGGTGCCCTTGTCGGCGGCGACCACCAGGTAGGTGTCGTCGCCGTCGTGCCGGACCACGTCCCGCGGCGGCACGACCTCGCCGGCCACCATGTTGTCGGTGATGTCGAGCAGCGCCGAGATGAACGTCTTGTAGCTGGCGATGCCCTCGGCGAGCCACGCGTCGCGGTCGGCGCTCGGGTCGGGCAGCTGCTTGGCGACGAAGCCGCCCTTGGCACCGACCGGCACGATGACGGTGTTCTTCACCATCTGCGCCTTGACCAGGCCGAGGATCTCGGTACGGAAGTCCTCACGCCGGTCGGACCAGCGCAGGCCTCCTCGGGCGACCTTGCCGAAGCGCAGGTGCACGCCCTCCACGCGCGGCGAGTACACCCAGATCTCGTACGCCGGGCGCGGCGCGGGCAGGTCCGGGATGGCCTGCGGGTCGAACTTCATGGAGACGTAGTCGTGCGGCAGGCCGCCGGGCGCCTCCTGGAAGAAGTTCGTACGCAGGGTCGCCTTGATGACGGTCAGGAAGGACCGCAGGATGCGGTCCTCGTCCAGGCTGGCCACCTGCTCCAGGGCCGCGTCCAGCTCCTCCAGCAGCGCGTCGGTGATCTCCACACCGGCCTGCTGCCGTTCCGGGGACATCCGCGCCTCGAACAGGGAGACGAGGAGCCGGGTGGTGTGGACGTTGTTGCGGAGGGTGTCCTCCATGTAGTCCTGCGAGAACGTCGAACCGGCCTGCCGCAGGTACTTCGCGTACGCGCGCAGCACCATCGCCTGCCGCCAGCTCAGCCCGGCGCTCAGCACGAGCGCGTTGAACCCGTCGTTCTCGGCCTGGCCGGTCCAGGTCGCGGCGAAGGCCTCCTGGAAGCGCTCGCGGGCGTCGTCGCCGAGGTATTCCCCGCCGCCCGCCGCCTTGGGCATGCGCAGACCGAAGTCGTAGATCCAGGCGGTCGTGCGGTCCGCGCAGCGCAGCTCGTACGGCCGCTCGTCGGTGACCTCGACACCGAGCCGGCTCAGCACCGGCAGCACCTTGGAGAGGGAGACCGAGCCGCCCTTCTGGTAGATCTTGAAGCGGCGCTCCTCGGGCGCGGCACCCACCGGCTCGTACAGGCTCAGCGAGAAGGTCTTGTCCTCGCTGAGCTGCTCCAGGTGGACCAGGTCGGCGACCGCGGCACGCGGGCTGTGGTCGGCCTTGTAGCCCTCGGGGAAGGCGTTGTTGTAGCGGCGCAGCACCTCGGCCGCGCGCTCCTCGCCGCACTCGGCGGTCAGCGCCTCGGCGAACGCGTCGGCCCAGGAACGGGCAGCCTCGACCAGGCGGGCCTCGATGCGCTCCTTGTCGGCGTCCGACAGCTCGGGCAGCTCGGTGCCCTGCGGGACCCGGACGACGAAGTGCAGCCGGGACAGGATCGACTCGGTGTTCCACGCGGTGAAGTCGACGCTGATGCCGCCCAGCTCCTCCTTCAGGATGTCGATGATCCGCAGGCGCACGCCGGTGGTGTAGCGGTCGCGCGGGAGGTAGACGAGCGCCGAGTAGTAGCGGCCGTACTCGTCCTGGCGCAGGTACAGCCGCAGCCGGCGGCGCTCCTGGAGGTAGAGCACGCTCGTGGCGATGGACTGCAGTTCCGCGACGGGCGTCTGGAACAGCTCGTCCCGCGGATAGGTCTCCAGGATCTGGAGCAGATCGCGGCCGTCATGGCTGTTGGGCGAGAAGCCGGCGCGCTCCAGCACCTCGTCCACCTTGCGGCGGATGACCGGGACGCGGCGCACGGACTCGGTGTACGCGGCGGAGGAGAACAGACCGAGGAAGCGCCGCTCACCGACGACGTTGCCGTCCGCGTCGAACTTCTTGACGCCGATGTAGTCCAGGTACGACGGCCGGTGCACGGTGGCCCGGCTGTTGGCCTTGGTCAGCACGAGCAGCTTGTGCTCGCGGGCCTTGGCCCGGGCGTCGGCCGGCAGGCGCTCGAAGGAGGGGCTGACCGGGTGCTGGTCGTCCTCGGCGTGGTGCGGGTCCGAGCGCAGTATGCCGAGACCGGTGCCGGGCACGGCGGCGAGCGTGTCGTCCTCGCGCAGCTGGTACTCGCGGTAGCCGAGGAAGGTGAAGTGGTCGTCGGCCAGCCAGTGCAGCAGCTCGCGGGCCTCCTCGACCTCCGGCCCGGGCAGGTCACCGGGGACGGGCTCGCCCTGCAGGCCGTCGGCCATCCGGATCGCCGCGTCCCGCATCTTCTCCCAGTCCTCGACGGCCTCGCGGACGTCGGACAGCACGCGCAGCAGGTCGGCGGTGATCTGCTTCAGGTCGGCGCGGTCGGTCTCGCGGTCGATCTCGACGTGGATCCAGGACTCGACGTGCGTGTCGTGCGGGAGGTCGTCGGTGAGCCCGGTGGACCGGTCCGGCAGCACCTCGATCAGCTTGCCGGTCAGATCGCGCCGGACGACGAACTGCGGGTGGATCACGACGTGGATGCCGCGCCCCTGCCGGGTCAGCTCATTGGTGACCGAGTCCACGAGGAAGGGCATGTCGTCGGTGACGACCTCCACGACGGTGTGGCTGCAGGTCCACCCGTTCTCCTCCACCGTCGGGGTGTGCACCCGGACGTTCGCGGTGCCCTGGGGGCGGGTCTCGGCGAGACGGTAGTGCGAGACCGCGGCGCCGAAGACGTCGACCGGGTCCCGGTCGGCGAGGTCTTCCGGGGCGGTGTGCAGGTAGTAGCGCTGGAGGAACGCGAGCACGGATTCGCTGTCCGGGGTGCCGGAGGTGCCCTCGCTCGTCGTCCCGGTCGGTAGGTGCCCCCCGACCGGGCTGTTCTCAGCTACCCGGGCGGCCCGTTCGAGCAGCTCGGCCTTGGCTTCGTCCAGCTTGGTCTGCATTGTCCTCTGGCTCCTGTCGCGCGCCGTTGCGTGACGTAGAAGGAAGTACGGTCTCTTTCCCTCCGGCTCGACGCCACGGCCCGGGGTGTCCGGTCCGATCCGACGCTATGCCGCGAGGTGAGATGAGCGGGGGGAATTCGGCCATTCTCGGCACGTCCGTCGACTGTGACGCTGCTCTCGGCACCGCCGTGTCCCGGGCCGTCCTCGGCGTCCCGGGGGCGTCCGCGCCCCCGTCCCGCCCGCGAAGACCAGCGATCGCGGCCCGGTCACGGAGGTGTTCCGTGCAACCCGGGCGCAGGGCAGGAGCAGGATCGCCCCCGCGAGATATCGCGCTGATCACGCCACAAGGCTATCGCCACTTACCCCGGGCCCGTCATGAGCCGTATGTGTACAAAACCGAGGGGCGAAGTTTGACGTTCTGCACAGCGGCGGGATGGGGGCGGGTGACGTATCCGACGACTGATACCGGGCCACGGTCGCGGGCCACCGGTGCCGGGCCACGGTCGCGGGCCACCGGTGCCGGGCCACGGTCGCGGGTCACCGTGCCGGGCCACGGTCGCGGGTCACCGGTGCCGGGTCGCGGTCGAGGGCCACCGGTCCGGGCCACGGTCGCGGGCCACCGGTCCGGGCCACGGTCGCGGGCCACCGGTGCCGGCCACCGGTCGCGGGCCACCGGTGCCGGGTAGCGGTCGCGGGCCACCGGTCCCGGGCCACCGGGTCCCGGGCCACGGTCGCGGGCCACCGGTCGCGGAGTCCAGGTCACCCGGTCGCGCCGCCGCGTCCGTGGCCGCACCCTGAAAAGCGCCGGGCCCTCTTGGCAAGGGGCGCCCGGTGGAGGCACGGTGCCCAGGACACTGTGCGGAGTCTCCCCCAAGGAGCCGACATGCCCACCAAGATCCTCATCGTCACCGGCGACGCAGCGGAGTCCCTGGAGGTGCTCTACCCCTATCAGCGGCTGCGCGAGGAGGGCTACGAGGTCCACATCGCCGCCCCCACCCGCAAGACCCTCCGTTTCGTCGTGCACGACTTCGAACCCGGTTTCGACACGTACACCGAGAAGCCCGGCTACACCTGGCCCGCCGACCTGGCCTTCTCCGAGGTCGACCCGGGGGACTACGCGGCCCTCGTCATCCCGGGCGGCCGGGCCCCGGAGTATCTGCGCAACGACCCCGAACTGCGCAAGATCCTCAAGGCCTTCTTCGACGCCGACAAGCCGGTCGCCCAGATCTGCCACGGCCCGCTGCTCACCGCCGCGATCGACTCCCTGCGGGGCCGCCGGGTCACGGCCTACCCGGCGCTGGAGCCGGACATGCAGGCAGCCGGCGCGGGCTTCCAGGACGCCGAGGCGGTCGTCGACGGCACCCTGGTCTCCTCCCGCGCCTGGCCGGACCACCCGGCGTGGATGCGGGAGTTCCTGACGGTGCTTCGCTCCAAGGCACCGGTGAGCTGAGAAACGTGCGCGTGGCGCCGTCCGGCTCGCGTTACGCCGGTGGCGTCACGTCCGCCGTGGCCGGTCGCGCAGTTCCCCGCGCCCCCAGGGAGCCGCGGCGGCCGTCGCCTCCCAGCCCGGCTACGCCGCTATCCTCCGCGCCTCGGCCACCGCCTCGGCCAGCGTGTCCACCACGGGCACCCCCACCCCCTCCAGACTCACCCGACTGTGCGATCCCCCGCTGTACAGCACAGCCCGCGCCCCCACGTGCCGCGCGGCGACCGCGTCGTCCGCCGCGTCCCCGATCACCACGGTCCGCTCCGGCGCCACCACCCCCGCCAGCGCCTCCAGATGCCGCACCATGTGCTCGGCCTTGCTGCCGCCGGACGGCCCCGTACGCCCGTCGACCCGTATGAAGTGCGCCTCGATCCCGAAGCCCCGCACGAGCGGCACCAGTTCCTCGTGGCCGTACATGCTCAGCAACGACTGGCTGTGCCCCGCCGACCGCCACCCCGCGAGCAGCTCCTCCGCCCCCTCGGTCAGCCGGCACCGCACCCGGTGCTCGGTGTAGTACCGGTGGAAGACCCCGTCCATCAGCTCCCACTCGGCGTCGGTCGGCAGCCGGCCGAGCAACCGCTCGTAGAACCTGGGCACCGGCACGCAGTACAGCGCCCGGTACTGCTCCAGCGTGATCGGCGCCAGCCCCAGCTCCGCGAAGGCCGCGTTCGTCGCCCCGATGATCGCGTCATTGTCGTGGAACAGCGTCCCGTTCCAGTCCCAGACGATGTGCGCGCTTCCCTGCATCCCCATGTCCAAGACCGTACCCGCCGCCACTGACAATCAGGGCACGACCACGATCAGCGCAGGTCAGCCCAGCCCGACCAGGTTGGGGATCTCCTGCGTGGCGTACCACAGCAGCTCGTGGTCGTCCGCCCCGTCCACGACGAACTGCGCGTCGTCGTCGCCGCCGTCCGCCGCCCCCAGCGCGTCCGCCGCGGCGGCCACGTCCGGCTCCGCGTCCTCCGCGTCCACGTGCACGGAGGCCGCCTTCGCCAGCGGCACCGCGACCTTCACGGTGACCTCGCCGAGCGCGGCGGGTTCGAGCGCGCGGTCCGGGTCGACGCTCGCGGCGCCGTCGGGCACGTCCACGGCGACCACGACCCGGCGCCGTACCGCGTCCGGGTCCGCCGCGAGCAGCCGCAGCGAGGCCAGCGCGGCCCGGCTGAGCGCGGCGTACTCCAGCTCCTCGATGTCCTCGGAGAGGTACCACTCGCGCAGCGCGGGCGTGACGGCGTACGCGACGAAGGGGCCGGTCCCCAGCTCACCCGTCTTGTACGCCTCGGCGAGAGCGGGGAGGGTCAGGGGGACGTAGACGCGCATGCTGGCCGCTCTTTCCTGTTCCTGGTCGAAGGCTCCGCTGGGGCCCCGGGGAGGGCGGCTGGCGCGTCTCCCGGAGGGCCTTCAGGATACGTGCGGCCGTCCCCTTTCGGGCCCCTGCCCGCACCTGCGGAGGCGTCCATTCCAAGCCCTCGATTCACCCTCTCCGGCCGCTTGACCATGGGGCGCGAGGCTCCCCGGGTCCCTCGGATAGGTGAACCTTCCGGGCCCTCTCCCGCCCGCCGCCGCCTCCTTGCCACCCTCTCCGGCACCCCCGTACAAGATCCCCACCATCTAGTTACCGCCCGGTATCCGCCGGGCCCGCCGAACGGGGACGCCCCATGAACAAGGTCATGAGCCGTACCGCCCAGCCCCGCCCGCGGCACCGCCCGCCGACCCGCCGCGACTCCCGCCGCCCCGGTGGCGCCCCGCCCCGCACGGAGGCGGCCCGTACGCAGCCCGGGACGGCCGTACGGCAGCCGCGGCCCACCGACCTCTTCGCCGAGCGCCTGCTGGCCGTCCTGAGCGGTCAGCGGCCCGTCCACTGGATGCTGCGGCACACCGCGGGCCGCGCCTACGACGAATTGGCCCGCCTGGCCGAGCGCAGCCCCCTGCGCGCCCTCGGCACCCGCCCGGTCGTCCAGGACATCGGCTACTACGTCCCCAGCCAAGGCGCCCTGGAGGTCTTCGCCCGCGTCTCCGCCGGGGACCGGCTACGCGCCATGGCCTTCCGTCTGGAACTGGGCAAGGACCTCCGCTGGCGCTGCACAGCGGTGGAAACGGGCACGCCGTAGGGGCGCGGACGGTCGCGACGCCTCAGCTGCCGGCAGCCGTGCCGCCAGGTCCTGTCGTCAAACTCCCGTCGTCCGCCCGGAGGGCGGGCCGCGCGGCGTCAGGTGCGTGCTCTCGGCGTGCCGGGCCCCGGCCCTCGTACT
>NZ_JBFATL010000069.1:9365-24370 GCF_040678315.1 Streptomyces sp. NPDC052721 | reverse complement strand
GCGGCCCGTACGACCAACTGCCGTGGCGGCCGGGCGTCCTCACCCTGCAGCGCTGACCTTCCCGATTCACGGTGACCGTGATGTGGTGCGGTCCGCAGGCGTGTGGGCGAACGGTTCACGGCGTGGGTGATTCCACCTGCTGACCGATACTCACCGCCTTGAGGAATCCCGGCCGTGCGGCGGCCGGGATTCCTCTCGCCCCGGTGCAGTTGTCGCGGCCCGTGTACTCCGCCGACGTCAGTGCGGCGCTGAGCAGGACGGGCGGGTTCGGCAGCGCCGCTGTGACGGTCGAGACGGAGGCGGGCTGCGACAGGGCGGCTTCGGCAGCGCCGCGGATGAGCGTGGCCGCTTCTCCGCACTCAGCCAGGACGCGGCCTCGGGGCGCGAGGGAAGCCGCAGCCGCACCAGGATTCCGACGAGCACACTGGCGGCTCCCTCGATCAGGAACATCCACTGCCAGGAGTGCAGACCCGCAGCACCGTCCAGCGCCGGCAGACCGGCGCCGAGGGGAGCGCCGGCGATCCCGGCGACCGTCGCGGGATGTGAGGAGCAGTCCGACCACTCTGGCCCGTGCGGCCTGCGGGAACCAGACGCTGACCATGAAATCAGCCCTGGGTAGAGTCCGGCCGCGGTCGCGCCCGACAGCAGGCGGACGAGATGACGAGAAAAAAGGTCCAGGCGTTGTGGGCGAACGTGGTGGCCGCGGTGACCAGACCCAGGTGACGGAGATGCGCCCGATCCACCACCTCGGGCCGGCCTCGTCCAGGACGAGGTTGCCGGGGATCGCCAGTGCCGTGTAGCCGATCAGGAAGATGTCGGCGCCGAGGCCGTACGCGGCGGCGGACAGGCCGATATCCGTTTGCCTCGCGTCCTTGGCCATGGCGATGTTCGCCTGTAGATCCCGCTGCCGCTCGCGCGCGGCGGGCAGCACCTGGCCGCAGGCTCCAGGACGTCGATGCGGCCGAAGCGCTCGGCCGCCGCGGCGAGCGCCGCGCGCGGTGTCCGGTCGCGTGACGCTTCCGGCGGTCTCCTGGTCGTACTCGTCACCGCGGCCAGTGTCCAGGACTCAGGTGGTCGGCACTCGCCAGTCCGCGTCCCGGGATGAAACAACGGGAGACTCTGAGTCAGGGCGAAGGTGTGCCGCAAGGCCATGGGCGGCGGCATGCGGAAACCGTTGTGCCATCGGGTGTCGCTGCTCCCGCATCAGTCCAGGGTGCGCATGACGGCGGTGATGGCCGATTCGAGGAACTTCCGTCCGGCTTGCGCTCCTCCCATGACGCGCAGCCCTTGTATGAAGGTGGTGAAAAGGCGCGCCAGTTCCGCTGGGTCCTTGTCCGCTGTGAGTTCGCCGCGTACCTTCGCGCGTTCCAGTGCTGCGGCGATGGTCGATTCGACAAGCCGGAGCGTGGTCGGGACCGGTCCGCCCGGGTCGTGGGCGGCAGTTCCCTCCGTGGCCGCTTTGACCAGCATGCAGCCCCGTTCGGGGTCACACAGATCGGCTTCGGCCATGGCGGTCAGGGCTGCTCGCAAGGCAGGGCGCACTTCGTCGGCGGACTCCAGGTGCATGACCAGTTCGGCGGCGTTGCGTGAGGTGTAGCGCTCCAGGGCGCGGGCGTACAGCTCTTCCTTGGATCCGAAAGCGGCGTACAGGCTGCCGCTGCCGATGCCGAGCGCCGACGTCAGGTCGGACAGCGATGTGGCGCGGTAGCCCTGCCGCCAGAAGACTTCCATCGCCTGGTCGACGGCTCGGTCGACATCGAACGCTCGGGGACGCGCCATGGGCTGCAGGGTACCCGTTGTGGATCGAATAATCAAGTACTGGCCTGGGGCAGCGGCAGCCGGGCGTCCCGCCGGCGGCCGGCTTCGCGGTGACGGGGGCGCGAGCGAGCGGCGTTGCGTGGCTCTTGCGACCCCGGTCTCACGGCGCCCCTGCGCGGGGTGAGTGCCTGTGGTGTCCGCGACGCCGGTCTCCTGTGGTCCGAGGACTGTGAGGGTGGTAACAGTCCGTTTTCTTGAAAGTTTAATCCAGAACTATTAGCTTCGATTCCAGGAGCGGTGACCACACCGCTTCCCGCTGGCCCCACCGGCCGCCCCCTGTTGATTCGGAAGGCAAGAAACCATGGCCCACCTGCTCCACATCGACTCGAGCGCACGCAACGCCGGCTCCCTCACCCGCCAGCTGTCCGCGAAGTACGCGGCTGCCTGGAAGAGCGCGAACCCCCAGGGAACGGTCACCTACCGTGATGTGTCGCTGCAGGCTCCCGCCTTCGTCAGCGAGGACTGGATCACCGGCGTCTTCGCTCCCTCCGAGTACCACACTGCCGACTCCGCCGCTGCTGTCTCAGCCGCCGGAGAGCTCATCCGCGAGGTCGAAGCCGCCGACGTTCTGCTGCTGGGCGTGCCCGTCTACAACTTCAATGTCCCGGCCGCTTTCAAGGCCTGGATCGACCAGATCTTCATGGCAGGGCGCACCTTCGCCTACGGCTCCGAGGGCCCCCAGGGTCTGCTGACCGGCAAGAAGGCCATCGTGATCCGTGCCTCCGGCAGCGACTTCACCGACCCCGCCTTCGCCGCCATGGACTTCCACGCCCCTTACCTGCGCAGCGCGCTCGCCTTCGTCGGCATCACGGACGTGGAGATCATCTCGGTCAACGGGATGGCCTCTCCTCAGCTCGAGGAAGCCCTTGAGAAGGGCACGCAGGCAATCGAGGCCTCTCTCGCCGCCTGACCATCGGTGAGTCCGACGCGGTCCGTCGTGTCAGGGCGCACCGGGTCCTGCACGGTCCGCGTCCGCCGGTCGGCAACCGTCGTGACGATCTGTCACACCTTCAGGCGGTCCTTCGCCCTACCGAAGAGTGACGCGTGCGGTGCCGGCGAGGCCCGCGGGCACCGGCACGCGGCGCCGAGCCGGCGCTGCGCGACACGGTCGTTCGTGTCGCGCAGCGGCCCGTCAGGTCAGGCTCGGCAGGACGGTCCGGTAACGGCGCCTCTTCCGGTACATCGTTCCAGCGCCTCGACAGCGGTCAGGACCTGGCGTTCCGGCGGGAGGTCGTCCGCTGCGCCACCCAGCCGGAAGGCCGCTGCACCAGGCCGCGGATCACTGAGTCGAGCTACGGACGTTCTCCGGCCAGGGACACCGCCGCAGCAGAGCCGGCGCATCCGGGAGAACCAGCGTTCGCCGGTCGGCTTGTACGCCCGCCCAGGCCTGCCGGCCATCCCGGCACCGGCAGCGGATCCCGCACGAGTGCCCGTTCGGCATCGCTCATGACCGAGGTGTACGGAGGCCGGCGCTTCGGCCTGTCGGCCGCGATCCCGAACCTTCGGCGAGGCAGTCACGTTCATGGGTGACCCGACTGGACCTGTCGGCCACCCCGCGACACTCCACCAATCGGTCCCCTTGCCGCTGACTGGAATCGACGGCCGCGAACTGCCGAGGGGTCAGTGCCTGTTTGAGGACGATGCCGATGCCGACGCCGGTGTAGCCCTTGTCGGCGAGCGGGGGAGCCCGTTGGCGGCGGCCTTGTACAGCGCGGGCAGCACGTGGATACGGGCCGCGGTGATGTCCGGGGTGGAACCCGGCTCGATGTCGGAGAGTCAGGCCGGTTCTCCCAGGGGCTTCACGCCTGTCCGGCCTCGTGGCTCACCCGAAGATCATGTGCTGGCGAAGCGTCAGTGGATACGAGCCGCGCTGGGCTCAGCCCCAGGTCTTGCCGGCCGGTTCCTTGATGGTGCGGTTGATCCGGTTGAAGAAGTTGGTCAGCGCGATCTCCAGGTTGCTCGCGCCGATCTGCTCCTCGGTGAAATGGACGTTGCCCTCTTCCCAGATCTCGTCGGTGACACCCGGCGCACCGTCCTGCAACCGGGTGGCGGCCTCGGCCAGCGCCAGAGCCGCACGCTCAGCATCGGTGTAGAACGGCGCCTCTCGCCACGCCGCTACGTTGTGCAGCCGCTCGTCGGTGTCACCGGCCTTCTTCCCCCCGGCGACACTGGCGTAGACGCACGCCGAGCAGCTGTTGATCTGACTGGCGCTGATCGCCGAAGCCTTCGAGTCCCGCCGTGACCGGCTCCGCGCCGTCGTCTACCGCATGCTCGGATCACACACCGATGCTGAAGACGTGGTCCAAGAGGCGTGGCCGCGTCTCTCCCGCCAGGACCGGCGACACCATCGACAACCTCGGCGGCTGGCTGACCACCGTGGTCGGCCGCATCAGCCTCGACGTCCTGCGCTCGGGCCGCACCCGCCCGCATGTTTCCCTCGACGACCGGCTGCCGGAATTCACCGTGACGCTCGACGACGCTCCTGCTCCCGAAGGCCTCGTGGCGCTGGGGACTCCGTCGGCCTCGCGCTCCTGGCGGTCCTCGACTCGCTGCGCCCGGACGAACGACTGGCGTTCGTACTGCACGACGTGTTCGCCGTGCCCCACGGGGAGGTCGGCACCATCCTCGGCAGATCCGCCGACGCGACCAAAATGCTCACCAGCCGCGCCCGCAGGAAAGTACGGGCCGCCCGGGAGCCGCAAGCGGCGGACGACAGCAACGCGAGGTGGTGCAGGCCTTCCTGACCGCGGCCCGCGACGGCCGGTTCGATCAGCTGCTGCAGGTTCTCCACCCCGAAGTGAGGTTCACCGTCCACACCCCGAACGGCAGGTTCGTCACGCTCGGGGCCACCGAAGTCGCCACCCGCGCGCGAGTGGCTGGCAGTGCGGCACGAGGACATGCGGCAACCGTCAACGGCCTCCCCGGCGTCATCTCCTGGGACGAGGACGGCACCCCGCGCTCCCTCCTTGCCTTCACCGTCGCCGAAGGCCTCATCACCGGGATCACCGCCGTCGTCGACCCGGCCGAACTCGCGCTCATGGACCTGCCTGCCCCGGTCCGACTCCCTACCGGCGAAGGCCCCGCATACTGGAAGTGGTCCACGCACACCTGGGACCGCTGGGGACCGTCTGCCACAGGGGTCGGGCCGGCTGTCTGGCTGTGACGGCTGATGCGCCCTGGTATTGCCTGCCGCCGGCCGAAATGCGCGGTGCGCGATGCCGGCCGCGGCAGGATGAGTCGTGGCTCCGGACGCCGGCGTTCAGGGGCCCGACGGTGTGGGCAAGGTCGTTTCCGGTTCCCCGGTTTCGACCGATGCCCGATACCCGGCCGGGACTGTCCCTGGTTCCGGCGCTGCCGTGCGCCGAGCATCAGCGACGGTGGATGCTTCGGTCATTTCCCGAGGAAGTCGAGGAGACGCCGGGTCATCTCGGCGGGCTTCTCCTCCCAGAGCCAGTGCCCGGAGCCGGCGACCACCCCGCCGGTGACATGCGTCGCGTACCGGCCGACCTGGTCGGGAACGGACTGGCCCAAGCTGTACTGGGCGCCGAGAGCGAGGACGGGCATGTTGAGTTTCGTCTTGGCGTTGACGGCGTTGTCGGCAACGTCCTGATGAAGGGTGCGGAACCACTCGAAGCTGGCGCGCAGGTGTGCGTCGTCCTTGAGGTAGTGGCCGTATATCGCGGCGTCGCGGGGTGTGATGCCGTTCTTGTTGTACTCGAGCATGTCGGAGAAGCTCTCGACCCACTGAGTCTCGCGCCCGTTGACGGTCTGCTCCGGCAGGCCATTGGTGACGTTGAAGAACCCGAAGTTCCAGAACCCGGGACCCTGGGGCGTCAGGGCCGGGTAGCTGTAGATGACCTTGTCCGGGATGGGCGCCTCGGTGAGGACCAGCTTGGAAACCTCACCGGGATAGGCGGCGGCGTAGGCGTAGGCCACCATGGTGCCGATGTCATGGCCGACCAGGAAGATGTCGTCGGTGCGGCCGAGCTTCTGCAGCAGTCCATGGATGTCCGCGGCCATGGACTTCTTGTCGTATCCGGTGGCGGGCGCGTCACTGCCCCCTGCGCCCCGCAGGTCGGGGGCGATGACGTGGTAATGCTTGCTGAGCTCGGGAAGCACCTTGTGCCACTCGTACCAGGTCTGGGGGTAGCCGTGCACGAGGACGAGTGTCCTGCCCCGGCCGCCCTCGACGTAGTTGATCCCCCCGTCGCCCACCTTGACCTTGCGCTCGGTGAAGCCGACCGGAAGCTTCGGCTGGGGCACATCGGCATGGTGACCGGTTCCTGACGCCGCGGTAGGTGGCGCCGCGGAGTGTGCCGATGCGGGAACGTTGGCGAACGCGGCCAGCGCCGTTGCGGCCACGGCTCCGGAGGCGAGGGCGCCCAGGAGGTTCTTCTTCATGTCGCGGTCCTTTGTCTGTACGTCGGGCCGACCGGGTCGGCTCCGGCAGGTGTGAGGGATCAGAGAGTCTTGATGAGTCCGCCGTCGATGACGAAGTCGGCACCCGTGACGTTGCCGGCGCGGCTGCTGGCGATCATGACAATGAGGTCGGCGACTTCCTCGGGGCGCGTGAAGCGGCCTGTGGCAAAACCGCCGAGCTCGGTGACGAACTGTTCGGTCGCCGATTCCATGTCGACCCCCATGGCGGCAGCCATGGTGCCGACGAGGCCACTCTCCGCGGTCCAGATGTCAGTCGTCACCGGGCCGGGGCTGACGGTGTTGACACGCACGCCCTGCGGGCCGACCTCCTTGGACAGAGCCTTCGAGAAGTTGGTGAGCGCGGCCTTGGAGACGGTGTAGTCGGCGACGCCGGGGTCGGGGAGGAACGCGTTGACCGAACTGACGTTGACAATGACGCCCTGCCTGTCCAGCAGGCTGGGCAGGGCGGCACGAGAGGCGCGGACCGCGCTCATCAGGTTGAGATTCATCGTTTCGAGCCACTGCTCGTCCGTGATGGAGGCGATGCCCTGCAGGCGAGGGCTGACCGCACCCACGTTGTTGACGAGGACGTCCACTCCGCCGAACCGCTGAACGGCCGCGTCGACGAGCTGTTGCGGACCGTCGCCGGTAGCCAGGTCCACTGAGACAGGCAGCACCTGAGCGTGGGCGGCCAGCTCCTGCAACGCGGTGGAGACGGTGCGGGCACCGGCGACGACCATCGCGCCCTCCTGGACGAAGGACTGCACAGTCGCGAGGCCGACGCCCCGACTCGCGCCGGTGACCACAACGACCTTGTCGGTGAGAGACAAATCCATCTGGGAACTCCTTGGGCGATCAGCGAAGGGTGCGGGGCTCTCTCCGTGGAGAACCGCCGCGCGGCAGCGGTGGTGGAGCGATCAATCAAGATCACTGTCCCCGCAAAGCGCCGCACGGTTTCATGCCACTCACCCTAACAAAGTTTTGGATTGAACAACCAAGAATGGTGCAACGAAAGCGCACCGGTGTAACCGTTCAGTTACTCATGGGAGTATGCGCAGGTCGGTGGCGAGGCCGCCGGACGCCGGGCGGCAGGGACGAGGGGGACGGTCGCGCTCGACCAAGGAACAAGCCGCGGTTCTCGACGCGCGTGACCGTGGGCTGTCCGCGCGAGGCTTCCCCTTTCCACCGGTCGGTGGCACCCGAACGGCGGTCATCCGACTCCGATCAGTTGGTGCGCGGCTCCTCGTAAGGGATGCGGCTCAAGTGCAGGACGTCGCCGAGAGTGCCCCACTCGTCGCCGCCGAGTTTGGTGAGCGGACGCAGCAAAACGCTGCTGGGGCGGTCATCGACGATGTATTCCTCGTCCACTGCCGCATGGAGCACGCGTCCGAAGACGAGCGTCGAGTTGCCCATCCGCAAAGTGGTATGCGAACGGCACTCCAACACCACATGGGAGGCGGCCACTCTCGGCGGTCGCACGCGCCTGCTGGCTTCGCGCTCGATACCCGCGGTGTCGAATTCACTGACCGACCGAGGGAAGTCGATCGCGGTGGCGTTGATCAGCTGCAAGAGTGGTTCGGACGAGAAGTTGACGACGAACTCGCCGGTGTCCTCGACATTGCGCAGGGAGTCCTTGCGGCCGATCGAGGTGAACTGGACGATCGGAGGATCGGTGCTCGCGATGCTGAAAAAGGAATGGGGGGCGAGGTTTTCGGTACCCGCGTCCGCTGTGATCGTGGATACCCAGGCGATCGGCCGGGGAATGACGACCGACGTCAGGAATTTGTAGAAGGCGGTGCTGCTCATCGCCTCCGGGTCGTATTCGACGCGCATGTGCCCCAGTATCCAACCAGGACGCTGCGAACGTGCCACAGCCACGAACGTGTGTCGGCCGGGCCGACGCCGGGGTCAGGGCTGGACGTCCGCTCGCCGCCCGAAGGCGAAGCGAACGCCGATCGGGCCTCGCCGGCCATCGCACGGCCGTGCTCCGCGACCCGTTTGAGGTGTGTGACGTGCCGCCGTCTGAGGATTTCACGCACGACCCCGCTCGCGATCCGGTGGTAGCCGGCACCCGACACCCGGGCCGCCGGGTGGCTGCGAGCAGGCTCGTCCTGCCGGTACCCGGCCTTCGCGCAAGCGCGAACGCTCCACTGAGGGAACCTCTCTCCACGAGCGTACGTCAGGGCTGGGCCACGACCGAGCGGCGGTGGCTGAGGGTGGTGACGGTGTGTCGGCCGTGGTAGCTGCCCATACCGCTCTCTCCGACGCCGCCGAAAGGTAGCTCGGGCACAAGGAACTGGGCCATGGGCAGGCCGAAGGTGATACCGCCGGAGGTGGTCTCGTTGAGCAGGCGCTCCCGGGTGGCGGCATGGTCACAGAAGGCGTACAGGCCCAGCGGGGCGGGACGGGCGTTGATGAAGGAGATCGCCTCGTCGAGGTTCTCGACGGTCAGCACGGGCAGGATGGGCCCGAAGATCTCCTCCTGCATGACGGGCGCGTCCGCCGCCACGTCGGCCAGCACGGTCGGGGCGATGAAGCGCGTCTCAGGGTCGTGGGCACCGCCGGTGACGATGCGGCCGGATGTGAGCAGGCGGACCAGTCGCCGGTGGTGCCGGTCGTTCACGATCCTTGCGTACTCCGGCGCGAGCGCGGGTGCGGAGCCGTACGCCGCGTCGACGGCTTTGGCCAGCGCGTCCTCGAGGCCCGGAGCGGTCTGCCGGTCGGTGAGCACGTAGTCCGGCGCCACGCAGGTCTGTCCGGCGTTGATGAACTTGACCGCCACCAGCCGCGTGGCGACCTCCTCCAGGTCGGTACCGCGGTCCACGAACACCGGGGACTTGCCGCCGAGTTCCAGGGTGACGGGGGTGAGGTGACGGGCTGCGGCGGCCATGACGACACGCCCGACGGTCCCGTTGCCGGTGTAGAGGATGTGGTCGAAGCGCTGTTCCAGAAGGGCCGTGGTCTCAGCGGGGCCGCCCTCCACGACGGCGACAGCATCCGCGGGCAGGTAGCAGGGCAGCAGCCGTGCCAGCGCGGCGGACGTGGCACTGGCAAGCTCACTGGGCTTGACCACCACCGTGTTCCCGGCCGCGAGCGCCCCGGCGAGCGGGACGGCGACGAGGTGAAGCGGGTAGTTCCACGGCGCGATGACCAGCACCACGCCCAGCGGTGCCAGCTGCGTCCACGCCTCGGCGGAGCCCAACTGCGGGGGAATGGAGACGGGTTGGCGCTGCAGCCAGTCGTCGAGGTGAGCCAGGATGTAGTCGATCTCGCGGACGGCGTAGTCGATCTCGGTGCGGTACGCCTCGACCGGGCTCTTGCCGAGGTCGGCGTGGAGCGCCTCAGCGAACTGCGGTCCGCAGTCGACGAGCATGGCGCGCAGGCGGCGCAGATGCTCCTTGCGACGAGCTGTCGGCCGGTTGACCCCGCTGCGGTGGGCGGTGCGCAGCCGGGCCACGGTCTGCTCCAACTCAGGAACGGGCATGGTGGTCCTTTCGGGTGGTCGGTGCCTCAGGGCTGGAATGCGGCGATCAGGGGGTTCGTCATGAGGGGGACCTCGGGTGCGGAGACCGGGCCCGCGGGAGCCCGGCTGCGCCGTGCGCTCCGGCCACCGGCCTGGAAGGGCCGTCGGTGGTCACCTCACCAGCGCTTGCCGGGGCCGCGGCGGTGCCTGCCGTGCTCGGCTGACCGGACTGCCGGCCGTCCCAGGGCCGTTCCCCGGCGGCGGTGACGCCGGCCTGGACCGCGTACGGGGCCTCGGCGCGAGGAGACACCGACTGCGAGCAGCAGCCCACCTCAGTGCGTCGGCGCGGTCGAGGGTGCGGCGCTCCGTCTCGGACAGGCCGCCCCACAGTCCGTACTCCTCGCCGTGGCGCGGGGCGGCCTCGGCGCGGGCGGCCGGCAGCGTGCGCGGACGGCGCGGGCGCGCGCCTCACGGAGGTGCCGGGCAGCACCGCGCTCCACCCGTGGGGGAGAAGAAGACATCGCTGCGGGTTCACTGAGGCACCTCTCTCAGAGCACGGACCTGATGGGACGTCAGGCTGTTGCCTCCGGCATGGTGGTGGCTTCCTCCGGGCGCAGCGCGCTCGGGGCCAGGTAGCCGGTCACCGGCTCGAGCGCGCGCAGGGTGGTCGGCTGCCCCGACAGGAAACCGGTACGGACGAAGTCGTCCCCGGCCAGGGCGTGCAGGGCCCAGTTGGTGGCAACGCGGGTCTTGGCGACGGCGGTGCGCAGTGCGAGCAGATGGTAGCCGCGAGCGACTACCTGGGCGGGCAGCCCGCTGAGCGGCACGCCCAGCGGTCGGGAGACCGCCTGTGGTCCGCCCAGGTCCACGACTAGGCCCAGGTCATGGTGCCGGTAAGGGCGCAGCGGCTGTCCCCGGAGCCGTGCGGCGACATTGGTGCCGGCGACCCGTCCCTGGCGCAGGGCGTGCTGCGCGGTGGGCGGGCAGACGGCGTCGCCGCCGTTGATCACGTCGGGTACGGCAGCCGCGTCGCCGATGGCGAAGACGCCCTCCAGGCCGGGCACCGTCAGGTCGGAGTTCACGGTGAGGCGACCGCGGGTGGTGACGGCGTCCAGGGTGGCGACCAGAGGGCTGGGGGCGACACCCGCGGTCCAGATCAGAGTGCGGGTGGGCAGCCTGCGCCCGTCGGTGAGGGTGACCGCTGCGGGCTCCGCGCGCGCCACGCTGGTGCCCAGCGAGATCTCCACACCACGGCGGCGGAGCAGTTGCTGTGCCTTTCGACCGAGGTGATCACCGAGTTCGGGCATCAGCCTGGGTGCTTGATCAACCAGGTGCCAGCGGATCATTTCCGGGCTCAGGCCGGGGTAACGGCGCGCCGCCGAGACGGTGAGGCGCTGCAGGTAGGCCGCGGTCTCGGTGCCCGCGTACCCGCCGCCGACCACGACGAAGCCGAGCCGGGCGTCCCGCTCCCGCGGGTCGCGGGTGGCAGCGGCCAGGTCCAGTTGGGAGACGACGTGGTCGCGCATGGCCACGGCCTCGGCGAGGGTCTTCATCCCGTGGGCCTCGGCGGCCACTCCGGGGATGTCAAAGGCGCGGGTGACGCTGCCGGCGGCGAGGACCACGTGGTCGTAGCGCTCTGCGGTGACCTCATCGGTGATCAGTCGAATCGCGCAGACCTTGGCCTGCGGGTCGACGCCGATGGCGCTGCCCGGGACGATCCGGGTACGGCGGAGCGACCTGCGCAGTGAGACGGCGACCGACTGAGGGGTGAGCACCCCGGCCGCGACCTGGGGCAGCAGGGGCAGGTACAGCTCGTAGCTGAGCGGGGTGACCAGCACGAGTTCGGCTTCGTCAGGCGCCAGCAGTCTTTCCAGACGGCGGGCGCAGGAGATCCCCGCGAAGCCACCTCCGACGACGAGAATGCGGGCTGGGGGCATGACGATCCCCTTCCTGGGACGGTCCGGCCGCGCGGTCGGACGGCGCTCGGTCAGCGCGGCGCGGTGCTGCCAGAGTGCGTGAGCAGTACCTGGGGCCGCTTGAGTCGGATGACTGCGGGTCTCGACGTCCGGCTGCGCCGATCCGCAGAGGGCCGAGCGGACGTGCCCGGCTGAAGCCGCAGAGACTCCGGTGCAACAGCCGGGACGGCTTTCGTCGGTGTGTCAGGCGAGGAAGTTCAGAAGCAGTCGGGTGGCCTCCTCGGGCCGCTCCTCGTAGAGCCAGTGGCCGCAGTCGTCGACGACCGCTCCCCTGACGTTCCGCGCGTACTGCCGCACCTGGTCCGCGATGCGCGTACCGTGGCTCGCCGCCGCGCCGACGGCCAGGACGGGCATCTCCAAGGGCGCCTGGGCGAACCGCGCGTTGTCGGCGATGTCCTGGCCGAATGCCCTGAACCAGGCGAAGCTCGCCCGCAGGTGCGCGGGATCGCTGAGCCGCAGCGCGTACTCGTCCAGCGCGTCCGGGTCGGTCGCCCGGTGCTTCTGGACGGCTTTGGCGGTGATGAACCCTTCGATCCAGGTCCGCTCTCTTCCCGCGACAACGCTCTCCGGCAAGCCCTCGGCCAGGTTGGAGAAGCCCCAGTTCCAGGCTCCCGGCCCGGCGGGGGTGAGTGCGGGGGCGCGGTAGATGCTCTGGTCGGGTATCGGCGCCTCGCTGAGCACCAACCGCCGCACCTCGTCGGGGAACTGTGCGGCATAGGCGTACGCGACCATGCTGCCGATGTCGTGGCCGACCAGGCGCACGTCCTCGGCCAGGCCGAGGTGCAGCAGCAGCGCGTGCACGTCGGTCGCCATGGTCTTCTTGTCGTAGCCGTCGCTGGGCGCGCTGGACCGGCCGGCGCCGCGCAGGCTCGGCGCGATGACGGTGTAGTGCTCGGCGAGGGCGAGCATGACGCCCCGCCACTCGTACCACGTCTGCGGGTAGCCGTGCAGCAGCACCACGGTGGGTCCCTCGCCGCCGCGGGCGTACTCGATGTCGATGCCTCCTGCCTGGACGATGTCGGTGAGGAAGCCGGTCGGTGGCCTGGCTCTCATGCGTGGATCCCGAACGGGCCGAGGACGTCGGAGTCGATGCGGAGCGATTCGAGCAGCGCGGCGGCGTTGTCCACGGTGAAGACGTCCGCCGCGGCCAGCACCCCCAGGTACTTGTCGGTCACCGGGGCAGCGGCGTGTTCGGCGACGGCGGCCAGGTAGGTCTTGAAGATGGCCCACGCGTTGCCGGACGGCCCGTACTTGGCGAAGTACGGGGTCGGGTCGAGGCCGGTGAGGGCGGCGCGTGTGCTGGCCGTCAGGTCGTCCATGTACTGCTTCTGCGTCTCCGCGTCCGAACGCCGGCCCAGACGCCCGAGGTGGCCGCCGACGAGGGTCCGCCAGGGGTAGCTCAGCGCCGTGTCGTGGGCCTTGATCCAGCCGGGGATGTCCTGCGAGACCGCCAGCTCCTTGAAGGGCACCCAGCCCGGGTAGACGACGTCGACCAGCATCAGGGTGCGGTAGTCGGGGGCGTACACGTAGATGTTGTCCGGCGAGTGGTTGGGCCCGTGGTAGGCCAGTTCCAGGCGTTCACCGCCGACCTCGACGGTGAGGTGCTCCTCGAAGACGGTGGTGGGCGCGGGGCGCTGAGGGTCCGCGTCGCGCCGCAGCAGGCGGCGGTTCTCGACGTGGCCGATGCGTTCGACGTCCTTGCCCCACAGTCCGGCGGCGCCGATGTGGTCGGCGTGGGAGTGGGAGTAGACGAGGTGCGTGACCCGGCTCGGCAGGCCGAGCGGTCCGGTGACCTCGTCGATGGCGCGCTGCAGGTTGTGACCGATGGTGGGTGGCGCGTCGACCAGTACCACGCCCTCCCGGGTGGCGAGGAACATCGCCTGATAACTGCCGTCGGTGACCCAGTACAGGGCGCCGCCTATCCGGCCCACGTGGTAACCCTGATCGTTCAGCGCCGGGCCGAACGCCTGGCTGGGCACGGGTGCGAAGTCGGGCAGGCCGGCGGTGTCGGCCGCGTGGGCGGTGCCGGGCAGGCCACCCAGCAGCGTGGCGGCGGCAGGTACGGACGCAGCCAGCGCCGCCCGCTTGAGCAGTGTGCGGCGGCCGGTCCATCCGGTGGTGTCGTGGGTTGTCACGAGTGGTTCCTTTCAGTTGGGGCGCTCGCAGCTGCCGCGACGGCAAGCAGCAGGAGCAGGGCAAGGATCAGGGCCCAGGCGGTCCCGGCGTGCAGGGTGAGCGCGGATCCGCACAGGGCGCCGCAGAGCATCGCGGCGATGGAGGTGAGGCGGCGTGCCGTGGGCCGTCCTGGGCGGTCGGTGGCCAGCCCGGTGACGGTGAGGGTGAGCACCGTGGTGGTGAGGTCGGGGACGGCCAGTCTGCGGACGGCCGCGTTCTGCAAGCCCATCCCGCAACCGAGCAGGATGACCAGCACCGTGTGGTTTCCCCGCGCGGCAGCCGCCACGGCGGCGCCCGACACCAGCAGAGCCTGAACGCCGGCCACGGCCCGGAAACGCCGCACGGTGCCGGCGGGGGTGCCCGCGAGGCGGGCCTCCCCCCACGCGCCCGCCATGAACGCGGCGATGGCCGGCACGGAAGCCCACACGGAGAGATTCCTGGCTCCCGTCAGGGCGAACGCGAAGAAGATCACGTTACCGGTCATATTGGCCACGAAGACGTGGCCGAGGCCGAGGTAGCTGACGGCGTCCATCACGCCCGTCACGAAGGTCAGCACGACCAGCAGTGTCGGCAGCGACCCGTAGGTCGCGGCGCTGCCCGGCAGCAGCCGGTCGGCGACGCGGGACAGAGCGGTCTTCATGGCCCCACCTCGACGGCGGGAGTGAGCGGCGCCCGCGTGAGGGGCGTGCGCGGTGCTATGACGGCCGTCACGCCCACAGCGGTGACTGCTGCCGGCGGGGTGAGCGCACCAGTCCTCGGTTCCGGGGTGTAGTGCAAGCCGCTACGGACCACATGGTCGTGCGAGTCGTTGCCTGCGCTGCGCATGGGTGTCGTCTCCGGCTCTGCTCCTGCCGTGTGATGCGGCCTGGTGCTGCCACGCTAAGGACCGGACACACCTGCCGCCTTGAGTCATGTGACTGCACTGGCGGCACATACGTCACCTCCGGACTCGGTCCGGTACGCCTTCGTCGTCACCGACCGCTGCAGCCGCCTCGGCCCCGAGCGGGCAGCGCGACCACGAGGGGCGACAGAAGTGGGCAGGGCGGTGGGGGGCGGGGGGGGGCGGGGCCCCCCCCCCCCGCCCCCCGCTCGAAAACCCCGCCCCCGCGCGCGGGGGGGGGGGGGGGAGCCCGGGGGGGGGGGTGAAGGTCAAG
>NZ_JBFATL010000069.1:0-9355 GCF_040678315.1 Streptomyces sp. NPDC052721 | reverse complement strand
GGTCTCACCCCCTGGGGGGCGCCGCGGCGGGCGCGGCGGGGCGGGCGGCCGCGGGGGGGGGGTCCCGGGGGGGGGGGGGGGGGGGGGGGGGGGCGCCCGCCCCCCACCGCCCTGCCACGCTTCTCAGAACACCAGCCGGCGCGGCCTGTGCTGGATGCTGATCCAGTGGTGCGTGGTGAAGTCCTCAGCTACCCACCTGCCGCCGAAGCGGCCGATACCGGAGGCCTTCTCGCCCCCGAAAGCAGCGTGCACGTCATCGTGAACGGTCGTGTCGTTGATGTGGGTCATACCCGCCTCCACCTGATGGGCGAAGCGCAGGCCGCGTTCGACGTCGCGGGTGAAGACGCCGCTGGAGAGGCCGTAGCGGGTGTCGTTGGCGATCCGAAGGGCATCGTCCTCGCCGTGCGCGCGGATGAGTGTGGCGACGGGGCCGAAGACCTCCTCAGCGGCCGTGGTCACGTAGTTGTCGCCGAGCAGAACGTGCGGCGGCAGAACGAGACCGGCCGGGCCTTGCGGCTCGCCGAAGAGCAACGGCTTGGCCCCGCCTGCCACGGACTCCGCGACCTTGTCGCGGACGCTGTTCAGTTGCGTGTGGTTGATGACGGGTCCGATCTGGGTCTCCGCGTTCCGCGGGTCGCCGGTGCGCAGAGCGCGGGCCTGCTCGACGAACCGGTCGACGAACTCGTAGTACACCGATGCATCGATGATGACCCGGTTCGTCGCCATACAGATCTGGCCCTGATGGTAGTAGCTGCCGAACACGGCACAATCCACGGCGTGTTCGAGGTCGGCGTCGTCCAACACGACCAGCGGACCGTTACCGCCCAGCTCCAACGCGAGTCTCTTCAGGCCCGCCTTGGCGGCGATGCCCTGCCCCACGCGCGTGGAACCGGTGAAGGAGATCACCCGGGGAATGTCGTGCTGGACAAGATGGTCGCCGATGTCCCGGCCGCGGCCGACGACGACGCTGAGCAGTCCCGGGGGTAGCCCGGCCTCCTCGTACACCTTGGCCAGCAGCAGTCCACCGGTGACGGGTGAGTCCTCGGCAGGCTTGAGCACCACGGCGTTGCCCAGCGCGAGGGCGGGGGCGACGGACCGGTTGGACAAGTACATCGGGAAGTTCCAGGGACTGATGACGGTGACCACCCCGGCGGGCTTGCGGTAGACCCGGTTCTCCTTGTCGGGGACGTCCGAGCCGACCCGGTCCACGACCTCGGCGGTGTGGCCGGCAGCGGCGGCGGTGACCGCGGCGGTGATGGCCACCTCCACACCCGCTCGGTCACGTGTGGCTCCGATCTCTCGCGTCAGCCAGTCAGCCAGTCAGCCAGTTCGCCGGCCCGCCGCCTGATGATGTCCGCGGCCCGTTCGAAGACCGCTGCGCGCTGCTCGGGACGGGTCCGCGCCCACTCCCGCTGCGCATCGCGGGCTGCGCGGTAGACGAGGTCGACGTCCGCGGTGCCGGCCGAGCCGATCTCGGTGAGGACCTCGCCGCTGTACGGGTTGCTGTCGGTCAGCACCCTGCCGGTGCCGCCTGAGCGCCAGGTGCCGGCCAGTGGCATCCGGTCGAATCCGGTGTACGGGGTCATGGGCTCGGGCATGTGCTTCCTCCCTGTAGGTGCGCTGCTCGGGGGGTGCGGGAACGTGGCCTGGCGGCCTGGCTCGGTGCGATGAGCCGCTGTCGGCGGTGAGCCGGATCACCGCGAGGGGCCGCTCGAAGCAGATCGGTCAGGGCCGTTGTGGCCGTATAGCTCGGGCATGGTCTCGGTGCCGGTTTCCGGTCCGGTGTGAAGCCGGCCGCCCGTGGTCGGCAGCAGCGCCGTGGGTCAGGCTGGGGCGGGCACGACAGAACGGCCGGCAGGAGGCACGGCGGTGCCATGAGGGAGCCTTCCGCCGTTAGGAGCAGGGACACGGGATGACTACGTCGCCTCGCATGGTGGTCCGGGGGACGGCACGTGTGCTTCAGTCACCTGACTGCCGCCGTGAAGCGGACTCGAAGCGGCGGGCCACGCAACTGACCACCACCCCTGCTCCGACCACGCGCCACCGCGGCACGGCAGGTGCGTCAACGGGCGCCGTCACGCGCGAGCAACAGACCGGTCGGGGCAGCGACAGCTGCCGTGGGCAGAGGGAAACCGGCCCGGACACGCGCCGTGGCAGGCGCGGAGCAAGACGGAGCAGTGGCGGCCACAGCGGCGCGGAGCTGCCCGCGGTATCCGCCGCGCGCGCCCGCGGGGAAACCGCGGCCGACCGCTCCGGCCTGCGGCTGCCGTCACCACCGGCATCAGACGAACCGGCCGCCCCCGCGTCGCCCGTCCACGGGATCCTTGCCGCCGTTTCCCTGCCGGTCGCCGGCACGCTCAGTCGGACTCGCCGTCGGTGCCGCCCTGCTCCATCGCCAGCCGAGTCAGTTCAACCCGCGTATTGATGCCGAGCTTGGTGAAGATGTGCTTCATGTGCGTGTTGACGGTGTGCACGGACACGAAGAGCCGCTCAGCGATCGCCCGGTTCGTGAGGCCTTCCACGACGAGCGGAATCAGTTTCCGCTCCGACTCCGTCAGCCGGCCCCACCCAGGAGAGGCAGTCGTGTGAGGGCGGGGGGCGCCGGAGCGCACGCCGAGCTGCCGGAGGCGCCGTTTGAGCCGTTCGCGGTCGCGCACGGCTCCTGATTCCGTCATCAGCTGAGCCGCTTCGTCGAAGTAGGGGATCGCGGCCTCCGCATCGGCCGAGGTGGCCAGGAGCGTGCCGAGGTCTTCGCAGGCCGCCGCCAGGGCCAGCGGCCTGCCACTTTTTCGCAAGCCTGCGATGGCGGAGGCCAGTTCGGAGAGGTCGTTCTGGAGCAAGCCGTTCACGTGGGCACGGACCGCCCCGACGATCTTCTGGCTGTCGTCCTGAGCGCTGAGGCCGCGCAGTGCGCCGGACACGGCTTGTGCTACGGACCTGTCGCCGCCGCTCACAGCGATGCGCGCGATCTCGGGCCAGTGGGAGGGAGGCAGCACGAGGAGCGGCGTCACCTCACCCCCTCCGAAGCTGCCCCTGAGTGCCATCGCGGCTGCGGCGCCCCGGCCTTCCGCCTCCTCCAGGCAGGCCCGCGCGAGCGAGACCCAGGGACCGCACGACTGCTTGTTCGCACCGGTGTCGACGTCGGCGGCGCGTAGATGGTCCCTGGCCCTGGCGAGGTCACCGCGCTTGGTCTCCACCAGTGCCAGCACTGACCGGACCTGCGCGTTCCCCCGTGTGATCTCGAGTTCGTCCGCGACCGTGAGACTGGCCTCCGCCTCCACGGCCGCATCGTCGAGCGCTCCCTGTTCGAGCAGTGCGCAGGCGCGGCAGGCATGCCAGTGTGGAAGTGACCAGCCGAGGCCCAGGGCCTCGGCCTCGCGTTGCCCCTCCCGCAGAATCCGTTCGGTGTCCCCGAGCCGGTCGGTGGCGGTCAGTACCGTGGCCAGCCACAGCGCCGGAATGCGCGGAGGCCGCAGGTGGAGCGCGGCCGGCTCCATGTCCGCACGTGCGGTGGCTCGCTCGGCAAGGTCAACGGCCCGGGCCAGGCGCCCGCGGTAGAAGGACGTCTGCGACTGGAACATCATGGCACTGACGACGTGAGCGGTATCGCCCCGGCGGTAGGCGGCCTCGACCAGACCGGTATCGGTCTGCTCGGCAGCGCTGATCTCTCCGAGGTAGATGTGACCCGTGGCCTTGGTCTTCAGTAGCTGGACGTGCAGGTCGCGTGGCAGTGCAGGGAGGGCCAGGGCCCGCTGAAGGTGTGCCATCGCCGCGACGTGATCGCCCGCGGCCTGGTGGATCTCGGCGGCCACCAGGCGCAGGGATGCTTCCTGCGGCGGCTCCAGCCGTTCCGACAAGGTGGCGTCGACCAGATCAAGCGCCTCGTGCACCCGGCGTGTCCGGCCGAGGTACTCGGCGGCGTCGGTCAGCAGGGCGATGCGGCGCCTGTCGTGCGGGGGCAGCAGTCCGGCGCTTCGCCGAGCGAGGTCCGCAGCGGCGTCCGGGGCGGTCGGCGAGAGGTCCCGTACGGCGGTGAGCAGCGTGGTCACGGAGTCGTCCACGACCGGGCCACCCGACATCACGACGTGCCAGGCCACCTCCGCGGGTCGTCCCCCGGCGGCGCGCAGGGTGTCGGCCGCTTCCCGGTGCAGAGCGGTTCGTACGGCCGGGGGGAGGTTCTCGTGGAGGGCCTGGCGGACCAGGTCGTGCCGGAAGGCAAGCCGCGGGCCGTCGGCCGTCAGCAGGTCGGCCGCCAGAGCGGCCTCGACGCCGGACAGCAGGCTGCCGACCTGCCTGCCCAGCATGCGGGCGGCGATGCCGAGGTCGAATTCGCGGCCTAGGACGGACCCGATCTGGAGCAGGCGCACGGCGTCCTCCGGGAGCCTGTTCAGACGCGCGGCGGCACTGCGCCGGAAGCCGACGGGGAGGTCATGGCGCGGGAGGCCGGCGACGCCCCCTTCCCCCTTGCCGGCATCAGCGTCGGCGAAGGAGCGCACCAGTTCGATCGCCAGGTACGGATTGCCCGCGATGCCTCGCAGCAGTGTGGTCAGCTCGCGTGACGGCGTGGCCCCGAGCGCATCGGCTGCGATGTGCCGCAGTTCTTTCTGCGGTAGCGGGCCGAGGGTCAACCGCCGGGCTCCGAGGCGGTCAAGGTCTTCCCGCATCCTGGCGACGATGGGCCGCTCGGCCTCCGGCCGTACTGCCAGCACCCAGAGGATCCGGGATGCGGCCAGTCGCCCGGGCAGGGTGCGCAGTGCGAAGAGCGTGGCCGGGTCAGCCCACTGCGCATCGTCCACGAGCACGACCACCGGGGCGCGCTGGGCCCGGTCCTCCAGGGCGTCGGTGATGCTGTCGAGGAGCCACAGACGCTGGTCGTCGGTGGCCGCGGTGACCCGGTGGGAACCTCCGGGTGACTGCAGGGCGGACTGCAGGGCGGCCCCGGCCGCGTACTGGTCCAGCTCGTCGGCCCGAACGGGCACCACGTCGAATCCGCCTCGCCGCGCCAGCGTGTCCACCTCGGTGAGCAGTCGGCTCTTGCCGGCTCCGGGCGCGCCTGCCACGACGACGCAGGCGCCTCGTCCGCCGCGCACCGCGTCCAGAGCCGCCCGGAGAACCGCCATCTCGTGATCGCGTCCCCGCAGACGCGGCACGGTCATGGCCGGGGTCCGGGGGCACGGTCCCGGTGGCCCCCGGAGTCTGCGGTGTGCATGCGGCCAGCATGCCGCATCGCCACATCCCCTCTCAACGCCGGTTCTGTGGGGGCCGACGGAATCACCCGGGTGATTGCCGACTCCGCACCGTCCTCTCACCCTGGCGCGACGCATGCTCCGGGACGTCCACAAATCCTGCCCCGGAGAGGAGCACGACGTGCGTACAGGCAAGGAATACCTGGCGGCGCTGAACGACGGCCGCACGGTGTGGGTGGGCGACGAGCTCGTCGACAACGTGGCCACGCACCCCAAGACCCGGGCGTACGCCCGGAGGCTCGCAGACTTCTACGACCTGCACCACCGCCCGGACCTCGAGGACGTGATGACGTTCGTGGACGAGGCGGGCGTCAGGCGGTCCATGACGTGGTTCCAGCACCGCACCAAGGAGGACCTGCGGCGCAAGCGGCGCTACATGGAGACGGTGCTGAGGGAACTCGGCGGCGGGGCGGTCCCACGCACTCCGGACGTCAACAACTACGTACTGCTCACCTACGTCGACGACCCGGAGCCCTGGAGCAGCCAGGCCGTCGGCACCGACGGGAGGGACCTCACCGAGGGAATCACCGACTTCTGGAACATGATGCGGGAGGGCGACCTCAACGCGACGCCGGCCTTCGTCGACCCGCAAACGGACCGCTCACGCGAGTCCGCACAGGCCGAGTCCCCCGCCCTGCGCGTGGTGAGCACCTCGAAGGAGGGCATCACCGTACGCGGCGTGAAGGCGATCGGCACCGGCGCGGCCTTCGGGGACTGGATCCACATCGGCGTCTTCTACCGCCCGGGCATCCTGCCGGAACAGGTGATCTTCGCAGCCGTGCCGCCCAGCACGCCCGGCGTCACCATCATCTGCCGGGAGAGCAACGTCCGGGACGGCGAGGACATCGAGCACCCGCTCGCCTCGCAGGGCGACGAACTGGACAGCGTCATCGTGTTCGAGGACGTGTTCATCCCCTGGAACCGGGTGTTCCACATCGGCAATCCCCAGCACGCGTCGCTGTACCCGCAGCGCGTCTTCGACTGGCTGCACTACCAGGCCCTGGTCCGGCAGATGGTGCGCGCCGAGCTGATGCTCGGTCTGACCCTGTTGATCACCGAGCACATCGGCACCTACCAACTTCCGCCGGTCCAGGCCCGGATCGCCCGGTTCGCCGGCTTCCACCAGACACTCAAGGCGCACGTGATCGCCTCGGAGGACGAGGGGTTCACCACTCCAGGCGGCCTCTACAAGCCGAACGTGCTGATGTTCGACTTCGGGCGGGCCTACTACCTGGAGAACATCTCCGGCATGGTCAACGAGGTCATCGACCTGGCGGGCCGGGCCTCGCTCATCTTCCCGACCGAGGGACAGTGGCAGCGGCCCGAGCTGCGGCCCTGGCTGGAGGCTCTGCAGACCGGGCCGGTCGGAAGGCCGCACGACCGGCTGAAGATCAGCCGCGTGATCCGCGACCTGTTCCTGTCCGACTGGGGCGACCGCATCAGCACCTTCGAGAACTTCAACGGCACTCCCTTGCTGGCCATCCGCACCCTGACCATGAAGCGCGCGGAACTGTCCCCGAGCGGCCCCGTCGCGGACCTCGCACGCAAGGTCTGCGGTATCGACGCCGTGGGCACTGAGCAGGACGACACCGCGTACTCGGCCCAGGCGGACTACGCCCGACGCCAGGACGCCTCGTAAGCGGATGCCGGGGCCCGGGTCAGAGCACACCGCACTCCCGGGCCCTGGCGACCGCAGCGCTCCTGTCGTGCGCGTCCAGCTTCCGGAAGATCGCCCGTACCTGGGTCTTCACGGTGTTGTGGGACACGTAGAGCTCAGCGGCGATCTCCCGCAACGTCAGCGGACCGCACAAAGCCCGCAGCACCCGGCGCTCACCCAGCGACAGGTCCTGAGGGCCGGGCACGACCGGCACCACGACCGTGTCCCCGTCGGCTCCGGCCAGCAGGCCCGTCAGCACCCCCGGCACCTCGCACCGGGCCGCCGCCCGCTCGGCCGCCTCACGGGCCTCCCGCGCCGCTTGCCTGTTGCGCCGCGCACCTTCGAGTCGTGCCCGCGTCAAGTGACACAGGGCGCGCATATGGGGTTCGCTTCCGGCCCGGTCCGGCCCCGACAGCGCCGCTTCCGCGCCGGCCAGAGCCTCTTCGGCCTCTTCCACGGAGCCTTCCCGCAGCAGGGAACCAGCCCGGCCGAGGTAGGCGGACACGGCGACGAAGTGCCCGTCCAGTCCGGCCGCTGCCGCCGCGCGGAGGGCCTCCTCGCTGAGCGTGCGCGCTTGCTCGTGACGCTCGGCCAGCAGCGCGCACACCGCCCGTGAGCCCAGTGCGCGGACCAGCGCCAGGCCGTGCCCGGCGGCACGCGCGTCACGGGTCGCCTCGCCGAGCAGCGCCTCCGCCTCCTCGTACCGGCCGGTCCACAGCAGTGCGGTCCCACGGGCCGTACAGGCGAGAGCACGCCAGGGAGTCAGCGGCACGGTGCCGGCGACGACCGATGCGCCGAGGCGGTCAGCACTGAGAAGCTCCCCCTTCAGACAGCAGGCTATGGTCTGCGCCACGGTCGCCGCGTCGGCCACCGTGCTGCCTTCGCCGACCGTCTCCGCTCCCCTCTGCCTGAGCTGTGCCACATCCAGCCAGTGCCTGCCCGCTTCGGGAGCACCGCCGGAGAGAGCGGCCATCGCGGCCACGATGCACAGTCGCGCGTCGGCGGCGACCGTTCGGGGCGGCAAGAGGCGAAGCCAATGGGACACCGCAGCGCTACGGCCCGCGGCGATCGCCTCCTCCCAGTCGGCGAGAACCAACGCGCCGGCCAAGGCCTCATCGCCGCTCAGCATCGCGTGCCGTACCGCCGCGGCCGTGTGTCCCCGCCTGGAATACCACTGCGCCGCCGCCCGGTGCAGGGACACCGACGCATCCGGCCCTTCGGACGCCAGCATGTCGCTCAACAGCGAAAGCAGTGCCCGGTGAGGCCGGTACGCCGGCGGCTGGGCCGCGACCGGCTCAAGCAGTTGGACCGTGCGCGCGAGCTCGCGCAGCAGGACACCCGCCCGGTCCCCGGCGAGCGCCTGGCACGGTCCGGTACTCAGCTGGTCGAGCACGCTCGTGCGCACCAGGAACTCGCGCTGTTCGGTAGTGAGCCGGTCGACCACCTCGGTGGCCACGTAATCGGACATTGCCCGCATGCCGCGCACCACCGCCTCTGCCGCGGCGGCCTTGTCCGCCGCGCCGGCGAGGGCGCGCCCCATGACGCACAGTCCTGCCGCCCAGCCCTCGGTGGCCTCGTACAGCGCACCGAGGGTGTCCGCGGTCGGGGCGCAGCCGAGCAGGCCGGTGAGCACCGCCTGTGTTTCTTCGGTGGTGAAGCGCAAGTCGTGGGGGCCGAGTTCGGCGACCAGACCCCGGGCGCGCAGGGAGGGCAGCGGCGCCCCCACGACATGCCGGGTCGACAAGACGATGCGCATTCCCTCGGGAACCCCCGCCAAAAGGTCCGCCAGGCTGCGCACCGCGTCGGCGTCCGTGAGGGAGTCCACTCCGTCGAGGATCAGGGTGAGTGGTGCCTGTGCCCCGAGTCCGGTCACGAGGTTCGGCAGGATCTCCTCGAGCCAGACGTCGAGCGTCCACTCGTCGCTGTCGAGGCGCACCGGCAAGGCCGGCCGTACCTGGTGCAACGCCAGCAGGATGCCGTCCCAGAGCCGGCCCGGGGCGTTGTCGTGTACGTCCAGACTGAGCCAGGCGCACCCTCCGCCGGCCGTCAGGTGTTGCGACCACTCGGTCAGGAGCACCGTCTTTCCGGCACCGGCCGGTGCGGAAAGGACGATCACCGGCTCGGTGGCGGCGTCCAGCCGGCGCAGGAGACGCGGACGGGTCAGGACGTGCGGAGGCTGGACCGGAGGGTGCAGTTTGGAGGCTGACACGGAGCGGGTCATGGCGCCTTCCGTGGAATCGTCGGGACGATCGGAGCCCCCGACGCCCGCGGTTCCCTCGGAAGGAGCGGGGCGTCGAGGGCGGTTGTGGGCCGGTTCATGGGCCCGCGGCGGATGCGTCAGACCGCCGCCACCGGGACTAGGTCCTGTCGTCAAACTCCCGTCGTCCGCCCGGAGGGCGGGCCGCGCGGCGTCAGGTGCGTGCTCTCGGCGTGCCGGGCCCGGGCCCTCGTA
>NZ_JBFATL010000068.1:0-24864 GCF_040678315.1 Streptomyces sp. NPDC052721 | reverse complement strand
GGACTCGGTGGGCGTCCAGATACAACTGGCCGAGGCCGCACTGAAGCTGGAGACAGCCCGCCTGCACACCTACCGTGCCGTTGACGAGGTCGATCGGGCCGCCTCCTCCGGCAGCCCCCTGGACTACACCGCACGCACGCACATCAGGGCCCAGGCCGGCTTCGCCGCTCAGCACGTACTCGAAGCGGTCGGCACCGTCCTGAACGTGCACGGTGCGGCCTCGTTCGCCGAGGCCAGCCCTCTCCAGCGCGTCTGGCGTGATGCGAACGTCGCGGCGCGGCACGTGGGGCTGGTCCCTGCGGTCGGCCTGGAGGTCTACGGCAAGGCCCTCCTCGGCATCGGCGAGCGGGTGAGCCTGATGGTCTGAGTCCCGGCCCGTTCCCACCGTACGGCGGTCCGGAGCGCGTCGTCCGGTGGTCCGTCCTCCCTGGTGACCTTGGGAAACGACCGGCCCGCGAGCCTCATCCAAGGACGGACCGTGTCCGTCCTCGGGGATTGTCCTATGACGGAGAACCGGGAGATCGCGGCGTTGTGAAGACTAACGGCCCGTAGGTCAGGACCGCCGTACTCCGTGCGCCCTGAACGCCCGCCTTTCCCTCCGTGTCTTCGTGTGCGCAGCCGAGATGAACAAGATCCAGTGGAGTCTTCATGCTTGCACGACGTTTCCTCGCTTCCATCGTCCTGCCCGCGGATTCGGCATGCTCGGTGATCCGAGACGGGGCCGTCGACGTACAGAACGACGGGCACATCAGTTATTGCGGACCCTTGGCCGAGGCGCCGCCCATGGCTGTCGGGACGCCCATGACAAGACTCTCCGGAATCCTGATGCCCGGCCTCGTCAACACGCACGCACACAGTGCCATGACACCGTTGCGTGGCGCGGGCGGAGACCTGCCTCTGATGTCCTGGCTGAATGACGTCATCTGGCCTGCGGAGGCACGCATGCGTCCCGAGGACGCGCACGCGGGCATGCTGCTTGGCTGCGTCGAGATGCTCCAGCACGGCATCACGACCAGTGCAGAGATGTACATGCACGGTGAGGCGGTGGTGGACGCGGCGCTGAGCGCCGGCAGCCGGATACTCCTCGCTCCGGCTTACTTCGACCTGCCCGGCGCCGAATGGCGGAACGCCCTGGCCGCGATCGATAAGTGGATCGACGCAGACGGCTTGAGGTTTGGTCCAGGCGGGCGTATCGAACTGGGCTACGGCCCTCACTCCGCCTACGCCCTCCCCGTCGAGGCACTGCGAGCAACGGCGGAGTCGGCCGCGGCCCGGGGGGCTCTCGTTCACATCCACGTCGCCGAGTCCCTGGGGGAGGACCGGGAGCAGCGAGCAGCACACGGATCCGTCCCCCAACTCCTTGCTGATGTCGGGCTTCTGGACGGGCGGCTGCTGGCGGCCCACGCCGTGCATCTCTCACCCCATGACGTCCGGCTTCTCGCTGACCACGGGGCGGGAGTCGCCCACTGCCCCGGGTCCAACGCCAAGCTCGCCTCAGGCATCGCCGCGCTTTCCGCGCTGCGGGAGAGTTCTGTGGCGGTGGGTCTGGGCACGGACGGCCCTGCGAGCAACGACGACCTCGACCTGTGGGAGGAGATGCGACTCGCCATGATGTTGGCCCGTGCCACGACAGGGGATTCGCTGGCCCTAACCGCGAAGGACGCGCTGCTGATGGCGACCCGCAGTGGAGCCGCCGCCGTGGGTCGCCATGACATCGGCACCCTGAGCCCCGGCGCGTGGGCCGACATGGTCCACGTCGGCGTGGACGGTCCGCACTTCGCCGCAGGGCTCGAGGTCCCCGACGATCAGTTGCTCGCCAATCTGGTGTGGGCCGCAGGGTCCCGGGCCGTCCGCGATGTCTGGGTCGCGGGGGAACAGGTGGTCGCCGACGGGGAGCCGTTGCGGGTCGATCGTGTCGGGGCGCAGCGAGAGGTGGCCTCGGCGGCCGCGCATATGTTGCGGGCGGAGCCATAGATGAGCCCGGGTGGTGCCCGCAGCGGTGGCCGTGATCATGTGTGACGGTGGTCTTTGTGTCAGGAAGACCGGACCGGCCGAAGGCATGGGCCACCAGGCGCCCGGCATAGCCGCCGACGAACCCGGGGCACCCGGCGCGTACCGCCCCTGGACCTGCCGGGACGCGATGATGGCCGCAGCCACACGGTCGCCCACCGCATGGTCGGACAACCCCCCGCCGCGGTCGGAGATGGTCCGGGCATTCGCGCCGGAGCCTGCCTCAAGGAGCTGGACGACATTGCCCGCAACAGCCGTCCCTTCCCGGTGCCGATGACCGGTCCGGGGCGCAGTCTGCAGGAAGGCTCCTCCAAACGTACAAACCGACGGTACCGGTTCTCATCGCGTCCGCACGCCGGGGGTCGCCGATACCCCCCTCCGTCCCCCCAACCCCGCACGCCCGTCTCTGGACGTAAGGCATGCGTTTTGGAGCACATCGTGGCTGAGCCCTACCACAAGAAGACATGGACCCGGCGCCGGGTACTCGGCGCCGCCGCCGGAGGCACCGCGGCGACCGTGATCGGTTCGCTCCGCGTCGCCGAGGCCGCTGCTGTGTCGAGGGGTCCTGCCGCCGCGCCGTCGGCCTCCCCGGTCGGCGACGTCGTCGGCAAGATAACCGTCGGCTATCAGGGCTGGTTCGCTGCCAAGGGCGATGGCGCCCCTATCGACGGCTGGTGGCATTGGTCGGCGGACTGGAGCAAGCCGCCGTCCTCGTCGAATACCGGCATCAAGTGCTGGCCGGACATGCGTGAATACACGCACACCTACCCGACCGGCTACGCCGACCTGGGCGACGGCCGGCCCGCGACGCTCTTCTCGTCGTACGACCAGCAGACGGTCGACACGCATTTCTCGTGGATGTCCCAGTACGGGGTGGACACCGCGGCCCTGCAGCGGTTCAACCCGACCGGGGGCGAGGGCCCGACGCGCGACGCGATGGCCCAGAAGGTGCGCGGCGCCGCCGAAGCGCACAACGTGAAGTTCTACATCATGTACGACGTCACCGGGTGGACCTCCATGCAGTCCGAGATCAAGACGGACTGGACCAGGAAGATGAAGGCACACACCGCCAGTCCGGCCTACGCCCGGCAGAACGGCAAACCCGTCGTCGCCATCTGGGGCTTCGGCTTCAACGACGACGGTCACGCCTTCTCCGCCGCTGCCTGCGGCGACGTCATCGCCTGGTTCAAGTCCCAAGGCTGTTACGTCATCGGTGGTATCCCCAAGGAGTGGCGGACCGGCGGCCAGGGCACCCGGGACGGCTTCCTGGACGTCTACCACGCGTTCGACATGATCTCGCCCTGGATGGTCGGCGCCATCGGCAGCGTCGGTGAGTCCGACCATTACTACCAGTACGTCAATCTAGGCGATCAGGCGGACTGCGACGCGCACGGCATCGACTACCAGCCCTGTGTGCTGCCCGGCGATGTCTCGGTTCCCAGCCAGCGGGCGCACGGCGACTTCATGTGGCGGCAGTTCTACAACATGGTCCGGGTGGGCGCGCAGGGCATCTACATCTCGATGTTCGACGAGTTCAACGAGGGCAACCAGATCGCCAAGACCGCCGAGACCTCGGCGTCCGTCCCCGCCGACTCGGGCTTCCTCGCACTCGACGAGGACGGCACGGCCTGCTCCTGCGACTACTACCTGCGGCTCACCGCCGACGGTGGCCGCATGCTCAAGGGCCAGATCGCGCTGACCGCGACCCGCCCCACCGAACCCATGGTCGGCGGCGGCACCACCCCGCCCACCACCAGCACGGTCGTCAGTTTCAAGGCGAACGTCAACAACGCCTACGTCACCGCCGAGGATGCCGGCGCTTCGCCGCTCATCGCCAACCGTGCGGCCATCGGGCCCTGGGAGCAGTTCGACATGGTGGAGCAGGCAGCGGCTCGATCGCCCTGCGAGCGCGCCCCAACAGCCGTTACGTCACCGCAGGTGCGGCTCCGCTGATCGCCGACAGCACTACGTCGGGGCGGGGCCAGTCCTTTCAGCTCGTCCGCAACTCCGATGGCACCGTGAGCCTGCTCGCCCTGGCGAACGGGCAGTACGTCACCGCCGAGAACGCCGGTGCCTCTGCCTTGATCGCCAATCGGGCTGCCATTGGCCCGTGGGAGAAGTTCACCCTGGTCATCAACTGAGCAGTGGCGGGCGGCCGGCCGAACCAGGCCGTGGAGCAGGAGACCGTACGGCTTCCCAGGCTCATCGTCACCTCGTTGCCGCCTCACACCGTAGAACGTCAGCAGGGAGTTGCCGCTGGGAGCGTCGACTGTTCGTGCGCGCCCACCGCGGTGGCCGTACCCCTTGCCCGCGGTGCTTGCGGGTCGCGCTCCTCGTGGCCATCCCTCACGGCGGTAGGTTGGCCGACCGTTCTCCCATCCTGGATCGGTGCCGCACGCCGAGGTCCCGGCCGGGGCTGCCGTCTTCGCGCCCGGGCGGCGCACCCTCGGCGAACATTGGCCCAAGACCGTACAGTTGATGCTGGGCGTCGGCGATGATCGGCGCCTACCCCGTATCTGGGGAGCGCGGTCCCCGCTCAACACAGCATCCGCGAAGACCATGGCAGCCATAGACGATGTTGTCTGCCCGGGTCGCTTCAGTCGCTGCATCCGTGCTTACCGTGAGCCGCTTGCATCGGTCGCCGTACCCGCTGACCAGCCGGTCGAACCGGCCCCGGGACCGTTTGAGGCCGTGCAGCTTGGCCCGGCACGCAGCCGGGTCCAGGGCTGCGGAGTGGGGCGAGATACTGGTGCGGCCGTCTCAAGAGTGCCCCGACCGCCGACCATCGTGCACCGGCAATCACGCCTTGGGCGGTCTCTGCGTCAGCAACGAATTCCCACAGGGACATTGGTGCAGGTCGGCTACGACGTCCGCCTGATCGAAGCGTACGTTTGCTATGACAACGGCCGCTACATGAGGGCTGGTACAACCGCTGCGGGACACCTTCCTTGCCACGACGGCCGGCCTCAGCGTGCACGCCGACGTGTCACTTGCAGCAGGGTCGTGGGCCCTTGTGATCACGCAGGGAGGCGGAGGTTGTGGCACTCCTGCGACGGCCTGGCGGGCCGGTGACGTGTTCCACTGTACGCGCCGTCGCCGAGTGCCGTCGCCGTTGGCAGTGCCCGGCCCGACCCGAGCCACACCTGGCCTTCACATCCGCGGCGGCGCCCCGGCACAGGACGGCCCGGCTGTTCACCTTCGGGGTCGGCGTAGAGACTCGTCGGCACTGGAAGTCGCCCCCTCCGGACCTACCGGCCGGGTGCACACTACGTCGGTAGAGCTCAGCGCGCCGCAGCCCAGGTATCCGGTGGCTCTTCCCAGCCTGCTCGGGTGGTACTGGCTTTCCCAGGGACCGAGGCCCAGGAAAAGACGTCCCTGTATGCCGGGGCTCTCCGTCACCACGATGGATTCCGCGAGGCGCTTTCACACACGGGAAACCGCCTTCGCACATGGCCGTCAAGTGGCGGCGAACCGTGCATCTGATGGAGACGACATGCGTGAGTACACCAAGCTGTACATTGACGGAGCCTGGCGCGAGCCTCTCGGCGGCAAGGTCACCGAGCTGAGCGACCCCGCCACCGGTCAGGTCTCCGGACGGGTAGCGCTTGCCAGCGAGGCCGACGTCGATCTCGCGGTTGCCGCAGCGGGACGGGCCTTCCTCTCTTTCTCCCGGACAACTCGCCAGGAGCGTATCGAGCTGCTTGAGCGGATCGCCGACGAGTACGAGCGGCGCGCCGAGGACATGGCCCAGGCGGTAACCGCCGAGCTGGGTTGCCCACTGCCACTGTCCCGCGCCATGCACGTTGCCGCCGGGCTGATCCAGTTCCGGGCCGCCGCGCAGGTGCTGAAGACGTTCGCGTTCACCGAAGACCGTGGCTCCACTCACATCCGCAAAGAACCCATCGGTGTGGCGGCTCTGATCACTCCCTGGAACTTCCCCGCCCTCCAGCCGGCCGGCAAGACCGCCTCGGCGCTGGCGGCCGGCTGCACCGTCGTTCTCAAGCCCGCCCAACTGGCCCCGTACTCGGCCGTTGTCCTGGCGGAGATCCTGGAGGCTGCCGGAGTTCCCGCCGGTGTCTTCAACCTCGTCAACGGTCGCGGCTCGGAGATCGGAAACGCGCTCGCCTCGCACCCCGACGTCGCCGTCGTGTCCTTCACCGGCTCGGGTGAAGCCGCGCTCCAGGTGAACGCCGCTGCGGCCAAGAGCGCCAAGCGTGTGGCCACCGAACTCGGCGGCAAGTCACCGCAGGTGATCATGCCGGACGCTGACCTGGACGTCGCCGTGGACACGGTGCTCACCTGGCTGATGGGCAACACCGGCCAGATCTGCAGTGCGCCGAGCCGGACCCTGGTGCCGCGCGAGCGGCTGGAGGAGTTCCTGTCGGTGCTGCTCCCGCGGGTGGAGGCGCTCAGGATCGGCGACCCGCGCGCCGAGGACACCGACATGGGCCCGCTGATCTCCGGCGAACAATGGCAGACCGTCCAGCGCTACATCCAGACCGGTATGGACGAGGGGGCCCGGCTGGTCACCGGAGGCCTGGGCAAGCCCGAGGGCCTGGAGAGCGGACACTTCGTCAAGCCGACGGTGTTCACCGGGGTCACCAACGACATGGCCATCGCGCAGGAGGAGATCTTCGGCCCGGTGATGTCGATCATCACCTACGACACGGTGGACGAGGCTGTCGAGATCGCCAACGACACACGGTACGGCCTCGCCGGTTACGTCACCGGCACCGATCTTGCGGACGCTGCGGACGTCGCGTCCCGCATCGAAGCGGGTTACGTGATCATCAACAACGCGGAGTTCGACTGGACGGCCCCCTGGGGTGGCTACAAGCAGTCGGGCAACGGCCGGGAATGGGGCCCCGAGGGCATGCAGGAATACCTCGAGACCAAGGTCGTCCTCGGCCGCTGACGGCCGTCGCTGATGCCCACGGAGATGACAGGCGTCACGAACGTCGCCGACCAGCCGGCCGGCCAGGAGAGCCGGGGACTCAAGCACGCCACCGCGCACTTCCACCGCCCCTACCGTCCCTGGCACTTCCGTGCCGTGGTCGGCGTGGCGTTCGTCGTCATGGCCGCCAGCAGCGCGCCGTCTCCGCTGTGCGGGCTCCACCAGCAGCGATGGCACTTCGGTACGGCCGGCCGTTCTCACCCTCGCCGACACGGCCCACCCGCCACTGCGCGCCCGGCTCGGAAGCGACTGCGTGGCCGCCATGGACCAGGAGATCGCTCAGCTTCGCGAGGAGACCGACACCTGGCGGGAGCGGGCCCTGTCCACCGACCATGACGACACGAAGTTCGAGAAGGAGGCCGCTGTGACCGAACTGGGGGCGTACCTGCGCGCATGCCGTGCCCGGGTCAGTGCGGAGCAGGTGGGGCTGCCCACTTCCGGGCACCGCCGGGTGCCGGGACTGCGCCGTGAGGAACTCGCCTCGCTGGCGGGCGTCAGCGTGGACTACATCGTGAGGCTGGAACAGGGCCGTGCGAAGTCGGCCTCGCCCGCCATCCTCACGGCCCTGGCCCGGGCACTTGAACTGCGCCCCGACGAGGAGGAATACCTGTTGAGGTGTGCGGCGGAGGCCGGCGTGACCGGTGCGGCGAAGTCGGCCGCACCGAGAAACCAGCAGGTGTCGCGGGCGGCCCAGGTCCTCCTGGACAGCATGGTGAACGTCCCGGCGCTCGTGCTCGGCCGCCGTATGGACGTCCTGGCGTGGAACAGCCTGGGCGCCGCGCTGCTCACCGACTACTCCCGGCTGCCGGCCAAGCGCCGCAACCACATATGGCTCACCTTCCTCGACCCCGGGGTCCGCGGGCTGTACGCGGACTGGGAGAGAGTCGCCCAGGAGTGTGTGGCCTATCTCCGCATGGATGCCAGCCGTTACCCGGACGATCCCGAACTCGCCCGGCTCGTCGGGGAACTCTCCGTGAAGGACCCCGACTTCCGCCGATGGTGGTCCGACCACCAGGTTCGGTCCCAGCGGCATGGCCGCAAGGAGTTCGTCCATCCGGTCGCCGGGGAGCTCAGCCTGGACTTCCAGGTGCTCGATGTGCGCGGCTCCACGGACCAGAGCCTGCTCGTGTACACCGCGGAACCGCACTCGCCGAGCGCGCAGGCCCTGACCTTCCTCGCAGGCTGGGCCGCCACCGAGCTCCCCACGAGGGCGACGGAGACGGCAGGTCCGCCTCGTCGACCGGGAACCGTGCCTTCGGCGGAAGAGGCTGGGGACAACCAGGCACCGGGTGGGTAACACTGTTGTGGCTGGATGTACGTGACCACGTTGGCAAGCCTGGTACTGCCGGGCATGGTCGCCCGGAAATAGACATGGCCGACTAAAATGTGCGGAGTACGGTAGTCCTCGCAATGTGGCTGGTCTCGTCTTCTGCGGATCACCAGCGCAGCTTGAGAGTGATGAGCCCGCGACGAGAGGAGGGGTTGCGCCCTCTTGCATCCCACGGAACCGCAGCGACCGTGTCCCTGACCAGGTACTGCCACCTCGCGCAACGTGCTCATCGAGGGCGAACGGTCGGCCGCGACCATCGATGCCATCGCGTAGCGCTGGAGGAGCAGACCACGGCCTGCACACACTGGCCGTCGCGCTCTACGACGGACGCCAAAGCACTCGTTCTGACCGATTAGTTGTCCCTGCTGGAGTCCGGCAACAGTTGGGAGGACCGAGTGCTTCCGGGCAACGGGAGCCATCACCACGCTGTGGCAACGCGCGTGACACCCCGCTCCACACCGGCACGACATACTCTAGGATCACTAGTTTTCTACAGGTTCCCCGGCCACCATCCCTCAAGTCGAACACGCCGAGAAACTGGCGGACACCGCCCCGGGCGGTTCTGCGCTCCGAACAACCCACCATTGCGATCGGAGAGACGCATGTCGCGCACATTCCTGATCACCGGTGTCAGCAGCGGCCTCGGCCGCGCCTTCGCCACCGCCGCCCTCGAAGCTGGCCACACCGTCGTCGGCACCGTCCGCAAGCCCGACCAGGCCGATGCCTTCGAGCAACTCGCCCCCGGCCGCGCTCACGCCCGCATCATGGACGTTACCGACACCGACGCCGTTGCGCCGACCGTCGCGGCCATCGAAGACGAGATCGGCCCCATCGACGTACTCATCAACAACGCCGGTTACGGCGTGGAAGGCACATTCGAGGAGACCCCGCTCGACACCTTCCGCCACCAGTTCGATGTCAATGTCTTCGGCGTTGTCGCGGTCACCCAGGCCGTCCTGCCGCGCATGCGTGAACGCCGCGCCGGCCACATCCTCTTCGTGACCTCCATGGGCGGTCTGCGCGCCTTCCCCGGCCTGGCCGCCTACCACGGCTCCAAATTCGCCGTCGAGGGCATCGCCGCAACACTCTCTCCCGAGGTCGCGCCGTTCGGCATCCACGTCACCGCGATTGAACCCGGCTCCTTCCGCACCGACTGGGCCGGCCGTTCCATGGACCGCGTTGAAAGCACCATCGCTGACTACGACGCGGTCTTCAGCCCCATCCGCGAACGCCGCATCGACATGAGCGGCAAGCAACTCGGCGACCCGGCCAAGGCGGGCCGCGCCCTCCTCACCATCATCGAAGCCGAGAACCCACCGACCCACCTCATCCTCGGCAGCGACGCCCTCCGGCTGGTCGCCGAGGCCCGCTCCGCCTTCGATGCGGAGACGGCCGCCTGGAGCGAGTTGTCTCGCTCCACCGATCTCCCCGACGGAGAACAAATAGCTTGAGTGTGACGGCTGCCCTTCTTGCTTCGTGACCGCCACGGCCCGCCGGGCACGGCCGCTCGGACATCGTTGGCGTCCACGACCGTCGGCGCCTGGGACTGATGCTTCGCTGGAGGAACATCGTTCACCGCGAGGAGCCCCCGGGTGATCGCTCTTGTCTCACTCACTGGTGCGCACTCAGGACGTAGGAGCCGGACGCAGTAACATTGCGGAGCGATTGAGCCAGTAAGAGGTCTGATCCGACTGACACCCCCCATGCTGCAGCGCGGCCCGGGCCGGTGCCGCAGACCAAGTGTCCGCCATGGTTGGTGAGAGCCACTGCGCGTCGTCGACCACACGGCCCGACCCGTGCCGCAGGCCGTTTGCGCTGGATCACTCCCGGACCAGATGGCCGAAGCACGCGAGGTCGAGGGTGGCGGGAGCGTCGAATCGAGCGGTCGAGGCCATGACGTCCCTGAGATCCACCGACTGCATCGGCGAGTTCCGGCGGCGCTGCCCGCGGCAGAAGGCGGTCTGGAGCGCTGGCACCGGGAACTGTACGTACTGTTGGACACCATGTCCGATGCCGCTTATGATCGGCAGAGTCCCGGTCGGTGCACCCCCCGAGCCCCGGCCGGGACCTCGGGGACTCGGCACGTCCCGCGCGTCTCACCGGGGAATAGTTGTCGGTGTCCCCCGATGGCACGCCAACCCAGACACATTGACAATTCGAAATCACCGATGTCGCGGGACTTCTCCGTCGGAGACGATGTCTCTCGGACTCAGATTTGAGGCGCCATGAAGCAGGTTGGGACCGGGGCACGCGTTTCCGGTCAGTCACCCCCCGAGCCGCCGTACGTGGACATCACACTCAACGTCAACGGCAGCCCGTACACACTCCGAGTCGACGCACGGGTCACTCTCCTGGACGTCCTGCGCGACCACCTGGGGTTCACGGGAGCGAAGAAGGGCTGCGACCAGGGCGCGTGCGGCGCCTGCACGGTGATGGTCGACGGCAAGCGCGTGGTGTCGTGCCTGGCACTGGCCGCCCAGTACGAAGGTCGCGCGATCACCACCATCGAAGGCCTGTCCACCGACGGCGAGCTGCACCCCATGCAGGCGGCGTTCGCCCGGAACGACGCGTTCCAGTGCGGATACTGCACGCCGGGCCAGATCATGTCCGCCATCTGCCTCATCGCAGAGGGACGCGCCGAGTCGGATGAGGACATCCGGGAGTTCATGAGCGGCAACATCTGCCGCTGCGGGGCTTACCCGAACATCCGCGCGGCCATTCGCGAAGTGACAGCGGAGAATTGACATGCAGCCCTTCGAGTACGTCCGCGCCACCGATACTGACGAGGCCGTGGCCGTGGTGACGGCCGAACCCCATACGTCCTTCCTCGCCGGCGGCACGACGCAGCTGGACCTCATGAAGGACGGCGTCCTCCGCCCCGACCGGCTCATCGACATCACCGGCCTCCCGCTCGGCGGCATTACCCGCACCGATACCTCCATCAGGGTCGGCGCACTGACGACCATGGAAGAACTCGCCGCGGACAGCGTCGTACGGCAGCGACTTCCCTTCGTGCGCGAGGCCCTGCTCCTGGGCGCCTCGACGCAGCTACGCAACATGGCTACCATCGGCGGCAACCTGCTCCAGCGCGCACGCTGCCGGTATTTCCGGGATCCCACCGTTGGTGCCTGCAACAAGCGCAGCCCCGGCTCCGGTTGCGCGGCGATCGCGGGGATGCACCGCATGCACGCGATCCTCGGCACAAGCGATCACTGCATCGCCCTTCACGCCTCGGACGTCGCGGTGCCCCTGGCTGCGCTCGATGCCGTCGTGCACACGCAGGGTCATGACGGTAAGCGGTCCATCCCGCTCACCCAGTTCCACCTCCCCCCGGGCGACACACCGCACATCGAAAACGTGCTGAAGCACGGCGAACTGATTACTGCGGTCGAGATCCCGCTCCTGCCGGAGACCGCACGGTCGAGCTACCTGAAGGTCCGTGACCGTGCGTCCTACGAGTTTGCCCTGGTCTCGGCCGGAGCGGCTCTGGTGATCGAGGACGGTGTCATCCATGAGGCCCATGTGGCGCTCGGCGGGGTCGGCACCGTTCCCTGGCGGGCCTGGGGCGCGGAGGACATCCTGCGCGGGGCCGAGGCCTGTTCGGGCGTCTTCCGGGCGGCCGCCGAGGCCGCACTCGAAGGTGCTCGGCCGTTGCCCGGCACGGCCTTCAAGGTGGAGCTGGCCAAGCGCACCCTCATCCGCACCCTTGAGACCGTCGCGGGAGCGTCATCATGACCACTCTGGAAAACGGCAGGGTCGTCGGTGCGGGCCTCGACCGCGTGGACGCGCCACTGAAGGTGACCGGATCGGCCCAGTACCCCAACGACTTCTCCCTCTCTGGCATGGCGCACGCCGCCTTGGTGGGCAGCACCATCGCCGCAGGGCGCATCACCGGCATCGACGTATCCGAGGCGCTTGCGGCTCCGGGAGTTTTGGACGTCATCACCCATCGAACCGCGCCGAAGCTCCAGCGCGGCCCGATGACACTGTTGGGCGGCTCCCCGCCCCCGCCACTCCAGGATGACCGGGTGCTGCACTACGGGCAGCACATCGGCATCGTCGTCGCCGAGAGCGCCGAACAGGCCCGCCACGCGGCCCGCCTGGTCAAGGTCGAGTATGAGACGGGCAAGGCCGTGCTCGACATCGACGATCCCCGGGCAGAGATCGTGGAGAATCCCTGGGGGCTCGACACCGAACGCGGTGACGTGACCGCTGGGTTCATGCAGGCGGATGTTGTCGTCGAGGGAACGTTCACCACCCCCGACAACACCAACAACCCGCTTGGACTCATGGCCACGCTCGCGTCGTGGCACGGCGACACCCTCACGGTTCACGACTCCACGCAGTGGCCACACAACGTGCGTACCTCTCTGGCCACGATTTTCCAGGTGCCCGAGAGTGGCATTCGAGTCCTGGCCCCCTTCGTCGGGGGCGGCTTTGGCGCCGGCCTGCGGGTGTGGTCGCACGTCATTCTCACGGTGCTGGCGGCTCGTCAGGTCAAGCGACCGGTGAAGCTCGTCCTGACCCGACCGGAGATGTTCACCTCCGTCGGCCATCGGCCCAACAGCGTCCAGCAGATCAAGATCGGCGCGACGCGTGTCGGCGACCTGGTCGCCATCGAGCACCGCGGCATCTCATCCGTGGCGATGGAGGACGACGACTACGAGCCGGTTTCCTACGGATCGGCCGTCTCTTACGCCTGCCCCAACGTATTGACACGGGACCGACAGGCACGGCTGAACATCCCGTGCCCCGGCTCCATGCGCGCACCGGCCGAAGGCCAGGGCAACTTCGCCCTGGAGTCCGCCATCGACGAGGTCGCCCACACGCTGGGCATGGACCCCCTGGAACTTCGCCTGCGGAACTACGCCGACGAACACCCCATTCTCGGCCGGCCCTGGTCGAGCAAGGCACTGAGAGAATGCTATGTCCAGGGTGCGGAACGGTTCGGCTGGTCGCTCCGTACACCCGAGCCTGGTTCCATGCGGGACGGCCGTTGGCTGGTTGGATACGGCCTGGCGGGAGTCTCGTACCCCTTCTATCAGGTGCCGTGCCAGGCACGCGCCTCGGTACGGCGCGACGGCTCGGCCTACGTACGCAGCGCCGCCACCGACATCGGTACGGGAACCTATACGGTCATGACCCAGCTCGCGGCGGAGCTCCTCGGCCTCGACGTCACGCGGGTCCGGTTCGACCTCGGCGACTCCGACATGCCCTACTCGCCCCAAGCCGGCGGATCCGGCCTCACCGGTGCCCTTGGGAATGCTGTCCACACCGCCTGCCGCCACCTGGTGCAGGAATTCCTCGACGTGGTGGCCAACGACAGCCAGTCACCCCTGCGCGGAGCCATGCTCGACGACGTGTCCGTCACCGACGGGCGCATCCACCGCCGCGACGACACCGAAAAGGGAGAATCGTACGTCGACATCCTAGCCCGGCACGGCCTTGAGGAACTGACCGCCGACGGTCGAAGCACCCCACCACGGGAAGACGACCTCGGCATGGCCGTCGCTGGTGCCTTCGGAGCCAAGTTCGTCGAGGTGCGCATCGACCCGGAGCTCGGGCTGCTGCGCGTGGCACGGGTGGTCTCCGCCATCGACGGCGGACGCATCCTCAATGACAAGACCGCCACCAGCCAGATCGTCGGCGGCACGGTCGGCGGCATCAGCCAGGCCCTTTTCGAGGAAACGATCACCGACCGCAGCACCGGGCGCATCGCCAACGCCACCTTTGGCGACTACCTCATGCCCGTCAACGCGGACGTTCCCGACATGGAGGTGTTGTTCGTCGGCGGACCCGACCAGGCGACCGCCGTGGGCAGCAAGGGAGTCGGCGAGGTCGGTCTGGTCGGTCTGGCCGCAGCCATCGCCAACGCCGTCTTCCACGCCACGGGACGCCGAATCCGCTCTCTCCCGATCACCATCGACCAACTGATGTGACAACCGCGTACGTTCACTGGGCCCAGGTGTCGTCATGGATTTCCGTTGACGGCACACCTGGGTTCAGCGGCGGTCGTGCACTGTGAGAAGGGAGGGGACATGGCCGAGGGTATCCAGCGACATCGACAAGCCGGCCATGGGAAAGGAGTGGCAGCGCGCCCGGCGGCCTCCGGTGACGTCCGCTCCCGGATCGTCCGTCCGACCGGCGTGACAGCCGCGACCGCCCCATCGCGTACGCAGTTCATCAGCATCGAGGAGGAACATGCTGGACATCGCTGGAGAGTTGCACCGGTGGGTCGAGCAGGAACGTGACTTCGCCGTCGCGACGGTTTGTGCGGTCAGTGGGAGCGCGCCCCGCTCGCCGGGCGCCGCGCTCGCCGTGAACGACGAGGGGACGGCCGTCGGTTCCGTATCGGGGGGCTGCGTAGAGGGTGCGGTGTACGAGCTGTGCCGACAGGCGCTGGAGGACGGCGAACCCGTACGGGAAAGCTTCGGCTACACCGACGACGACGCCTTCGCCGTCGGCCTCACCTGCGGGGGAGTGATCGACATCTTGGTCACGCCGTTCCGCGTCGGTGACGAGCGACGGGGAGTGGTCGCGGCCGCCCTGTCCTCGGTCGTTGCCAGTGAACCCGTTGCCCTGGCCCGCATCGTGGACGGTCCTGCCGAGTTGATCGGCCGTGGCCTGGTGATCGTGCCTGCGGGCTCGTTTCAGGGCACTTTGGGGGATCAGGCCGAGCTGGACCTCACTGTGGCTGCCGAGGCGCGGGCCATGCTGGCCGCGGGCCGTACCGGAACACTGGTGGTGGGCCGGGACGCCGCCCACTGCGGTCAGCCCCTCACGGTGTTGGTCGAATCGAGCGCTCCGCCCCCACGGCTGATCGTCTTCGGCGCGATCGACTTTGCGGCTGCCCTGGTGCGGTTGGGCAAGTTCCTCGGCTACCACGTCACCGTGTGCGACGCCCGACCGGTGTTTGCCACCGGAGCGCGTTTCCCGGAAGCGGACGACGTCGTCGTCGAGTGGCCGCACCGCTACTTGGAGTCCACTCGGGTCGACAACCGGACAGTGTTGTGCGTGCTTACCCACGACGCTAAGTTCGACATACCATTGCTCAAACGGGCGCTGAAACTTCCGGTGGCCTACGTGGGAGCCATGGGATCCCGGGCCACCCATGCGGACCGAACACGCCGACTGCTCGAATCAGGTCTGACGGAGCGGCAGTTGAGGCGGCTGCGGTCACCGATCGGTCTCGATCTTGGCGCCCGCACACCGGAGGAGACCGCCTTGTCGATCGCCGCCGAGATTGTCTCCGACAGGCAGGGCGGCTCAGGTCTGCCGTTGACGACGATGCCTACTCCGATTCATCACGACACGACGAGTACTTCCGGTGACACCGGCCGGGCCTCGCTGTTCCGCTCTGCTGGATGACGGTCCGCAGGGCCGGCTACGTAGCCTTCCGGACTGCAGTGGTGATCGAACGAGTGAGAAGCCATCACGCTCGTAACTAGGGGATAAACGTGATCTTCATCGTCAAGGACGAGAAAGGCAACGAAGCCGAGGTGGAAATCGAGGTGGAAGACACCTTGGTCGACGTCGAGCCGCCGTCCCGCGTCTGGGTTGGGCGTAGCTAACAGGGAGGCGTCTGAATGCGTGTGAACGACTCGCACGGTACGCACACGCTGACGCGCCTCGACACACTGAGGGTCGCCCGCCGCGTGGTCTAACAGCACACCGCTCGGCAACTGGCCCTGATCGACAAGTGGATCGCCGAGGAGGAACGGCGGGAGCGACGGCAACAGTGACGCGAGACGGCCCGGCCATCGGTGCCCGACTGGCTGATTCAGTACGGCCTCCATGTCCCGGCAAGCCCCGAAGCGGTCTCCCCGTTCGCCTTCCCGTCTGCCGACCAGGCCGGCTGCCTCTCCATCCCGTTCGACAGCGTCGTGCCCGCATGCGCCATGTTCGTCTGCTGCGTGAACAACCTCACCCTGACCAGGTGACGGGCAAACGGATGGCCAGTCAGCACACCGTGCAATGACCGCGGCCCTGCCGACAGCGTCCTTCGCGCCGGACAGCTCCCACGCCTTGCAGTCCTTGCGGTTGCCGGGCACGAACCTTGCGGTGAGCGGTGTTCTTTCCGCGCCGGGAGTTCAGCTTGACCGCGTTCGCGACAGTGCGGGATGACCAGGCCGGTGCCCCGGTAGCCGCCATCTGTAGATGATTACGAGACGGCCCTTGGAAGGGCTTGCCGGGAATCAACACGTTGGTTTGATCTTGGTTCCGTCGGTTCGAGGAATCGGACGGCGTCGTCGGGTGTGCGGAAACGGGCTGTTGAGGCGGGGAGCTGGACACCGTGGGCATCCAGGAGGGGACGGACGTCTTTCACTGCCCGGCTGATGGTCATGGCGGTGATGTTGAAGAGCTGACCGAGAAGTCCCTGAAGAGCATGTTTCTGCAGGTAGAGGATGGTGACCAGGATCTGGTCGGCGGGAGTGAGGGGGGCTTGCGGCCCGTGCCGCGGGCGACGCGGCGTGGGCCGCCGCGGACTGCGTGACGGACCTGCTCGCGGTGCTCATCCAGCCGAGGGATCAAAGGTGTGGGTCAGGTCGCTGAGTTGCTCGCGGGACATGCCGGTGAGCTGGGGGTGTCGCAGGTCGTGGGCCGTGAAGGGGGAGGGACAGTGGCCGGCCTGCGTCGCCGAGGAAGGTCCGAAGTCGGTTGGTGATCTTGAGGGTGAAAGGTGTGGTTCCAGTCTCCGTGGAAGCGGTGGCGTGTGATCTCGGCGAGGCGGCGATGGCCTCATCGCTGATCCGGATGCCGGTGGGGTAGTGGCTGCTGTGGAGTACGGCATGCACCGTCAGGCCGGTGTGGCTGGTGGTCGCGGCGATGGTCTGGAGCATGACTTCGTGGCTGGTGAGGGGTCTGCCACGCCAGTTCATGGTGATGTGGCAGAACAGCCGGTGTTCGATCTTGTTCCACTTCGAGGTGCCGGGCGGCAGGTGACACACGGTGATCTCCAGGCCGGTCTCGGCGGCGAGGCAGGCCAGGCCGGTCTTCCAGCCGCGGGTTTCCGGGACGGGCCGACGCGGCGATCGACGCCCATCACCATCACCGCACCCTTGGCCTGCTGGCCGAGGGGCGCCCCAGAGCGGACGACACCGAGGGCCATCGAGCATGCGGGACCAGTGCCGCGCGCGGCCCGCCCGTCGGCTTCCGCCGCGTAGGGCTCTTCCGCACAAGGGGCTTGTCGGCCCGGCGTGCGCGGCGGGGCACAGGCAGCGCCCGTCTCGCGGCTGTGTGAGGGCGGTCCCCGTCGGGCGCTGACAAGGCGGGATACGTGCGACTCGCGCCCAGCTCGATGAGGTCAGTCGGCCGGAGTCTGTCCGACCTTGTCGACCACGTCGATGTCGAGCAGTGCGGCGCGGTCGGAGCCGAGGTAGCTCAGATTCTTCTTCTCGAAGACCCAGACCTCGTGATCCTTGCCGTCACCGAAGGCGAGGCCGACACCTGCCCGGCCGGCCGCGTCCTGGGCGTCGTCCACCACGGTCACGCCGGGGATCCTGGCGGCGGTCCGGTAGAGGGCCGCCTCCACCGCGGGCAGCAGTGTGGCGCCTTGGAGCATGGAGCCGATCATCTCAAGAGCCGCTTTTTCGTGGGTGGGGCCCTGGCCCTTCGTGGCAGTCCAGATCTTCTTGTACAACTCGCCGGTGTCAGTGGGCAGTGCCTCCAGCTCGCGGTAGGTGGTGCCGTTCGGGTCGGCTTGGAGCTTCATGTCCCTGGTGCGTTTCCCGGAGGGGCCGGCCAGCACGGTGATACGGGAGAGCCCGTCGCGCTCGCCGTCGACGGCGAGCCAGTCCGAGCGCCGGAAGGTGTCCTGTCCCTCGTCCATGATCTGCTGGGTGCCCTGCGTCACGGTGTAGACGTACTGTTCGTCTCGTACGGGTGGGGTGTCCTGGGCGGCGGCGACCGCGGCGATGCGGTTCAGCAGCTCGACTGCTTTTGGATCGGTGGACGGCTGCCCGCCCCGGCCGATTACCACGGTGAGGACCGCGGCGACGACTGCGGCCACGGTGCCGAGGGGGATGGCGGTCGCGGCGAGCAGCCGAAGCGGCCGGGACGGGACTGGGCCATCGCCGGCCGAGCGGGTGCTCGGCGTGGGTGCTTCGCGGGTGATCTCTTGCATGAGATGGGCTTCCAGCTGGGCCAGGCGGTCGCTCGGCAGGGCCGGCTCACCCGGGCTCGGCAGCAGCCTGGCCAGTTCTTCGCGCTCTGTGGGGTTCATCAGTGTCTCTCCTGTGTCGACCGGGCCGTTTCCGTGACGTCATCCGGTTCCTGTCCGCGGGCGGGGAGGCGTCTCGTCCTTGGCCCGGTCACCAGCCGGCTGGCCGGCCGCCCAGTGCGGTTCGCGAGTTCATCCTCGGCCAACCGTCGTAGACGTTGCCGGGCGCGGGAGAGCCGGGAGCGCACCGTGCTGACGGGGACGTGGAGAGCCGCGGCGGCGTCGGAGTAGCTCAGCCCGGACCAGACGCACAGGGCGAAGACCTCTCGTTCGCGTGGACGCAGCCTTTCCAGGGCGGCCCGGGCGGCGGCGAGCCGTTCGGCGTTCTCCATGCGGCCGACCAGGGCATCGGCGAAGTCGGGCACCGTCTCGACACTGGCGTGGCGGTCCGCAAGTCGGTCGAGTGCGGCCTTGTGCCGCCGGGCGGCACGCCGGGTGTTGCGCAGCACATTGGTGGCGATGCCGAACAACCAGGCCCGCAGGCCGTCACCGGTCTTGTCTTCACTGCCGGCACGTGCGGTGAACTCCCCGTCGTCAAGCAGCCTTTCTCGAAGTCGCCAGGCCTCCAGGAAGGTCAGTGAGACCACGTCCTCGGCCGAGTTCTGATCACCTAGCCACCGTGCGGCGTGGCCGTGCACGGCCTGCGCATGGTCTTGGAACAGGCGCGCGAATGCCTGTGTGTCACCGGCTCGTATGCGAGCGCGTAGAGAAAGGTCCACGCCACGTCCTGTCCGTCTGCCGGGGGCCGTCCTGGGCGATGTGCGCCACGGCGGGCAGCTGCGCACCCAAATGTGCTGGTAAGCAAATGGCCTTACAGCAAGATGACATAGGGGCTGTCAAGGAGATTGCCTGTATCCCGGAGGGTTCTTCATGCCCGACTACGGCCACGAGCTGGTGCTCGGCACCTTCATCGCACCGACCGCGCAAGATCCCGACCGAGTGGTGCAGTTGGCGGAGCTGACGGAGGCGGCCAGCCTCGACCTCCTCTCCGGGGGACGGTTCGAGTTGGGTCTCGGTGCGGGCGCCTTTCCCAAGGCCGTCCATGGAATGGGAGGTCCTGGCCTCACACCCGCGCAGGGCGTGAAGGCCCTGAACGAAGCGATCAGCATCGTCCGGGGTGTCTGGGACACCAGGCAACCGGGGCCCTGCGCCACGACGGTGAGTTCCACTCGGTGCCTGCTATGAAGCGCGGCCCCCGCCCGGCCCACGAGATAGGTATCTGGCTGGGCGCCTACAAGCCGCGGATGCTGCGCCTCACCGGCCGCAGGGCCGACGGCTGGCTGCCGACGCTGCAGTACATCCAGACACCCGGTATGGCCGAGGCGAACACGATCATCGACGATGCCGCGCTGGAGGCAGGCCGCGATCCCAGCGAGATCCGCCGTCTGCTCAACCTGTTCGATGTCGGTTTCTCCGCGACGCGACACGGCTACCTGCAAGGACCCCCGCAGCAGTGGGTGTACGAGTTGCTCCCCCTGGTGCTTGAGCTCGGCTTCTCGGCGTTCCTCATCGGACAGGACGACCCGCACGTCATCCGGACCCGAATGGGATCCGCAAGAGGTGTTCAACCGCAACGTCAACATCCCGCAGGCTCTGTGACGGGCCAGGCACACGCGCTGGACGGGAATGCGGGACGATGGGGAAGACGACCCTCTCCCTGTCGATCATGCTTCTAGCTTCTATCCCGCACCGCCCGCGCCAATAGGTGCCGATGCCTCCCGTGGAGCGTCCGCAGTGTGGACGGGGCGAGCGTGGCGCGGTGGTCTCGCAATTCATGGTCGGTGGGCTTGCCGGCGAGACGCTCGCGGACGGAGCACATTCCGGGGAGGTCGGCCGTCGACGGATTCCAGACCCACGGGCCACATCTCCGAGAAGTTGTCCGCGTCGAACAACGCCGACTGCTTCTCCTCGGTACGCGAGAGATACTGCCGGCTCTGGACGGTCACGACCCGCTGGCGGCGGTCTTGCTCTTCCAGACGACCACGGCGCCGTTCCTCTGATCCATGCCTGTTGTGACCGGTGATTGACACCCGCCCAGGCAGCGGATCCTCCAGCCGCAGAGCGCACGCGAGACCGACCGGGCCCCGCCGGTGCTCGTGACCGGGAGAACGTTTGGGTTCGCGGAAGCAACGCCCGGCAGGGAGATGCGACCGGTCGAGTGCCGGGGTGCGATCCGCATCGCCAGCCGACGGTCGCGACCGTCAGGTGAAGAGGGCACATTGGCGACGCGGCCGTGTGTCGCCGGGTTTTCGAGCTGAACTGCCCGGCGGGCTGTTTCCCCTGGTGATGGCACGGCAGGGGAAAGGGCCTCACGCGTTGGGGCGTGCTCGTCTGCGCCGGGTGACGCGCGCAGGCGTCTCGGCACCAGTCGGATCCGCGGCCCGGTCACCGGGGGGCTTCTGTTCGTTCTCGCTCACCTGGCGCGCGATCGCGTACAGCATGTCCCGGAACGCGGTCTGCGACTCCTCAGGCAGGACGGAGAGGAGTCGCTGGTCGATCTTGTCGACCTCAACGTGCAGCGCCTTCCACAGCTCCGCCCCGCGTGGGGTGGCGATGATCTGCCGGCTCCTGCGGTCCGTCGGGTCCGGCTTGCGTTCGACCAGGCCGGCTTCTTCCAGGTCATCCAGTAGATAACTCATCATCGTTCGGTCGATGCCCAGCCGATCGGCGAGGAACCGCTGGCTGCTGGCCTCCCCTCGGACCGCCGCCGCGAGGATGAAGTAACCGCGAGGGCCACCGGGAAGGTCTGCGACGGTCGCTTCGACAGTCCTCGCGTAGGCGCGGAAAATCACTCCGATCGCGAACCCGAAGTCATCCTCCAGCAGAGGCGTCACGGCCGACGACTTGGCTCGACCGTCTGCGCGTTTCGACGTCACGAAGACCCCCCGAAGAACATGGCGGTCGGAGCAGGGATGCCAGGTTCGCGGCTCGGGACCACTGGCGTCTGGCCGCGTCGGTATGCCCGGCTTTCCGGGGTAGCTGCCGGGGTGCGACTGTGTCGTTCATGGTGCATTGGACGTCACAATAATCTCATCGCAAGATGATATGCAACGCTTACGCGCGGCGTCTTACCTCCTCGCTGATTGCCTGCCTCCGAACACGATTCGCATGGCGGCGGGTGACAAGGGAAGAGTCACGCTGGTCCGGCGGAGTCTGTTCGAGCGTGGGGACTCAGTCGCCGGGATCATCAGGAAGCGCGCGCAGGCAGGATCGCCTCGCCGTGGGTGCGGAGCCAACGACGGGCGGGCTCCTGACCCCCCGGTCGGCGGCTCAGCGCGGCCCCGGATTCGAGATGTGCGCGACCCCGTCACGCTCAAGCGCGCCTGGTCGGAGGTTCGTGGTGTGATCCGTACCGGCTCCGATGGCCACTGTCTTGGCAGTGGCCATCGGAGCCTTCCGCCCGGTGGTTTGGCGGTCGCCGGTGGGCGGGCAGGGGAACCGTCACACCCCTCGGAGGTGATCAATTGTCGCTGGGCGTTCAGGAGTCCTTCGGTGGTGGCATCGCCAACATCCTGCCTTTCCCTCAACTCGTCAGCGGTAGAACTCAGTCGTCGATGCTGCGGAGGAAGTCGAGGATCTGGTCGGTCACGAAGTCCGGCTTCTCCTGCTGGACCCAGTGTCCGCTGCCCTGCACAATCACGGGCTCACGGAAGTCGGCGTGCAGTTTCGGCAGGACGGGCAAGGCCTCCTGCATTCCGGGCATGTCGAGCACCACGTCGTGCTCGCCCAGGAGCAGCATGGCCGGCATGGGAAGCCGCATACCGTGGAAGGGCGCGGTGATCTCCCAGTTGCGGTCGAGGTTGCGGTAGAAGTTCAGTCCAGACGTGAACCCGTGGCGCTGGTAAGCGCGTACGTAGGTCTCCAGGTCTTCCTCCGTCAGCCAGCCGGGCAGTTCCTCGGGGTCCTCCCACCGGTCGATCATTCGCTCACCGGGACGAACGAGGAAGCGGGTCATGACGTCATCGGCGGGGTTGTCGCCGCTGAGTCCATACAGCATGCGGCACAGCGTCCTCCGCACGTCCTGATCGAACTCCGCGTCGACGACTCCGGGTTCCTGGAAGTAGGTGAGGTAGAAGGTACCTTCCTGCGGGTCGAACATCTTCTCGCTGGCCTTGACGAAGGACTCCTCACCTCGTCCGGGGGGCGCGCTGATCCCCATCACGGCGCGCACGAAATCGGGCCGCATGGTGGCGAGGTCCCAGGCGCACTGGCCACCCCAGTCGTGACCGATGACCGCCACCGACTGCTCACCAGTGCTCGCGATGAGGCCCACAATGTCTCCGACGTAATGGGCGATGCTGTACGCGTCGACGGATGCCGGGCGGCTGCTCTCTCCGAAACCGCGCAAATCCGGGGCAATGACGCGATACCCGCTTTCCACAAGCGGGTCTATCTGGTGACGCCAGGAGTACGCGGTCTCCGGGAAGCCGTGCAGCAGAAGCACGACGGGCCCGGTGCCCTTGTCGAGGACAGACAACTCAACCCCATTCGTGAATATCTTCTTGCACTTGTCCATTTGTTACTCCTTGATAGCCGCGACAAGCGGGCCTGCGTGGCGCCGCTTGCCTCACCGTCAACTACTGTGTTTTGCTGCGATCTCTCCATTGATCAGCCGGATCCTCAGTATCGCTGTAGGAATTCCTGAGGTGGGACAGAATCGGCTTCAGCCCATGGCTGTCGTGCGTGTGGGCGGCCGAACTCCGACGTGTAGGAGCTGTCCTGATCGATGGCATGCCGGGGAACCACGGCGTTCACCCGTCACCCGGTGAGGGTGATGTTGTGCAACCGGGCGACGCCGAGCACGGCTTGGTGGACACCGTTGCATCGAGACGGGCGCTCGTGCGGGATCCAGTTTTTCGAATCAGTCTGGCCGCGCTCGCGCAGTGCGGATGACGAGGCCGGTGCCCGATCTCCTCTGCTTCACGGGCACCGGCTGGTCAAATACCAAGCGCCGTCGTCGCTCTGAGTGGGTCGAAGCTTGAGCCGATGAAGCAAACATCGCTGTCAGACCCACACCTGCGAGGGGCGGAAAGGCGTGACTCGCGCATGGGGAAAGAGAGTTCTTGGGCCATGCCCCTGTCCGCGTCCTTCCGCCTGATCGTAAATCATGCTGGGCATGCTGTTCAACAGCCTGCCCAGTTGGTCGTGCACGCTTTGAGGTGCTCCACGTCCCCTGTGGACGCCTTCTGCACCAGGGGAGTCAGGAGCCGGCCACCAGCTCGCCAGCTCGGGCGTTCCCCTGCGCGGTCGACTGCCGCCGACCACGTCGAAGCGGTCGTCTGTGTGCACGATCAGTTGTTGCACAGATCGTCGGACATAGTGTCTAATCGTTAAGCGGTCGTCTGTGAGTGCGGCTGGACGCACATCGTTCGTTGCTGAAGAAAGTAGACCTGTGTGACCGACGGGATTTCCCGCCCCACTCTGTTCCTGGTGCACGGGGCATGGCACGGCGCATGGTGCTGGGAGAAGCTGACGGCGCTGCTGGATGCCGAGGGGTGGCGGGTTCGGACGATCGACCTGCCGAGCGTCGGTGGAACGGCTGGCGTCCAGCACGACGTGCAGCAGCTGCTGCAGGAGCTGAGGCGCATCGACGGTCCGGTGGTGATCGTCGCCCATTCCTACGGAGGTGTACCGGTCAGCCAGGCTGCCGCCGACGCGGGGAACGTCTCGCGCATCGTCTACCTGTCGGGCATCCAGCTGGATGTCGGTGAGAGCGTTATGGGCTTCGCCGGCGCTCCCGTCCCGCAGGAGCCCCGCGACCTGGAGCCGGTGCCGGCTGATCCGATCGCGGTGTTCTACGGTGACGCGCCCCGACCCGAGGCCGAGCAGGCCGTCAAGCGGCTGGTGCCCCAGAGCACGAAGTCTCTGTGGGACGTCCTGACTAAGGCGGCGTGGCATACGGTGCCGTCGACGTACATCATCTGCGAGGACGACCAGGCTCTGCCCGTTCAGGTCCAGCAGGTACTGGCGAAAAGGTCGGACGTGGTGCACCGGATTCCGGGTGACCACTCGCCCTTCCTGTCGAGGCCGGGTGAACTCGCCGCTCTCCTGTCGAGGATCGCACTCGAGTCGGACGGCTGAGTACGGCTGAGACCCTCGCGGGTCACATCCGGTCGCTGGGCAGTGTCCGCTGTCGCGCCCTGCACGCTCGGATGCGGGTTGGTGGCGGTCTTCCCCGCAAGCAGCAATGCAGAAGGAGAACGTCGTGAACAGCAACAGCAGCCAGGACGAGACAGGTCTGCCGTCCAGGGAAGGCATCCGAGCTGAACTCGTCGGTCGGGCCGTCGCCCTGCAGCCGCTGTTGCGGGCGCAGGCGGCGCGGGGTGAGTCGGACCGCGCGCTGCCGGGGGA
>NZ_JBFATL010000067.1:0-25138 GCF_040678315.1 Streptomyces sp. NPDC052721 | reverse complement strand
GGGCGCGGGGGGGGGTTTTACGTGCCGGGGCTCTTCGGGGTTCATACCCCCGGTAATCGTCCCTGTCCAAAACCACCCGTCGTCCGCCCGGAGGGCGGGCGGCAGACGGGAGTTTGACGACAGGACCTAGGTGCGCTGTTCCGGGACAGCACAGCTAGGGCGCCAGTATGTCCAGTTCCTGGAGGGCGCCCACGGTGATCTGACGGGTCAGTTCCTCCGCGCGGGACGCGTCGCCCGCGCGGACCGCCTCGGCCACCCGTACGTGCAGGGTGACGGCCGCCGGGTCGGGGTCCTCGAACATGACCTCGTGATGGGTGCGGCCGGCCAGCACCTCCGCGACGACGTCGCCGAGCCGGGCGAACATCTCGTTGCCCGAGGCGGTGAGGACGACCCGGTGGAAGGCGATGTCGTGGACGAGGTACTCCTCCAGCTTGTGGCCGCGTGAGTTGGCCACCATGCCGAGCGCGCACTCGGTGAGTTCGGCGCACTGCTCGGCCGTGGCGTGCTGCGCGGCGAGGCCGGCCGCGACGGGTTCGACCGCGGAGCGCAGCACGGTGAGGGAGCGCAGCTGGTGCGGGCGGTCGGCGCCGGCCAGACGCCAGCGGATGACCTGCGGGTCGTAGACGTTCCACTCGGCCTTGGGGCGGACCGTGACGCCCACCCGGCGGCGGGACTCGACCAGGTGCATGGATTCGAGTACGCGGACCGCCTCGCGCATCACGGAGCGCGACACCTCGAAGTGCTGTGCCAGCTCGTCGGTGCGCAGGACGCTGCCCGGCGGGTACTCGCCCGCTGTGATCGCGGGGCCGAGGGTGTCCAGTACATGGCCGTGCAGCCCCCGGCCCGGTGTGGTCATGCACTCAGCGTACGGCGTGGATCACAGCGACAAAAAGTCAGACTTATATGTCACAGACTCTTGAATTCGTCGTACCTAATGGGTTTCAGTGTGGCGACGCCGCAGTGGCGTCGATGTCGAGGAAGACAGCGAGGCAGTGATGCGAACCCCCCAGGTCGTCGTCGTGATGGGCGTCGCGGGGACGGGCAAGACCACGATCGGTCCCTTGCTCGCCGCGCGGCTGGGCGTCCCGTACGCCGAGGGCGACGACTTCCACCCCCAGGCCAACATCGACAAGATGTCGGCCGGGACCCCGCTCGACGACGCCGACCGGTGGCCGTGGCTGGAGGCCATCGGACACTGGGCGCACGGCCGGGCCGGACTGGGCGGGGTGGTCAGCAGCTCGGCGCTGAAGCGGTCGTACCGCGACCGGCTTCGGGCCGTGGCCCCCGGGATCGTGTTCCTGCACCTCACGGGCGACCGGCAGCTGATCGAGGAGCGGATGTCGCAGCGTCAGGGGCACTTCATGCCCACCGCGCTGCTGGACTCCCAGTTCGCCACGCTCCAGCCCCTGGAGCCGGACGAGGCGGGAGTCGCCGTGAACGTCAGCGGCAGTCCTCAGGAGATCACCGAGCGCGCCGTACAGGCCCTCGGCCTGCTTCCCGACACCGCGGGCAGCGCTCAGTAGCGCCCGTCAGAACACCCCCGTCACCGCAAGGGAACCCCCGTGACCAGACTCAGCGTCGAGATGCTGGCAGCGGACGCGCCTCCGCCGATCACCTCCGCCGGACACGCCCAGTTGGGCATAGCCGTGCTGGTGGGCATCGCGGTCATCGTCCTGCTCATCACCAAGTTCAAGCTCCATGCCTTCCTGGCGCTGACCATCGGGTCGCTGGCGCTCGGGGCGGTCGCCGGGGCGCCGCTCGACAAGGCCATCACCAGCTTCACCACCGGACTCGGCTCCACCGTGGCCGGCGTCGGCGTCCTGATCGCGCTCGGGGCGATCCTGGGCAAGCTGCTCGCCGACTCCGGCGGCGCCGACGAGATCGTGGACACGATCCTCGCCAAGGCCGGCGGGCGCGCCATGCCCTGGGCGATGGTGCTGATCGCCTCCGTGATCGGCCTGCCCCTGTTCTTCGAGGTCGGCATCGTGCTGCTGATCCCGGTCGTGCTGATGGTCGCCAAGCGCGGCAACTACTCCCTGATGCGCATCGGCATCCCGGCGCTCGCCGGTCTGTCCGTGATGCACGGCCTGATCCCGCCGCACCCCGGCCCGCTGGTCGCCATCGACGCGGTCAAGGCCAACTTGGGCGTGACCCTCGCGCTCGGCATCCTGGTCGCCATCCCGACGGTGATCATCGCCGGTCCGCTGTTCTCGAAGGTCGCGGCCCGCTGGGTGGACGTGCCGGCGCCCGACCGGATGCTGCCGCAGCGCGCCTCGGAGGAGCTTCAGCGCCGTCCGGGCTTCGGCGCGACCCTCGCCACCGTGCTGCTGCCGGTGGTGCTGATGCTGGCCAAGGCGCTGGTGGACATCGTCATCGACGACCCCGCGAACACGACCCAGCGTGTCTTCGACGTCGTCGGCTCCCCGCTGATCGCGCTGCTCGCGGCCGTGATCGTCGGCTTCTTCACGCTGGGCCGGCCCGCCGGGTTCACCAAGGGCCGGCTCCAGCAGACCGTCGAGAAGGGCCTCATGCCCATCGCCGGCATCCTGCTGATCGTGGGCGCGGGCGGCGGCTTCAAGCAGACGCTGATCGACTCGGGCGTGGGCCAGATGATCCTGGACGTCTCCAAGGACTGGTCGATCCCGGCGCTGCTGCTGGCCTGGCTGATCGCAGTGGCGATCCGGCTGGCGACCGGCTCGGCGACGGTGGCGACGGTCTCGGCGGCCGGCCTGGTCGCGCCGCTCGCGGCCGACATGTCGACCACCCACGCGGCCCTCCTCGTCCTGGCCATCGGCGCGGGCTCGCTGTTCTTCAGCCATGTCAACGACGCCGGTTTCTGGCTGGTGAAGGAGTACTTCGGGCTGAGCGTCGGGCAGACGGTGAAGACCTGGTCGGTGATGGAGACGATCATCTCAGTGGTCGCCGGCGGCCTGGTCCTGCTCCTGTCCCTGATCATCTAGGGGTACGGCGATGACGGCTCACCCCCTCTTCGACATCAGCGGCCGTACGGCGCTGGTCACCGGGTCCAGCCGGGGCATCGGCCTCGCGCTGGCCCGGGGCCTGGCGGAGGCCGGCTGCACGGTGGTCCTCAACGGGCGCGACGCGGGCCGGCTGGCCGAGGCCGCGGCGGACCTTCCCGGTGAGGTGCGTACGGCGGTGTTCGACGTGACCGACGGTCCGGCCGTGGCCGCCGGGATGGCGGACGTCGAGGAGCGGGTGGGCCCGCTCGACATCCTGGTGAACAACGCGGGCATGCAACTGCGTGCCCCGCTGCTGGACTTCGCGGACGCCGACTGGCACCGCATCCTGGACACCAATCTCACCAGCGCGTTCCTCGTCGGCCGGGAGGCCGCCCGGCGGATGACGGCACGCGGCCACGGCAAGATCATCAACATCTGCTCGTTGCAGAGCGAGGTCGTCCGGCCCGGCATCGCGCCGTACGCGGCGGCCAAGGGCGCGCTGAAGATGCTCACCAAGGGCATGTGCGCCGACTGGGGGCCGTACGGCGTCCAGGTCAACGGCCTCGGCCCCGGCTACATCGAGACCGAACTCACCCGGCCCCTGGTGGAGGACGAGGAGTTCAGCGCGTGGGTGCGGCGCCGCACCCCGGCCGGGCGCTGGGGCCGTACCGAGGACCTGGTGGGCGGGCTGCTCTTCCTGGCCTCGCCCGCCGCGGACTTCGTCGGCGGGCAGGTGCTGTACGTCGACGGCGGCATGACGAGCGTGCTGTGAAAGGGGCGGCGGGCGTGCTGGGGTGTGTGATCCACGGGGCCGGCGATCTGCGGGTGGAGGAGCTGGCGCCCCCTCAGCCCGGGCCGGGCCAGGCGCTGGTGGCCGTCCGGTACGGCGGTGTGTGCGGGTCCGATCTGCACTACTGGCGGCACGGCGGGGTCGGGGACTTCCGGCTCCGGGAGCCGATGGTGCTCGGGCACGAGGTGGTCGGCACGGTGGTGTCCTACGGCCCCGGGGCCACCGGTCCCGCGCCGGGTACGGCGGTCGCCGTGCACCCGGCCACGCCGTGCGGGGTGTGCCCGGAGTGTGCCGACGGACGGGCGAACGTGTGCCGCGACACACGGTATCTGGGCAGTGCGGCGCGCTTTCCGCACGTGCAGGGCGGGTTCGCGGGTCAAGTGGTCGTTCCCTCCGGCCAGTTGAGGGCGTTGCCGGACGGGCTCGGGCTGCGCCGGGCCGCGCTGGCCGAGCCGCTGTCGGTGGCGCTGCACGCGGTGCGGCGGGCCGGTCGGGTGGCCGGGCGGCATGTCCTGGTCACCGGGGCCGGGCCGATCGGGTGCCTGGTCGTCGCGGCGGCGAAGGCGGCGGGCGCGGCGCGGGTGACGGTGACCGACCTGGTGCCCGAGGCGCTGGGGTACGCGGCCGTCGCGGGCGCCGACACGCTCGTACGGGCCGACGACCCGGACGATCCCGGATGGCCGGCGGAGGTGGACGCGGCCGTGGAGGCGTCGGGGGTGGCCGCCGGTCTGGACACCTGTCTGCGGCTGGTACGGCGCGGGGGCGTGGTCGTCCAGCTCGGGATGCTGCCGGCCGGGCGGACGCCGTTCGCCGGGAACCTGGTGGTGAGCCGGGAGATCGAACTGCGGGGCGCGTTCCGCTTCGGCGCCGAGTTCGACGACGCGCTGCGACTGCTGGCGGCTCGTGGGGAGTTCGACGGGCTGGTCAGCGCGGTGGTTCCCGTGGAGGAGGCCGCGTCCGCGTTCGCCCTGGCCTGTGACCGGGGGCGGTCGTGCAAGGTGCTGCTGGAGTTCTGAGGGCGCTGGAGCGTCGAGGGGAGCAGTCGGCGCAGCGGCGTCACGGGCGCCACAACGAGTGCTCCCTGTGCGCCCACTCCCTCGTCACCGTTCCCGTCCGCAGCCCCCGCCTCGCCTCGGGGTCCCCCAGGGCCATGCCGATGTGGCCGGCCAGGACCACGCCGATCGTCAGGGCCAGCCAGTCGTGGACGAAGGTCGCCGAGGTGCGCCACATCAGCGGGGTGAGACGGGTGAACCACATCATCAGGCCGGTGCCGAGCATGACCAGGGTCGCACCGGCGATCCAGGCGGCGTAGATCTTCTGGCCGGCGTTGAACTTGCCCGCGGGGCGCGCGCCGTGGCGTCGGTCGCGGCGCAGCGCGGCGCGCAGCCAGACCCGGTCGTGCGGACCGAAGCGGTTGAGGAAGCGCAGGTCGGCGCGGAAGGCGCGGGAGGCCAGGCCCAGCAGGACCGGCACCGGCAGCGCGAGGCCCGCGCACTCGTGCACCCGGACGACCAGTTCCCGGCGGCCGACCAGGACCGCCAGCTGCGGGATGTAGAGGACGGCCGCGGTCACCACGCACACGGCCATCAGCGCGGCCGTCACACGGTGCACCCACCGTTCGGCCCGGGTGAAGCGGTGGACGCGGGCGCCCGGCGGGGCCGGCGTCTCAGCTCGTAGGCTCATCGTCGCGTCCGTTCGAGCGGCCGACCCAGGCGTCGACGTCGTAGCCGAGGTTCTCCCAGTAGCCCGGCTTCACCCGGTCGGTGACGGTGATGCCGGAGAGCCATTTGGCGGACTTGTAGAAGTACATGGGGGCGACGTAGAGGCGGACCGGGCCGCCGTGGTCGTGGCCGATGTCCTTGTCCTGCATGCGCAGGGCGACCAGCACGTCCGGGCGGCGCGCCTGGTCGAGGGTGAGGCTCTCGGTGTAGGTGCCGTCGAAGCAGGTGAAGCGGAGGGCCTTGGCGGAGGGGCGGACGCCCGCCGCGTCGAGCAGGTGGGACAGGCGTACGCCTTCGAAGGGGGTGCCGGGGACCCGCCAGCCGGTGACGCACTGGACGTCCTTGACCAGCCGGGTCCGCGGCAGGGCGCGCAGCTCGTCGAGGGTGTAGCCGCGCGGGCGGTCGACCAGGCCGTCGATGGTGAGGCGGTAGTCCGCGGCGGTCTTGTGCGGGACGGAGGCGGCGACGGAGTAGTAGCGGAAGCCGCCGCCGTTGGGCAGCAGACCGGTGAGGCCGGTGGGGTCCTTGCCGGCGACGCCGCCGAGGAAGCCTTCGACGCCGCGTTGCAGCGCGGGCGCCGCGACCACGCCGAGCGCGCCCAGGCCGAGGGTGCCGAGGAAGACGCGGCGGCCGATGGGCCGGCCGTCCCGCTCGTGTGCGGGTTCCTCGGGTTGTTCGGAGTTCACGTGTTCATTCGAGCACTCGGGGCCGCGCGGGGCCAGGCGCTCGGGCCACTGGTCAGATTTCCGTAATCACTTCTTACGTGCGTCACTTCTCGGGTACGGCTTCCGAGCCCCGGTGTCTCAGTGCCCGAGCGCGCGGGTGCGGGCCGCGTGGTAGGCCGCCAGGGGGTCGGGGTGCGCGTAGGCCCAGGGCGCCGGGGTGGCGTGTGCGCCGATGCGCTGGAAGAGGGCCGCCGCCTCGGCCGGGCGGCCGGCGCAGGACAGGGCGAACGCGAGGTGGTTGAGGTCGATGTGACGGCGGGGGTGTTCGTCGTGCTCCCACTCCAGCCACCAGTCGAAGCAGGCGCGCAGGATGCGCCGGGCCCGTGGGCCGGACCAGTGCCCGGAGGCGGCCGGGTCGGCGGGGGCGAGGCCGGCGGCGGCGAGGACCCGGTAGCGCTCGGCGTAGGCGACGACCGGCAGGACGGCCAGCGGGGAGTCGGCGGGGGCCTCGGCGGCGGCCAGCTCGGCGAGGTCGTACACCTCGTGGGTCTCGGCCCGGCCGCCGGCGGGCCGTTCGGCGAGGCGGGCGATCAGCAGATGGTGGGCGTGGTGGTGTTCGGGGTGGCGGCGGCGCAGCTCGGCGAAGGCGGCGAGCACCTCGCGCTCCGGGCCGAGGGCGCGGGCGAGCAGCAGCCGGCCGAGCCAGGGGGTGGGGTCGGCGGGGGCGAGTACGGCGGCCGTGCCGCAGGCCTCGCGGGCCCGGCCGGGTTCCTCCTCGCCGCGTAAGGCGCGGTGCACCAGGGCGAGGGCGAGCAGCGCGGTGGCGTCGGCGGAGCCGGGCTCGGCGGTCAGCCAGTCGGTCGCCCAGGCGGCGGCGCGGGGATCCTGGGCGAGCACGGTGAGGCGGTGGCCGCGGCGGTCCCAGTCGTCGCCGGTGTGCACCAGCAGGGAGCGGGCGGCCTGCCGCCGGCCCTGGGCCAACGCCGCCCGTGCGGTGCGCAGTTCCGCGTCGTCGAGGGCGGCGTCGTGGGCCCCGGTGGCGTCCTCGGCGGTCTCGCCGGACGGTTCCGTGGGGGCCCGGCGAGTGCCGAGCAGAGGCGGGAGAGGGGGCACCGCGGGACTTCCTGTTTCTCGGGCTGCCATCGACCGATCACGCACAGCAAACCCTCAGCCAAGGGTTGCGTCAAGCGGAACGGCGCTGTTGCGAGCTTCAACTTCCCTGCATGAAGCGGAACTTGATCGTCCCGGCGCAGGTGGGCCGGGTCACGGCCGACCGGACCCGGGAACGTTCCTGTGGCGTATGCCATCGCGTTTCCGGGGCGTACGCCCCGGGTTCTGTGGCGTACGCCATGGCGCCGCGCGTCCCGGCCCCGGACCATGACGAGTCAGGCCCCGGACCACGACGAGTCAACCGCCCGGTTCCGGGTACTTCCGGGGCAATGCCGTCCCGGGAGCGCTACAGTCGGCCACTACCGCCCGTGGTACGGCCGGACGATCGAGGTACACAGCGTGTCGGTTCTGGTTCTCCTTCTCGCCGTCAGCGCGGCCTGCTGTCTGGGTTTCGGATTCGTGCTCCAGCAGAACGCGGCGCAGAAGGCACCGCTCAGCGACTTCCTCTCCTTCCGCCTGCTGCTCGACCTGATGCGGATACCGCGCTGGCTGAGCGGGCTCGGCCTGATGGTGGCCGGCATGGTGCTGGGCGCGATCGCCCTCGGCAAGGGCGAGATCTCCCTGGTCGAGCCGCTGCTCGCGACCAACCTGCTGTTCGCCCTCGCCCTCTCCCGGCACCAGACCGGACAACCGCTCGGCCGCCAGGGCTGGGCCGGGCTGCTGCTGCTCGCGGGCGGGGTGAGCGCGTTCATCGTGGCGGGCGAGCCGCGCGGCGGCACGGCGGTCACCGATCCGCTGCGGCACTGGCTGATCATCGGGGCGGTGGTGGGCGTGGCCCTGGTCCTGACGACGTACGCCAAGCGCTCCCGGCTGAGCTGGGGCCCGGTGCTGCTCGCCCTGGCGGCCGGGCTGCTCTACGGCGTCCAGGACGCGCTGACCCGGGTGAGCGGCACCCGCTTCTCCGACGGCGGCCTCCCCGAGCTGTTCACCGGCTGGCAGCCGTACGGCGTGCTGGCCTGCGGGGTCACCGGTCTCGTCCTGGTGCAGAGCGCGTTCGAGACGGCCCCGCTGCGCATGTCGCTGCCCGCTCTCACGGCGGCCGAGCCGCTCGCCGGGATCCTGTGCGGCGTGGGCTTCATGGGCGACCGGCTGCGCACCGACACCGGGGCGCTGGCCGGGGAGGCGGCCGGGCTCGCGGCGGTGGTGGCGGGCATCGTGCTGCTCGGGCTGCATCCGGCGATGCCGTGCGGCACGGCGGAGACGGAGCCGGGAGCCCGGGACCTCCAGCGCCGCTGAGCCGGCCCTGCTGGGACGAGGCGGCCCTGCCCGGATGAACCGGCCCTGCTTGGATGGCGGGCATGAATCCTGCTGACGAGATCCTCGACATCGTCGACGAGCACGACCGGGTCGTCGCCCAGTTCTCGCGCGGCGAGGCGTACGCGCGCGGACTGCGCCACCGCTGTGTGTTCATCGAGACCCGGGACGCGGCCGGCCGGCTCTTCGTGCACCGGCGCACGGCGACCAAGCTGGTGTTCCCCTCCCTGTACGACCTGTTCGTCGGCGGGGTCGTCGGCGCGGGCGAGTCCTACGACGAGGCGGCGCTGCGGGAGGCCGAGGAGGAGCTGGGCGTGACCGGGCTGTCCCGGCCGGAGTTCCTCTTCAAGTTCCTCTACGACGACGGCGCCGGGAACAGCTGGTGGTCGGCGGTGTACGAGGTGCGCTGCGAACAGCCCGTGCGGCCGCAGGAGGAGGAGGTCCAGTGGCACGCCTTCCTCCCCGAGGAGGAGGTCGAGCGGCGGCTTGGCGAGTGGGAGTGGGTGCCGGACGGGCTGGCGGCCTACGAGCGGCTGCGGGCGTTCCGGGCGGGCCGGTGACCGCCCGGTAGGGTCGGCCGCGTGAGCGAATTCGTACGGAACATCCGGCTGTGGTTCGCGCCGGAGCGGGTGCGGGACGAGGGCGGCACGCCCGACTACCGGTTCTCGCTGGCCAACGAGCGCACCTTCCTCGCCTGGCTGCGCACCGCGCTGGCGCTGATCGGCGGCGGATTCGCGGTGGACCAGTTCCTCCCCGATCTGCGCTGGGCCTGGCGGGTCGGTCTCGCGCTGGCCCTGCTCGCGGCCGGCGTCCTCTGCTCCCTGCGCGCGGTGAACCACTGGGTGCGCTGCGAGCGGGCGATGCGGCGCGGCGAGGACCTGCCCGCGTCCCGCTTCCCCGCGCTGCTGAGCCTGGTCGTGGCGGTGGTGGCCGTCGCGATGGTGCTGGTGGTCCTGGTCGGGTGGGAAGGGTGAGTGCCGGGCAGGCGGGCGCCGGGCGGGACCCCGGACTCCAGCCGGAGCGCACCCGGCTGGCCTGGCGGCGTACGACGCTGTCGGCCGCCGTGGCCGCCGTACTGGCCGTGAAGACGGCGCTGCACGGGGGCGCCTCGGCCACCGGGATCGTCATGTGCGCGCTGTGCTGCGGGCTGTGCCTGGGCTTCCTCCGGGTCGCCCACCTCCGCATCCACGCCCTGGCGGCCGGCACCCCACCGCCCGCCCTCGCCCCGCGCCACGCGACGGCGGCGGTGCTGTGCGCGGTGGCGATGGCGGTGTGCGCGGCCGTACTGGTGGTCTAGGCCCTGTCGTCAAACTCCCGTCTGCCGCGCTCCGGGCGGACGACGGGAGTTTGACGACAGGACCTAGGACCTGCCGCCCTCGGCGTCCTGGCCCACCGTCACCACGATCTTCCCCCGGGTGTGGCCCTCCTGGCTCAGGCGGTGGGCGTCCGCCGTGCGCTCCAGGGGGAAGGTCCGCTGGACGTGGACGGAGACGACGCCCTGTTCGGCCAGGTCCGACAGGTGGCGCAGATCCTCGGGGTCCGGGCGGACGAAGCAGTACCGGCCGCCGTGTCCCACGACCTGGTGGTCGGCGATCGATGCCAGCCGGCCCTCCGGGGCGAGCAGGGCGGCCGAGGTCTTCAGGGTGTCGCCGCCGATGGTGTCGAAGACCGCGTCCACGCCCTCGGGGGCGAGCCCGCGCACCCGTTCCGCCAGGCCGTCGCCGTAGCTCACCGGCTCGGCGCCCAGCGTGCGGACGTAGTCGTGGTTCGGCTCGCCGGCGGTGCCGATGACCCGGGCGCCGAGGTGGGCGGCGATCTGGACGGCGAGCGAGCCGACCCCGCCGGCGGCCGCGTGCACCAGTACGGTCTCGCCCCGCCGCACCGCCAGCGCCTTGACCAGCACCTGATAGGCGGTGAGCCCGGCCAGCGGGAGCCCGGCGGCCTCCTCGAAGGACAGGTTGCGCGGTTTGCGGGCCAGGGCGCGGACGGGCGCGGCCACGTACTCGGCGAAGGTGCCTCGGGAGAGGAAGTCCTCGCGGACATAGCCGATGACCTCGTCGCCGACGCCGAACTCGGTGACGGCGGCGCCGGGCCGTACGACCACCCCGCTGACGTCCCACCCGGGGATCACCGGAAAGACGGCGTCGAGGACCGGGTCCAGATGTCCTTCGCGGCACTTCCAGTCGACCGGGTTGACGGCCGCCGCGCGCACCTCGACCAGGATCTGGTCGGGGCCGACCTTGGGATCGCGCAGCTCGCCGTACTCCAGCACCTCGGGTCCGCCGTAGCGGCGGTAGCTGATGCCCTTCACGCCCTCGCCCTCCGGGGTACTCGTCCGCCACGCAAGCGGGATGTCCCGATACGCGGCTTTCGCGTGGCAGTCTTCCGACGTCAGGCACCCCGTACCCCCGAAGGTGAGCACTATGACCACCCTTCACCAGGAACACACCGAGCACGCGACGCACAGCCACGGGCCGGACTGCGGCCACAACGCCGTCCGGCACGGCGACCATGTCGACTACGTCCACGACGGCCATCTGCACCGGGAGCACGAGGGCCACTGGGACGAGTGCGAGCCGGCCGGGCACGCCGTCCACGAGGGCCATGAGCATGTGCACCACGACGAGTGCGGGCACGCGCAGGTGCCGCACGGCGACCACGTGGACTATCTGCACGACGGGCACCGCCACGCCGAGCACGGGGACCACTGGGACGACCACTGATCCGCCGGAGACGAAGGCCGACGGCTCCCCGGGCGGCGCACCGGGGGGCCGTCGGCCTATCGTGGCTCCGGTCACGTTCCGTCTGATCTTCACCGCGCGCACTGGACGGCATACCGACCGGTCGGCATCATGAGTCCAGTCCTGTTCGCCCGTTCGTAGGAGTGACGTATGAGCGCCGACCACCCGCCCGGTCTCGACCTGGACCGGCTGCGCGCCCAGCTCGACCGCGAGCGCCCCGGTCTGGTGAACGGCCCCCTGACCGGACGGCTGATCGAGGGCGGACGGTCGAACCTCACCTACGCGCTCTCGGACGGCACTTCGAAGTGGGTCGTCCGCCGGCCGCCGCTCGGCCATGTGCTGGCCACCGCGCACGACATGAAGCGCGAGCACCGGGTGATCAGCGCGCTGCACCCGACCCGGGTGCCGGTCCCCCGCCCGCTGCTGCTGTGCGAGGACGAGGAGGTGCTCGGGGCGCCCTTCTACGTCATGGAGTTCGTGGAGGGCACGCCGTACCGCACCGCCGGCCAGCTCGCCCCGCTCGGCGCGGAGCGCACCCGCAACGCGGTGCTGTCCCTGGTGGACACGCTGGTCGAGCTGCACGCCGTGGACCCCGCCGAGGTGGGCCTCGCCGACTTCGGCCGCCCGGAGGGCTTCCTGGACCGGCAGCTGCGCCGCTGGGGCAAGCAGCTGGACGCCTCCCGCAACCGCGAGCTGGCGGGCATCGACGAGCTGCACGCGGCCCTCGGCCGAGAGCTGCCCGCCTCCCCCGCCCCGGCGGTCGTCCACGGCGACTACCGCCTGGACAACGTCCTGATCGGGGACGACGACACGATCAAGGCGATCCTCGACTGGGAGATGTCCACGCTCGGCGACCCGCTCACCGACCTGGGTCTGCTGGTGATGTACAGCCTGCCGCTCGGCATGCCCGACTCGCCCGTCTCCACCACCGCCGAGGCGCCGGGGCACCCCGACCCGCGGGAGCTGGTCGAGCGGTACGCCGCCCGCTCCGGCCGGGACGTCTCGGCCGTCTCCTGGTACACGGCGTTCGCCTGGTTCAAGCTCGCCGTGATCCTGGAGGGCATCCACTACCGGTACACGCTCGGCCAGACGGTCGGCCGTGGCTTCGACCGCATCGGCGACCTCGTGCCCGTCTTCATCGAGCACGGACTCACGACTCTTCAGGAAGGCTGACCGGCATGGACTTCGCGTTCGACGCGCGCACCGAGGAGCTGCGCGACAGGCTCCTCGCCTTCATGGACGAGTACGTCCACCCGGCCGAGGCGGTCGCCGAGGAGCAGCGGGCGCGGCTGGCGTCCCCCTGGGACACCCCGGCCGTGGTCGAGGAGCTGAAGGCCGAGGCCCGCAGGCAGGGCCTGTGGAACCTCTTCCTCCCGGACGCCGAGTACGGCGCCGGGCTGACCAACCTCCAGTACGCGCCGCTCGCCGAGATCACCGGCCGTTCCCCGCACCTCGCGCCGACCGCGACCAACTGCGCCGCGCCCGACACCGGGAACATGGAGGTGCTGGCGCAGTTCGGCACCGAGGAGCAGAAGAAGCAGTGGCTGGAGCCGCTGCTGGCCGGTGAGATCCGCTCGGCGTTCGCGATGACCGAGCCGGAGGTGGCGTCCTCGGACGCCACCAACATCACCACCCACATCGAGCGGGACGGCGACGAGTACGTCATCACGGGCCGCAAGTGGTACATCTCCGGGGCGATGAACCCGGACTGCAAGATCTTCATCGTGATGGGCAAGACGGACCCGGACGGGGCGGACATCCGCCGTCAGCAGTCGATGGTCCTGGTCCCGCGCGACACCCCGGGCGTCACCGTGAAGCGCGCGATGCAGGTCTTCGGCTACGAGGACCACGCGCACGGCGGCCACGCCGAAGTCGTCTTCGACCACGCGCGCGTGCCCGTGTCGAACCTCGTCGGCGAGGAGGGCGGCGGCTTCGCCATCGCCCAGGCCCGGCTCGGCCCCGGCCGGATCCACCACTGCATGCGGCTGATCGGGATGGCCGAGCGGGCGATCGAGCTGATGTGCCGGCGGGCCGTCTCCCGCAGCGCGTTCGGCAAGGCGCTGGCCCAGCAGGGCGTGGTGCAGAACTGGATCGCCGACGCCCGGGTCACCGTCGAGCAGCTGCGGCTGCTGGTGCTGAAGACGGCCTGGCTGATGGACACCGTCGGCAACAAGGGCGCCCACACGGAGATCCAGGCCATCAAGATCGCGACGCCGCGCGCGGTGGTCGGCATCCTGGACCGGGCGATCCAGCTGCACGGCGCGGGCGGGGTGAGCCAGGACTTCCCGCTGGCCGAGCTGTACGCGAGCGCCCGCACGCTGATGCTCGCCGACGGCCCGGACGAGGTCCACCAGCGGTCGCTGGCCCGCCGGGAGCTGAAGAGGTACCTCTGAGGTCGCCGGTACCGCGGAGGCCCAGGTGTCCCAGAGGTCCCGGTACCCCCGAGGCCCCTACGGCCGCAGGGCCCGCAGGAGCAGGTCGGCCAGATGGTCGGCCACCTCCTGCGGGCTCATCGGGCCGTCCGGCCGGTACCACGTCGACAGGTGGTGGACCGAGCCGAAGTGGTAGTCCACGACCAGGTCGGCCGGGGTCGCCGTGGAGAAGACGCCCGCCTTCTGGCCCTCCTCCACGAGCGCGCGGAAACGCTCGTGGTAGCGCCGGCGCTCGGCGCGGACCTGCTTGTTCTTCTCCGGGCTCAGGTGGTGCATGGACCGGAAGAAGATCATCGCGTCGTCGAGGTTCTCGATCGTCGTGACGACGACGTCCGCCGCCGCGTCCCTGAGCCGCTTCTCCACCGGCTCGTCGGCGTTCGCGAACGTGTCCAGCCGCTCCTGCTGGAGGCGCAGCACGCGCGCGTACACCTCGTGCAGCAGGTCGTCCTTGGAGCCGAAGTAGTGGTACAGCGCCCCCTTGGTGACGCCGGCCGCCTCCACGATCTCCTGCACGGACGTGCGGTCGTAGCCCTGCTCGGCGAAGAGCCGGGTGGCGGCGGCCAGCAGCCGCTGCGGGACGGGCGTCCCGTCTCCGTCCGTCGTCCTGGGCACTGCCGCCACCTGCCTTTCCGTAAGGTCACTCGCTGTCGCGGGAACGCAGTTCCCGACGGAGGATCTTCCCACTCGCCGTCTTGGGCAAGTCGGGCAGGATCTCCACCTGCCGCGGGTACTTGTAGGCGGCCAGTCTCTCCTTGCAGTACACCGCGAGTTCATCCGGGTCCGCCTCGGCCCCCGGACGGAGGCTGATATAGGCCTTGACGGTCTCGCCACGGTACCCGTCGGGGACGCCGACGACGGCCGCCTCGCGCACCGCCGGGTGGGTGTACAGGACGTCCTCGACCTCGCGCGGCCACACCTTGAAGCCGGACGCGTTGATCATGTCCTTCTTGCGGTCCACGACGTACAGCCAGCCCTGCTCGTCCATGAACCCGATGTCGCCGGTGCGCAGCTCGCCGTCCGGGAAGGTCTCGGCGGTGGCGTCCGGGCGCCGCCAGTAGCCGGGCACCACCTGCGGCCCGCGGACGACGATCTCGCCGTGCTCCCCGAGCGGCACCTCGGCGCCCCGCTCGTCCACGATGCGCACGACCGTGTCGGCGCCGGGCAGCCCGACGGACAGCGTCCCGGAGACCGGGTCCACGGGCGCCTCCAGGTGGGGCGGGACGGAGGCGCAGGGGGCGGTGCACTCGGTGAGGCCGTAGCCGACGCGGATGTACGGCCCGAAGCGCTCCCGGAACGTCTCCACCAGGGCCGGCGGCACGGGGGCGCCGCCCGACGACAGGTTCACGAAGGAGGCGAAGTGCTCCCGGGTGACGTCCGGGTGGGCGGCGAGCGCCATGTACGCGGTGGAGGGGCCGACGGTGTAGTGCGGGCGGTGCTCGGCGAAGGCCTCCAGGACGGCCCCGGGCTCGAAGCGGTAGGTGAGCACGAGGGTGCCGACGCTGTTCAGACAGGCCCCGAACTGGCAGACCATGCCGGTGATGTGGAACAGCGGCGCGAGCGCGTAGTAGACGGGCGCCTCGGGCAGGCCGAGTCCCGTGGCCTGCCGCTCGGCGTTGTGCATGACGTTCGCGTGCGTGTTGGTGGCGCCCTTGGGCGTGCCGCTGGTACCGGAGGTGTAGCTGATCAGCGCGATGTCCTCCGGGCGCGGCGAGCGGCCCTCGGGGGCCCGGCCGCCCTGCCGGGCGACGGCCACCAGGTCGTCGGCGTCCGGGGCCTGGGGCAGCCGCTCGAAGGCCAGCACGCGCGGGTCGTCGCGGGTCTGGAAGTCCCGTTCGCAGGCGGTGAGCACGATCCGCACCGGCGAGCCGGCGGCCGTCTCCCTCAGGTACGACTCCCAGGCCCGGTCGGAGCAGACCAGCGCGGCCACCTCGCCGTCCCGCAGGACGTGCGCCACCTCCCCCGACTTGTACATGGGGTTGACCGGGACGACGGTCGCGCCCGCCTTCCAGGCGCCGAGCACGGCGAACACGAAGTGCGGGGAGTTCTGCAGCAGGACGGCCACCCGGTCGCCGCGCTCCAGGCCGCGCGCGGCGAGGTGGGCGGCGACGGCGTCCGTCAGCTCGTCGACCTCCCGGTAGCTGAGCCGGGCGTCGAAGTAGGCGAGGAAGGTGCGGTCCGGGGCCTGGGCGACGGCACCGCGCAGGGCGTGCACGAGCGAGTCGGCGGGGTCGGCCGGGGCGCGCTGGGCCTCGGTCAGCAGCGCGAGCCAGGGCCGGGCCGCGTACGGGGAGGCGGTCACCGGGCGGCCTCCCACTTCTGCTGGAGGTGGTTCATGTGCGTGAGCCAGCGGTCGGGATCGCCGGCCCGCGCCTGGTAGAAGCCGGCGACCTCGGGGTGCGGCAGGATCAGGAAGCGGTCCTCCGCGATGCCCTGGAACAGGGCGTCGGCGACGGCCTCCGGCGTGATCGCGGTCGGCTGGAGCACCAGGTCGCCCGCGCTGCCGGTGGCGGCCAGCATGTCGGTGCGGACGCCCTGCGGGCAGATGGCGTGGACCTTGATCCCCCGGTGCCGGTACGTCAGCGACAGCCACTCGGCGAAGGCGTAGGCGCCGTGCTTGGTCACGCTGTAGGAGGGCGCGCCGATCATGGTGAGCAGTCCGGCGGCGGAGACGGTGGAGACGAACCGCCCGCCGCCCCGCTCCAGCCAGTCGGGCAGCAGCGCGTGCGCGGCGCGGACGTGGGCCATCAGGTTCACGTCCCACGAGGTGGCCCAGGTCCTCTCGTCCAGGCTCCCGTCGAGGTCACCGTCCTCGAAGGCGACGCCCGCGTTGGCGCAGTAGACGTCCACCGTGCCGCCGAGCGCGTCGCGGGCCTCGGCGACGATCGCGGAGGCGTCACCGGGTACGGCGGTCCCGCCGATCTCCTCGGCCACCGCCTTGGCCTTCCCGGCGTCCAGGTCGTTCACCACGACCCGCGCCCCCTCGGCGGCGAACCGCCGGGCCAACGCCGCCCCGATTCCCCCACCGGCTCCGGTGACGACCACTCCCGCATCCTGCACGGCTTCCACCATCGGTCTCCTTCGACACGACTTTCGCGCGGCGCGCGTCGGCTCTGGTCGGCCCAGACTAACCGGTCGGTATGTGTGAAGGAAGGGGAACTGCTCCAACCTCAAGGGACGCGGGGCGTTGTCGCTGTGCGCTTGGCCGCGTCCGCGCGAGCAACCCAGACGGCCCGCACGTGCCCACTCACCGGAGGCCCCATGCACCTGTCCCGACGGACCCTTCTCGCATCGGCGACGACAGCAGCCCTTCCCACCACGCCCGAACACCCCGAGCATCTCCGCACCGGCTTCGAAAGACTCGCGGCCGACGGCTACTCACTCCTGGACGGCCGGCGCGTCGGCATCGTCACCAACCCCACCGGCATCACCAGGGGCACCGAGCACATCGTCGACGTCATGCACCGGGACCCCCGCGTCGAGCTGACGGCGGTCTTCGGCCCCGAGCACGGCTTCCGGGGCACCGCGCAGGCCGGCGGCTCGGAGGGCCGCTACGACGACCCCGCGACCGGCCTCCCGGTGTACGACACGTACCTGAAGAGCGGCCGGCCGCTCGCCGACGTCTTCACCGCCTCCGGCGTCGACACCGTCGTCTTCGACATCCAGGACGTCGGCGCCCGCTTCTACACGTACATCTGGACCCTCTACGACTGCATGGAGGCGGCCCAGCTCGCCGGCAAGCGGTTCGTCGTGCTGGACCGCCCGAACCCGGTGACCGGACGCGAGGCTGAGGGCCCGGTGCTGCACAGGGAGTTCGCCACCTTCGTCGGCCGGCAGCCGATCGCGCAGGCGCACGGGATGACCGTGGCGGAACTGGCCCGCCTGTTCAACGGCGAGTTCCTGGCCACGCCCGTCCCCCTGGAGACGGTCCGCATGTCGGGCTGGAAGCGCTCCGGGTTCTACGACGCCTCGGGCCTGCCCTGGGTGCCGCCGAGCCCCAACATGCCCACCCCGGACACCGCGTTGGTCTACTCCGGTACCTGCATGTTCGAGGGCACCAACCTCTCCGAGGGGCGCGGCACGACCCGGCCGTTCGAACTCCTCGGCGCCGAGGGACTCGACGGCCGCTGGGCCGCCGCCGCGAACGAGGCCGGGCTGCCGGGGGTGCGGTTCCGGGAGGCGTACTTCACGCCCACGTTCTCCAAGTTCCAGGGCAGGACCGTCGGCGGGGTGCAGATCCACGTGACCGACCGGGCCGCCTACGACCCCGTACGCACCGGGATCGCGCTGCTGGTGACCGCCCGTAAGGCGTGGAGCGGCTTCGCCTGGCGGTCCGACAACTGGATCGACAAGCTCACCGGTTCCGCTCAGGTGCGCACGATGATCGACGCGGGCGCCGGCACCGACGAGGTGACGGGCGCCTGGCAGGAGGAGCTGGCCGCGTTCCGGCGGGTCCGGAAGGGGTATCTCCTGTACAAGTAGTGCTCCTTTCCAGGGGACTTGGGGGTCTGGCATGGCGGATCCTGGGACGGGTGTGACTCCCTACTGGGAGCTGACCTTCGACGCGGACGGGGATGTGGCCGGCCCTGACCGCGACCGGCTGCTGACGCAGGTCACGGGCCACGGCGTCCGTGACCTGATCGTCTTCTCGCACGGCTGGAACAACGACCGCTCGGGCGCGACGGCGCTGTACCGCCGCTTCTTCGCGCCGGTCCCGGAGCTGGCCCCTGAGGCCCGGCTGGGGTACGTCGGCGTGATCTGGCCGTCGATGCGGTTCAGCGACGAGCCGATCCCCGACTTCCCGAGGTCCGTGGCGGCCGTGGAGGCGGGGGCGGCACCGCGCCCGGCGCTGGACAAGGACACCCGGCGTGCCCTGCTGGAGGCCTTTCCGGGCCGGACCACCGTGCTGGACCAGCTGGCCCGCATGCTGGACGAACGGCCGGGCGGCACCGAGGGGCTGACCGAGTTCGGGCGGCTGGTGAGGCTGCTGCTGGACGACGACCGGCAGGGGGTGGCGGCCGACACGGACGAGGACGGCGAACCCGCCGTGTTCGGTGGCGACCCGGTGACCGCGTGCGAGCAGTTCGCCGGGGCCCTGTCCGCGCTCGACGCGTCCGGCGACGCGGCCCGGTTCACCCTTCCGAACCCGTGGGACGGCGCGAAGGAGCTGCTGCGGCAGGCGACGTACTACCGGATGAAACGGCGGGCCGGGACGGTCGGCGAGCGGGGACTCGGCCCGCTGCTGGGGCGGTTGGCGGGGGCGGCGCCCGGGGTGCGGGTGCATCTGGTCGGGCACAGCTTCGGCGGCCGGCTGGTGGCGTTCGCGCTGCGCGGGCTGCCCGCGGGAGTGGACACGGTGAAGTCGGTGACCCTCCTCCAGGGTGCCTTCTCGCACTACGCGTTCGCGGCCCGGCTGCCGCACGCCCCGGACCGGTCGGGCGCGCTCCAGGGCCTCCAGCGGCGCGTCGACGGCCCGCTGGTGTGCTGCTACTCGCGCTTCGACGCGGCCCTCGGCACGTTCTATCCGCTGGCCTCCCGGCTCGCCGGGGACGACCGCGGCTGCGCGGGCAACGAGATCGCGGCGGTGCTGGGACCCCGGTGGGGCGCCATGGGGCACGACGGGACGCAGGCGGTGCCGGGCACCGCCCGGCTCGGCCTGGCGGCGGCTCTCGACGGCCGGCTGCCGGCGTCGGGGTGCGTGAACGTGGACGCGGCGGCCGTGGTCCGGCGCGGGGGCGCGCCGTCCGGGGCGCACAGCGACATCGTGCACCCCGAACTGGCGCGGCTGGTGCTGGCTGCGGGCCGTATCGCCTGACCCGCCGCCCGTGGCACCTCAGCGGTGCGCGGTGTACTCCACGACCTGCTGGAAGGTCGGCCGGTTCTGCCAGCTGATCCTGCCGTGCTTGATGCCGCCCAGGGTGCGCTGCACGATCGAGTCGGCGCACCACTGGTCGCCCGCCGAGCACTGGTCGTCGCCCGGGTAGACCTGGGCGGCGGTCTTGCCCGCGGCCTCCTTCAGGGTGCTGATCAGGGTGTCCCGGCAGCCGGTGAGGGTGCCGCCGCCGCAGTACTTCCGGGCGAGGCCGCCCCGCACGGACTCCCCGAGCACCGCCCGGATGTCCTTGTCGACGTAGGACCACCAGCCGTACTGGAAGGAGCTGCCGGCGTGCGAGCCGGTCGGGCCGTGACCGGCGGACGGCGCCTCGTCGACCGGCAGGTTCCCGGTGACCGCCGTGTAGAGGTCGCTGCCGAGACCGGGTTCGAACTCGGCCTTGACCAGCAGCGGCCACCAGGCGTCCAGGACGCGGATCGCGTCGGCGTCGGCGTACTTCTTCGAACCGGCCGACGTCTCGGTGCGCTTGGCGCCGGCGGTCACCCACGCCTGGAGCCTGCTCACGGCCGCGGCGGCCGTCGGGTCGGTCACCGGCGAGGAGGTGATCACCTTGAGCAGCTTGGGCAGCACGTCCTCGGCGCGCAGATCGGCGAGGCCCGCGTCCGCCATGGCCTGCACCAGCTTGGTCCGGGTCACCCCGCCGGCCGCGACCAGCTTCTTCACCCGGTCGTCCAGCAGGTTGCCGCGGTGCACGGAGCCGTCGCCCCAGGGCGCGGTCGTGTAGTCCTTGGCCTGCTTGTTGTTCCAGGAGATGTAGTAGTCCTGGTCGACGGAGTTGGGGTGCGCGGAGGGCGGGGTGTAGTCGGCGGTGTTGGTGGCCGGGTCCCAGTTCCGCCACTCGTACTGCGGTCGCGCCCACACCGGGAACTCGGTGTCGACACCGCTGGCCCGGACGGGGTTGTCACCGCTGTTGTAGTAGGCGGTGTGCTGGGAGTCGGCGTAGAACCAGTTGAAGGTGAAGTTGATGTGCTGCGCCGCGCTCTGGAAGTCCTTCGGCCCCTTGACGTAGTCGGGGTCGTTGAGCATCTGGAAGCCGATGATCGAGTCGGCCTCGTGCAGGTAGGAGGAGCGCAGGGTGGTGTAGGCGACCTTCTTGCCGCCGACGGTGGCGCGGTACTCCACCGGACCGTATGCGGTCCGCCACGCGCGCATGGTGTACGACCCGGCGGCCGTGCCGTCGGCGGTGGTCGGCTTCCAGGCGTTCTTCTGCTCGATCTTCTCCATGGCCGTGCAGGTGCCGTGGTACAGGTAGTGGTAGTCGTCCTGGCACAGCTCGACGGCGTAGGTGTCGATGATGTCCTGGCCGGAGGTGGTGGCGCTCCAGGAGTAGTCCTGGCCGCGGCCGAGTTCGACGTACATGCTCAGGCCCGCGAAGGAGGCGCCGCGGGCGCTGATGCCCGGTCCCTGGATCTCCTGGAGCATGAGCAGCTGCGGGGCGAAGTAGCCGGTCTGCGGCCCGAACACGGCGATGGGGTGGCCGCTCGCGGTGTACTTGCCGCTGACCACGAGGGCGTTGGACATCCCGCGCCTGGCGGAGCCGAGGGCGGTCTTCGCGGCGGAGCCCGAGGCGCTGGTGGCGCTCGCGGTGGCCGCGCTGCCGGTACGGTCGTGGACCAGCGGTTCCTGGGTCACCGAGCCGGCGTCGGGCAGGGCCTCGCCCTGGGCGTCGGCGGGCTTGGCGCCGTAGGGGAAGCTCTCGCCGTTGTGGACGGTGAGGACGGCCTCGGGGTCGTTGCGTTCGCGGAAGGACTCCCAGACCCTGGTGCCCTCCTCGACGCCGTACCTGGCCTGGGCGGCGAGCAGGGAGAGGGCGTTGTCGACCTCGCCGCCACCGCCGGAGCCGAACAGTGAGCCGATCACGGAGGCGAGCGCCACGAGGTCGGTGACCTTGAAGTGTTCTATGGTGCCGGCGTTGGTGATCGAGTCCTTGTGGCCGGTCAGGACGTACTCGCCGGGGAAGTAACGGCCGCTGTCGGAGGCGTCGATGTAGGCGTTGACGCCGTCGAGGTAGGCCTTGACGTCGGCGAGGGCCTGCTGGCCGCGGGCGCCGTTCTTCGCGACCGCGTTGTCGATCTGCGCCTGGAGGTCGGCCTCGGTGTAGGGCGCGTTGCGGTAGAACTGCTGCTCAAGGCCCTGGTTGGCGGGGGCGCCGCCGGCGAAGGAGGTCAGCTGGCCGCGGCCCACGTGCCGGAAGACGTCCATGAGCCACAGCCGGTCCTGGGCCGCCGCGTATCCGGCGCCGAACTCGGTGCCGTAGCGGGTGGTGCCCGTGATGTGCGGCACACCGGTCTTCTTGTCGCGGACGATGGTCACGTCACCGCGGCCGGCCGGCTTCTCGGTGGAGGCGACCTGGTCGGCGGGGACGCCGAACGAGGCGTCGTTGAAGAAGGTGTTGATCGTGGCGTCGGTCAGGCCCTTGTAGCCGGTGGCCAGGTCGGCGTACGGGCCGAGCTGGTCCTCGGCGTGCGCGGGCTGGGTGCCGAAGGCCTGGTTGAGCAGGATCTGGGCGAGCGTCGCGTTGCCGTTCTCGCCGGGCGGCAGGATGTCCGAACACCGGCCGCCACAGTAGTCGTTGGCGGCCGTGGCGTCGGCCGCCGCCACGGCCGCCTGGGTGAGGGGGGAGAGAAGACCGGCGACGAGGATGCATACGGACGCGGTCTTCAGGAACCCGGGGAGTCGGCGGGACGTTCTCAGTCTGTCAAGGGCGGTACGTGGGGTGCGCCGTGGCATGGCAGCTCCTAGCGACAGAGGTGGCCGAACGTTACCGCCGGTATCCCCAGCTTTAAAGGTGAGCATGCGTCACTTTCTGGAGTCTGGAAGCAGATCCCGACAAGAGATGGAGCCGAATCGCCTGTCGATACGTCTATTCGGCGACGTCCGTGCGACGACGCCGAAGTGACCGAAGTACAGGTGCAGGTGTGACGGAGGTGCAGGGCGATGGCAGGTTTCCGGAGTCTGGCGAGACAGGTACGCGATCCGGGCTGTGATCTGGCGCTGCGGCGGTACTCGCTGCGCAAGTGCCTGGAGAAGTTCGCCCCTTACGGGCATCGGGCGACCTGGGACCATCTGTGCTCCCGGGCGGGGTTCGGCCCCGAGGACCGCTCCCCCGATCCGGCGCGGCTCGTGGCCGCGCTGGAGGAGCTGGAGGAGGCCCGTGACGTCTGGCTCGCCTACGAGACCGACTTCACCGAACGACGCAGGAAGGAGAAGCACGACGGGCTGCGCCGGCCGGGCAGCGTGGACGACTGGCACCGGCTGACCTGGGGCGGCTTCGGGGTCGCCTGGTGCGACGACCCGCGGGTGCACCCGGATGAGCCGCTGGCGGTGGTGCTGCGCCGGCTGATCGCCGCGCTGGAGCGGGAACCGGGCGAGTCGTGCCCGGTGTGCGGCGGAGAGCGGCTGGTCTGGAAGTACGGCCTGGACCACGAGCCGTCGTCCGGCCCGGTCTGTACGGACTGCGGGATCCTGGTGCCGCGTCCGGTCCTCAGCCCGCGGGCTCTTGAGTACGCCCGCCGGGGACGCCTGCTGATGTCGGCCTGAGCGGTGGTGTTCCCAGGGGCGTGGTGATGGGGGGCGCGCAGGGGATGCCGCGCCCTCTGCTGTGGGATGTGCGGCACCATCGAGGCATGGTGCAGGTGTGTCTCAACGGGCGTCGTACGGCCGCCGACGGTGTCGCCGTGCCGATGTCCCCGCAGGATCTGGCGCGTTCCGCCGCCGAAGCGGTGGCGGCCGGCGCCACCTCGGTCCACGTCCACCCGAAGACGCCGTGCGGCCACGACAGCCTCTCCCCGCGCGTCCTGGCCCCGGTCCTGGAGGCGATCCGGGCGCGGGTGCCGGTGCCGGTCGGGGTGACCACCGGTGCCTGGGCGGAACCGGATCCGTCCGCGCGGCCCGCCCGGGTGCGGTCCTGGTCGGTGCTGCCCGACTTCGCCTCGGTCAACTGGCATGAGCCGGGCGCCGAGGAGGTCGCCGAAGCACTCCTGTCGAGGGGCGTGGGCGTGGAGGCGGGCATCTGGTCCGGCACCGAGGGCGCGCGCCGGTTCGCGGTCTCGCCGCTCGCGCCGGGGGTGCTGCGGGTGCTGGCCGAGGTGACCGACCCGGACCCGGCGACCGCCGAGGCGTCGGCGCGGGCGCTGCTGGCCGAGCTGGGTACGGCACACGGCCGCCCGGTGCTGCTGCACGGCGAGGAGGGCGGGACCTGGCAGGTGCTCCGGCTGGCGGGCCGGCTGGGCCTCGCCACCCGGATCGGCCTGGAGGACACCCTGTTCCTGCCGGACGGCCGACGGGCCCTGTCCAACGCCCGGTTGGTGGCGGAGGCGCGGGCGCAGTACACAGGCGGCGAGGACGGTGCCGGGTGCCGGTGAGGGCGGCCTCAACACAGGTGCGACGCGAGGGAGTTCGTCGCACTCCCGGCGTGAGGCACCTCCTCGGCCCGGTCAGGGCCGGCCGGTCAGGGCCGGCCGGTCACGGCCGCGGTGAAACGCGCCCCCAGCTCCGCGACCGCGGCGCGCAGTTCCTCCCCGCCCTCGACGCGGAAGGCGAACGGCACGCGCGCCAGCCATTCCTGCGCGTACATGGCCGGGTTGCGCGTGCTGCCGACCAGCACACAGCCGTCCCCCGAGGGTTCGAGCCGTCCCATGGGCGGTTGGATCCAGGGGGCCACCTCGGTGAGGGACGCGGCGAACACCACGCGGGTCGGGAACGCCCATCCCAGGCCCAGGTTCTCCTCCAGCACCGCGACCGGGTCGAGGTCCTCGGGTGGTGCGAATCCGTGCGCGGTCGGCCGGACCGCGCGGACCCGGTCGACCCGGTAGGTGCGGACCGCTCCCGCGCGATGCGAGTGGCACAGCAGGTACCAGCGTCCATGGCGGACGACGACGGCCCAGGGATCCAGCTCCGCCTCCCACTCGTCACCGGCCTCGCCGCGGTAGGTGACCGACACACGGCGCCGGGCCGCGACGGCGGCGACGAGTTCGCTGGTGACGGCCGGATCCGGGCGTACCGCGTACGGGTCCGGTGCCGCCGCCGCGAACTCCCGCAGCAGGGCCGCCTGCCGGCCGACGCTCTTCGGCAGCGCCTTGACGACCTTGCCCAGGGCGGTGCCGACCAGGTCGTCGGCGTCGGCCGCGGCCGGCCGGCCGGCGAGGACCGCCATCACCAGTCCGAGGGCCTCGGACTGCGTGAAGTGCACGGGCGGCAGCCGCGTCCCGCGCCCCAGCCGGTACCCGCCGTACGGGCCCCGGGCCGACTCCACGGTGATGCCCGCCTCGCGGAGGATGCCGACGTACCGGCGCGCGGCCCGCTCCGTGACGCCCAGCCGCACGGCGAGTTCGCCGGCCGTCGTACCGGGGCGGGCCTGGAGGATCTCCAGGGCGCGCAGTGCTCGCGCGGTGGGGCTGAGATCGTTCGGCACCCGTGCAGGCTAGGCCCTGTCGTCAAACTCCCGTCTGCCGCGCGACGCCATGCACGCACTCTCGCCGCACCGGGCCCCGACCCAAGTACATCCAGTACGAGG
>NZ_JBFATL010000066.1:0-27260 GCF_040678315.1 Streptomyces sp. NPDC052721 | reverse complement strand
CCCGGCATCGGCCGACTCACTCGATCCAGGACGCTGTTCGAACCCAGCCGACCACGCAAGCGGATAGAGAACAGGCAGTTAGGCAGCCACTTTGGGGCGAGCCTCTAAGATCATGGCCCCAACGTCGTGCTTTACGGGCAGGTCCACAGACTGCCCGACTCGCCGGAAGCTTACGGGGCCATGATCACTCGCCCCAAAGCAGCTCCAGCCCAAAGCCGCTCCGCCGACCTACATCGAATCACCCTATCGCGCGCGACTACGCACTATGGGATATCAGAATCATCTCGCGCAGTCTTCTTTTCGCCATTAGATCCCTCTGTATCGAGTTGCCGCAGAAGCGATTGCAGCACTTCGGGGTCAACCTCTTCCGCATTGAGCGTGAATTGTGTATCTCCTCGCCGAACGGTGATTTTCGGGCTCCGATTTCGGGCGGCCCTCCAGGCGAAAATGGCAGTGACGAAAGTAGCAAGAGAAACGCCTGAGCTGAATGCGATGCTCAACACGTCGAGGAGCCCACCAGCGAGTGTCACAGCTCCTCCAGCTCAACGATCAGAGCACTGCTGCCGGCCGTTATGAACGTAATGCCAAAGAACCATAGGGACTGAATCCCAACGGCATGTTGATCAATCTGATCGTTATCTTGAAGACCGGACGATATGTTCGCGAAAACGATTGACGTCAAACAAGCGATCACAATGTTTCCGAAGGCCAGGACGTTGGCAATTAACTTGCGCCGCGGCGTCCTCTTGGTGAGAATCTGCCCGGCTGCCGCGGCAGCCAACCCTGCCGTCACAATTAGCAATTCACCACGCCCGATGAGATCCCAGAAGCCGAGGCCTTTGCCACGGCTTCCATTGATCAGCATTCCCGCAAGAATCGGCATTACCGCAAAGATGACACCGAAGAACAGCCAGTGCATCACTTTACTGAGGGCTTCTTCTCGAGTACTCAGCGAGCGAACCGCGTTAGCCGTAGCGCCTGAAATGGGCAGCGAAACAGCATCATCTGATGTGCTCCTATCGCCCTGCCCCGCTACTGACTGATCAGTCGTTCCAGCAGCGCCCCTTTGGGACTGCTGGGAGTCTGCCGTCTCAGACATCAGACTCCGTCCAAGCGCAATGCCACATATGTGTGCCCCCTCCCAACCCACATTCGCGGCACTCAGTGTACTTCTGATCACCGTCTGTTGATCGAGGTTCAGGGCGCTCAGTAGGAACCGTCAGATCTCGCGGTTGCCCAGGCACCGTAACGCTCACAAGCCTGAGCGCCCTCCCGGGCCCTCCTCGGGCCGTGGAAGGGCGCTCAACGATGACCAACGTCGACAGCTGCCGACAGCTCAGCAGCAGGTCAGGGCGTTGATCGATAACGCGGCCGCAGGTCACGGCCGCCCGTGATCAGTTGTGGCTGTTCTGAGAGACGAGCGTTCGCGGCCGCGCCCTGGCCGGATCGCCCCCTTGTGCGCCCTTCGTGTGCGTGTCACACAGTTCAGAGGCGGGACCTGGGGGAGGGGAGCACTGCATGTCGGTGTTGGGTGGCTATCCGGTGGGGCCGTCGGCCTGGGCCGTCGAGCGGTTTGGGCGGCATGCCGGCGCGCTTGCCGCTGCGGTCCCGGTGCAACTGGCCAAGGCGCACGGGAAGGCTCATGCCGCGCACCTCGCTGCGGGGCTGAAGAAGCGGAGTCCATACGGCGTCGCCCTTGCGGGGGTGGTGCGCGAGAACCTGGCGCAGACGGCGCGCGAGCTGGGGGAAGCCGTGCGAGACGTGCGCGGGTACGAGTACGCGGTGATCAACAATCACGCACTCTTCCCGTTCCGGTACGCGGACAGGCCGAGGCCCCTGGACCGAGCCCGATTGCCCGCCAATGCGTCGCCCACTCGGCACCGGCTGTTCCGGGCGCACGGGCCGCAGCCCCCGGCAGGCCTGTTCGACGTCGATGAGGACTTGGCGACCGAGGAGTACCTGGGGCTTCACGAAGCGTTCGAGGAACTGGGAGCTTCCACCAGGTTGGTCTGTGTGTTCTTCACGGCCGACGCGGAAAACGGCATCCATGCCATCCACTGGGGGGACGCCCACCTCGAACCCGACCGCACCTTCACATGGCCCTACAGGGAACAGCTCCCGGTCGCTCCCGTGCAGTTGGAGTGACGGGCGGTGGCACCGCTGCCTGCACACGGCCGGTCGGACGCTGACTGAGTCCTGGGCCGTCCCTGGGCCGTCCGAGGCCGACCAACGCTGACAGCCGGCACCCGCGGGTGACCACCCCCACCCCGCTCTGGCCTGGGGCCCCGGAGATGATCTGCGACACTGGAACCACCATGCCCAAGCCCGGAGAACTCACTTTCGTCGCGCCGCGCGGAGCCAAGAAGCCGCCGCGGCATCTCGCCGACCTCACGCCCGCCGAGCGCAAGGACGCGGTGGCCGGGATCGGTGAGAAGCCGTTCCGTGCCAAGCAGCTCTCGCAGCACTACTTCGCGCGGTACGCGCACGATCCGGAGCAGTGGACCGACATTCCCGCCGGTTCCCGCGCCAAGCTCCAGGAAGCGCTGTTCCCGGAGCTGATGACCGTCGTCCGGCATCTGTCCACCGACCAGGGGACCACGCGCAAGACGCTGTGGCGGCTGTTCGACGGGACGCTGGTCGAGTCCGTGCTCATGCGGTACCCGGACCGGGTCACCATGTGCATCAGCTCGCAGGCCGGGTGCGGTATGAACTGCCCGTTCTGCGCGACCGGGCAGGCGGGGCTGGACCGGAACCTGTCCACCGCGGAGATCGTCCACCAGATCGTGGACGGGATGCGGGCGCTGCGGGACGGGGAGGTGCCCGGTGGGCCCGCGCGGCTGTCCAACATCGTCTTCATGGGGATGGGCGAGCCCCTCGCCAACTACAAGCGGGTCGTCGGCGCCATCCGGGCGCTCACCGACCCGGCCCCGGACGGGCTCGGTCTCTCGCAGCGCGGGATCACCGTCTCCACCGTCGGGCTCGTGCCGGCCATCCACCGGTTCGCCGACGAGGGCTTCAAGTGCCGGCTCGCGATCTCCCTGCACGCCCCCGACGACGAGCTGCGCGACACCCTGGTCCCCGTGAACACGCGGTGGAAGGTGCGCGAGGTGCTGGACGCCGGCTTCGAGTACACCGAGAAGTCCGGGCGCCGGCTGTCCATCGAGTACGCGCTCATCCGCGACATCAACGACCAGGCGTGGCGGGGGGACAGGCTCGGGCGGCTGCTGAAGGGCAGGCCCGTGCACGTCAACCTCATCCCCCTGAACCCGACGCCGGGGTCGAAGTGGACCGCGTCGCGGCCGGAGGACGAGAAGGCGTTCGTGGAGGCCATCGCCGCGCACGGCGTGCCCGTCACCGTCCGGGACACCCGTGGACAGGAGATCGACGGGGCCTGCGGTCAGCTCGCGGCCACCGAGCGGTAATCTGACCCCGTCCACATATCTTCATATTCCGACAGGGGAGCGCCACAGCGCTGAGAGTGCGGCAACCGGGCCGCAGACCCTCTGAACCTCGCCCAGGTCATTCTGGGTAGGAAGTTCGGTCATCACTCAAGCTGTTGCGCCCTGCCCGGGCCTCCCCAGCGGAGCCCGGGCAGGGCCGCGTCTCTTCCTGGCCAACTCCAGGAGGACATCCAGTGCACAACAAGACCCTCGTGGCCGTCGCGGTCGGGCTCGGCCTGATCACACTGTCGGCGTGCGGCTCGACGGACACGAAGAGCGGCACGGACTCCAAGACGGTCACCCTGGTCAGCCACAACTCGTGGGCCGTCTCGAAGAAGGTCCTCAAGGACTTCGAGAAGCAGTCCGGGTACAAGGTCAGGGTCCTCGAGGACGGCGACGCCGGGCAGGCCGTCAACAAGGCGATCCTGACCAAGGACAACCCGCAGGGCGACGTCTTCTTCGGCGTCGACAACACCCTGCTCTCCCGCGCCCTCGACAACGGCCTCTTCCAGCCGTACACCGCCAAGGGCCTGGACAAGGTCGGCGCCGCCTACCAGCTCGACAAGGACAAGCACCGGGTCACGCCGATCGACTACGGCGACATCTGCGTCAACTACGACAAGGCGTACTTCAGCGAGCACAGGCTGACCCCGCCGCAGTCCTTCGCCGACCTGGCCAAGCCGCAGTACAAGAACCTCCTGGTCACGGAGAACGCCGCCACGTCCTCGCCCGGTCTCGGCTTCCTGCTCGGCAGCGCCGCGCAGTTCGGCGACGGGGGATGGCAGGACTACTGGAAGAAGCTCAAGGCCAACGGCGTGAAGGTCGTCGACGGCTGGGACCAGGCCTACTACGAGGAGTTCTCGGGCTCGTCGCAGGGGAAGAAGGCGGGCGGCGACCGGCCGCTCGTGGTGTCGTACGCCTCCTCGCCGCCCGCCGAGGTGATCTACGCCAAGAAGCGGCCCGCCACCGCCCCGACCGGCGTCGCGACCGGCACCTGCTTCCGGCAGACCGAGTTCGCCGGGCTGCTGAGCAACGCGAAGAACCCCAAGGGCGCCAAGGCCTTCATCGACTTCCTGGTCTCCAAGGAGTTCCAGGAGGACATGCCGCTGAACATGTTCGTCTACCCGGTGCTGCAGGGCGCCGAGGTCCCCGCCGAGTTCACCGAGTACGGGCCGGCCGCCAAGGACCCCGAGACCATGGCCCCCGGCAAGATCGCCGCCAACCGTGATCAGTGGGTCAAGTCGTGGACCTCGCTCGTACTGAAGTAGCGACCCGCAAGCGCCGTAGGGGGAACGCGGCGCGGCTCGGCCTCATGGCCCTGCCCGTCGCGTTCTTCGCGCTGTTCTTCGCCTGGCCCGTCACCGCGATCGTCGCGCGCGGGCTGAAGACGGACGGCGCCTGGCACCTCGGGCGGATCGCGGACGTCGTCACCCAGCCGGACATCCGGCACGTGCTGTGGTTCACCACCTGGCAGGCGCTCGCCTCCACCGCGCTCACCCTGCTGCTCGCCCTGCCCGCAGGCTACGTCTTCGCCCGCCTCGACTTCCCGGGCAAGCAGCTGCTGCGCGCAGTCGTCACCGTCCCGTTCGTGCTGCCGACCGTCGTCGCGGGCAGCGCCTTCCTGGCGCTGGCCGGCCGGGGCGGGCTGCTGGACGAGCTGTGGGGGGTACGGCTGGACACCACGGTGTGGGCGATCCTGCTGGCCCACGTCTTCTTCAACTTCGCGGTCGTCGTCCGGACGGTCGGCGGGCTGTGGGCGCAGCTCGACCCCCGGCAGGAGCAGGCCGCGCGGATGCTGGGCGCCTCCCCGCTGACGGCCTGGCGGAAGGTCACCCTCCCCGCGCTCGCGCCCGCCGTGGCCGCAGCCGCCCTGATGGTGTTCCTGTTCACCTTCACCTCCTTCGGTGTGGTGCAGATCCTCGGCGGCCCCGCCTTCTCCACCCTCGAAGTGGAGATCTACCGGCAGACCTCAGAGGTCTTCGACCTGTCCACGGCCGCCGTCCTCACCCTGGTCCAGTTCGCGGCCGTCGGCGCGGTCCTCGCCGTGCACGCCTGGACGGTACGGCGCCGGGAGAGCGCCCTCAGGCTCGTGGACCCGGACACGACCGTCCGGCGCCCGCGCGGCGCCGGCCAGTGGGCGCTGCTCGCCGGTGTCCTCGTCACCATCGCCCTGCTGCTGGTCCTGCCGCTCGCCGTCCTCGTCCGCCGTTCCCTGGACGCGCCCGGCCTCGGCTACTACCGGGCGCTGACCCACGCGGACGGCGGTACGTTCCTGGTGGCGCCCGTGCACGCGGTGTGGACCTCGCTGGAGTACGCGGTCGCGGCCACCGCCATCGCCGTGGTGATCGGCGGTCTCGCCGCCGGCGCGCTGGCCCGGCGGGACGCGGGACGGCTGGTACGGGGCTTCGACGCCCTGCTCATGCTGCCGCTCGGCGTCTCCGCCGTGACCGTCGGCTTCGGCTTCCTGATCGCGCTCGACAAGCCGCCGCTGGACCTGCGTCAGTCGTGGATCCTGGTGCCGCTGGCCCAGGCGCTGGTCGGCGCCCCGTTCGTCGTACGGACCATGCTGCCCGTGCTGCGCGCGGTGGACGTCCGGCTCAGGGAGGCGGCGTCCGTGCTCGGCGCCTCGCCCTGGCGGGTGTGGCGGGAGGTGGACCTGCCGCTGGTGCGGAGGGCGCTGCTGGTCGCGTCCGGCTTCGCGTTCGCCGTGTCGCTCGGCGAGTTCGGGGCGACCGTGTTCATCGCCCGGCCCGACAACCCGACGCTCCCGGTCGCGGTGGCCCGGCTGCTCAGCCGCCCCGGTGATCTCAACTACGGCCAGGCGATGGCCCTTTCGACGATTCTGATGGTGGTGTGCGCCGCCGCGCTGCTGATCCTGGAGCGGCTGCGGACCGACCGGACGGGGGAGTTCTAGATGCTGCTGAGCCTGGATGCCGCGACCGTGCGCTTCGGCGGGCGGGCCGTGCTCGACGCCGTCGGCCTCGATGTCGCGGAGCACGAGGTGGTGTGCGTCCTCGGACCCAGCGGCAGCGGCAAGTCGACCCTGCTGCGGGCCGTGGCCGGGCTCCAGCCCCTGTCCGGCGGACGGATCCTGCTCGACGGCCGGGACCAGGCGGGCGTCCCCGCGCACCGGCGGGGCGTGGGACTGATGTTCCAGGACCACCAGTTGTTCCCGCAGCGGGACGTCGGCGCGAACGTCGCGTTCGGGCTGCGCATGCACGGCGTCGCCAAGGGTGAACGGGACGCCGAGGTGGGCCAGTTGCTGGAGCTGGTCGGGCTGCCCGGTGCCGCCCGGCGGGCGGTGGCCTCGCTGTCCGGCGGGGAGCAGCAGCGCGTGGCCCTCGCCCGGGCGCTCGCGCCCCGCCCCCGGCTGCTCATGCTGGACGAACCGCTGGGCCAGCTGGACCGCTCGCTGCGGGAGCGGCTGGTGGTGGAACTGCGGGAGTTGTTCGGCCGGCTGGGGACGACCGTGCTCGCCGTGACCCACGACCAGGGCGAGGCGTTCGCGCTGGCCGACCGGGTGGTGGTGATGCGGGACGGGCGGATCGCGCAGACCGGCACGCCGCTCGAGGTGTGGCAGCGGCCCGCCGACGCGTTCGTGGCCCGCTTCCTCGGCTTCGAGAACGTGGTACCGGCGACCGTCGCCGGTACGGCCGCCGACAGCCCGTGGGGCAAGCTGCCGGTGCCCGACGGCTCCGCGCAGGGCCACCGGACGGTCCTCGTCCGGCCCGCCGGCGTCCGGCTCGTGCCCGCCGACGAGGGCCTGGTGTGCACGGTGACCGCCCGCACCTTCAAGGGCACCCATGTGGCCGTCCACCTCCAGCCGGCGGACGGTCCCCGGCTGGAGGCCGCCTGCCCGCTGCGGGACGCGCCGGAGCCCGGTGCCCTGGTCGGCGTGGAGTTCGACGTGGCCGAAACCGTCGTGCTCGACTGATCATCGCGCCTCTAGGGTGAGGTCATGTCTTTGCTCACGCATGACCGCTACTGCGACGAGATCGCCCACCAGGTCGAGCAGTTGAGAACGGTGGTGACCTCCGGCGTCGATCTGTCCGCCACCGTGCCGACCTGCCCGGACTGGTCGCTGGAGGACCTCGTCCGTCACCTGGGGGGCGCCCTGCGCGGGGTGGACGCCCTGGTGCGCACCCGGGCGCAGGAGAGCATCCCGCCGGAGCAGGTGCCGCTGGGCGCCGGTCCGCAGGAGCGCGGGGACGCGGCGGCCCTGGACAAGTGGCTCGCCGGCGCCGGCGAGCTGGTCGTCGGCGCGCTGCGCGAGGCCGGCCCCGACACCGGGGTGTGGACGTGGACCGGGATGCTGGACACCGGTTTCTGGGCCCGCCGTATGGCCTGCGAGATCACCGTGCACCGGGCCGACGCGACGCTCGCCGCCGGGCTGCCCTACGAGGTCGCCCCGGACATCGCGGCGGACGCGCTGGACGAGTGGCTGCAGCTGGTGGAGTGGGTGCAGCGCAACACGCCCCGCGAGGCGGCGAGGGATCTGCGCGGCCCGGAGCGGTCGATCCATCTGCACGCCACCGACGCCGGCCCGGCCCTGAACGCCGAGTGGATCGTCGAGCTGGGCGAGGAGGGGATGAGCTGGCGGCGCGGGCACGAGAAGGCCACGGTCGCCCTGCGCGGCCCGCTCACCTCGGTGCTGCTGGCGTTCTACCGCCGGCTGCCGCTGGACGCGTCCGGCCTGGAGGTGCTCGGCGACCGCGAGGTGCTGGAGTTCTGGCTGGAGCGGACCGCGTTCGGCTGACGCACGCCGGCCCGTCCCCCTGGGCACAGGGGGACGGGCCGGAGGCGGTACGGCGGTGAGGTCAGCCGTTGCGGCTCGCTCCACGGCGGCGCATGCCGAACCAGACGGCGCCACCGCCGACGACGACCAGGAGCGCCGCGACGCCGGCGATCAGACCGGTGTTGGAGTTGGCACCGGTCTCGGCGAGGTTGGACTCACCGGCCGCCGGGGACGGCGCGTTCTCGGAGGTGCCGGCCGGGGCGGAGCCGGTGCCGGAGGCCGACGGGGCCGGGGTCGCCGGCTGGGCCGGGGCGGACTTGCTCGGCGACGGCGACGACGACGGCGACGAGGACGGCGACGGGGTCGCGCTGGCCGTCGGCTTAGGGGTCTCGCTCTCGGTCTTGCAGGCGGTGGACGGGGTCACCAGGTCCGGCCGGATGTCCTCGTCGACGATGGTGCCGGCCTTGACGTGGATCCGGTAGGTGGCGCTCGGCTTCCAGTCCTCGGAGAAGGTGATCCGGACGCCCTCCTTGGATCCCTTGACCGGCTGCTCGCCGATCTTGGTCTCGATGCCGCCGACGCCCTTGAGGAAGACGCTGACGGTGGCGTCCTTGGCGGACGCGTCGGTGTCGGTGACGACGATGACGCCCTTGTCGCCGTCGCACTTGGCTTCGGCGGAGAAGTCCTTGATGTTGCACGCGAGAGCGGAGCCGGCCAGGCCCAGCACCAGCGCCGCCGACCCGGAGGCGACACCCAGAACGCGCACGGAACGGCGTACGCTACGGAGAGTCATGGACAACGTTTGTCCTTTACAGAGTGCAATTGCGGGGGGTGGAGGGGGAGTTGGGGCGACGGATGAGAGACAAACGAGCTGAGGCCCCAGCAACCCCGGGAGGCTCACAGGTTTATAAGCGCTCCATAAGAAGTGTCAACGCATCGGCCGTCAACGGCCGTTGACTTTGCCCGCTTATTAACCGCCCAGACGTTTGAGCGCGTCCGGGGCCTGCTCGATCCGGTCAACGAGGGCGATACGGGACTCCATCGCCCGTCCCCGAGCCAGCGACCGGAGCAACGGCCAGGCCGGCAGCTCCCGCGTCCAGTGCCCGCCGTCCACGAGCACCATCGGGGTCGGCTCACCGCGTGACGCGTAGTAGTTGGGCGTCGCGTTGTCGAAGACCTCCTGTACGGTCCCGGCGGCGCCCGGCAGGAAGACCACCCCGGCGGTGGAGCGGGCCAGCAGGCCGTCCTCGCGGGTGGCGTTGGCGAAGTACTTGGCGATGTGCGCGGCGAAGGCGTTCGGCGGCTCGTGGCCGTAGAACCAGGTGGGGATGCCCACCGAGTCCCCGCCGCCCGGCCAGCGCTCACGCACCTCGAACGCGGCGCGCGCCCACTCGCTGACCGACGGCAGGAACGAGGGTGCCTTGGCGAGCAGCCGGAGCGCGTCGTCCAGCATGTCGTCGGCGAACGGAGCGGCATAGGCGCCGAGGTTGGCCGCCTCCATCGCGCCCGGTCCGCCGCCGGTGGCCACCGTGTAACCGGCGCGGGCCAGTTCGCGGCCGAGCCGGGCGGCACCGGCGTACGCGTCGGTCCCCCGGGCCATCGCGTGGCCGCCCATGACGCCCACCACCCGGGCGCCGGCGAGGAGTTCGTCCAGGGCGTCGGAGACGGCGTCGTCGTGGATCGCGCGGAGCATCGAGGCGAAGACGTCACCGTCGGCCTTCGTCCGCTGGAACCAGGCGTAGGCACGTGCGTCCGGAGTCAGCTCGTAGCCCGCGTCCAGCGACGCGAACAGTTCGTCGGGCGTGTAGACGAAGGCGCGGTACGGGTCGAACGGGAGTCCGGGTACCGGCGGGAACACCAGGGCCCCGGCCGCCCGGACCCGGGCGGCGGCCTCGGGGTCCATCGGGCAGCCGAGGAAGACGGCGCCCGTCGTGTCGAGGCCGAGCAGGACGTCCGTACGGCTGGTCAGGTCGACGGCCTGGACCCGGAACCGGGCGAGCGAGCCGTGCTCGGCGACCACCTCGTCGAACTCGGCGAGGGACTCTATCTCGCGGTCGTGGGCGGCACGGTGCGGCTGGGCGGGTGTCGGTTGCACCCGCCCATGCTGGCACGGATGTTCGCCCGCGGGGTCAGCTCTGGACGACCGACGGGTCCATCCACGCGACCTCCCAGGTGTGGCCGTCGAGATCGTCGAAGGCCCGGCCGTACATGAAGCCGTGGTCCTGGGTCTGACCGCTCGCCGTACCACCGGCGGCGATGGCCTTGTCGACCAGCTCGTCCACCTTCTCGCGGCTCTCGGCGCTCAGACAGACCAGCACCTCGCTGGTCGTCGTCGCGTCGGCGATCTCCTTCTTGGTGAAGGTCGCGTAGAACGGCTTGGTCAGCAGCATCGCGACGATGGTGTCGCTGATCACCACCGAGGCCGCCTTGTCGTCGCTGAACTGCGGGTTGATCGAGTAGCCGAGTTCCGTGAAGAACTTCTTCGAGGCGTCCAGGTCGTTCACGGGCAGGTTCACGAAGATCATCTGCTGGTACATGCGGGCCTCTCCCGTCCGGGTCGTGCGTGGTGCGTCGCGTTCGGTGGGTAGACCGGCGGCCCGCGCCGGACTCATCGGGGACCGCTGAAGTTTTTTTCAGGTCAGCGGCAGTGCCGACAGCGCGGCGATCCCGAGAGTGAGCGGGCCGAACAGGGCCAGCAGGGCGACCGCGCGGAGGGCGGCGGCGGCGCGCAGCACCGCGGCGGGCGCGCCGAGGCGGAGCAGCGCGGCGATCGTGTCGGCGCGGCACTGGCGGGCCTCCACGGCCGCGGTGAGGAGGGTGGCGAGCGTGGAGCCGGCGACGACGAGTGCGCCGAGCGCGGACAGCGGGCCGAAGGCGGGGGCCGGGCCGCCGCCGCCGTACAGGGCGGTCATGGCGTAGCCGGCGGACGCCACCGCGCAGACCACGCCCAGCGGGCGGCCGATCCGGGCGGCCTCCGCCATGAGGACCCGGCCGGCGAGCAGCCTCAGCGCCCCCGGGCGGGTGGACTGCAGAAGCCGTCCGCACAGGTGGGTGAGGCCGGGGGCGGCCAGGACGAGACCGGTGGCGGTGAGGAGCCAGCCGACGAGGACGGCGAGCGACGGGGCGGGGACGGAGCGGCCGGCATAGGCCTGTACGGCCAGTCCGGCGGTGACGAGGGCCACGCCCCAGGGGAGGCCGGCGGGGGGCTGGACTCCGGTGTCCGGTGCCGGTGCCGGTGTGAGGGGCTCGGGGTCGGTCGCGGTAGGCGGCGCCGATGCGTTGTCGTCCGCGTCCATCGCCCCAGCGGCACCACCGTCCGCGGGATGCGGGTGCGCCGCGCCCGGTGCCTTCGGATCCGCTGCCCGTCCCCTGAAGCGTCCTGCCGTCCCGAACGTCTCCTTCTTCGGCGACCCCCCGTACGCCCCGAAGCGGCCGAAGCCCCGGCCGGTCCGGGGCGGGGGGACCGGGTCTCTCGGGCGCAGGGCCAGGGCCACCACGGTCGTCGCCGTGGCCGGGAGCAGGGCGAGGAGGGTCAGGGTCGCCGGGAGGGGAAGGGCGCGGTCCGCCGCCAGGACGTCCGCCGCCGCGCCGTCGAACGGCATGCCCGTCAGGTCGCCGCGCAGGTGGAGGAAGACCAGCAGGGCCAGCAGCGAGCCCAGGGTGCAGGACAGGGCCGTCGTCAGGGCGGAGACGGCCATGAGCCGGGCGGGGCCCAGGCCCACGGCGGACAGGCCGGGGCGCGGCCGGGTGCCGGGGTCGGTGCGGGCGACCGCGAGCGCGAGGTACACCGTGGCGGCGAGCGGCACCGCGCACCAGGCCAGGCGCAGCGCGGCGGCACCCGCGGCCTCCGGGTGGTTCAGGGCGTGGCCGAGGCAGGACAGCAGCAGGAAACCGGTGCCCGCCGACGCCGCGGCCACCAGCAGGCGGCGCAGCTGGACGGCGGGCCGGGCGGCACGGGTCAGGCGGAGAGCGAGCACGCGGCCCGGCCTTCCGTGTCGGGGCTGTCCGGCAGGTGCACGGTGTGCACGCGCCGCCCGTCCAGCAGGGCCACCGTACGGTCGGCGAGGGCGGCGGTCTCGGCGTCGTGCGTGGCGAGGACGACCGTGATGCCGTGCGAACGGGCCGCCGCGGTGAGCGTGCGCAGGACGTGGGCGCGGTCGGCGCGGTGCAGCGGGGCCGTGGGCTCGTCGGCGAAGAGGACCGTGGGCCCGGGGGCGAGCGCGCGGGCGATGGCGACCCGCTGCCGTTCGGCGTGCTGCAGGTCGCGCGGGCGGCTGCGGGCCTTCTCGCCGACGTCCAGCCGCTCCAGCCACTCCAGCGCGGCCACTTTGGCCCGGCGGCGCCCGGCGCCGCGCAGCATCAGCGGGAGCGCGGCGTTCTCCCAGACGTTCAGCTCGGGGATCAGGGCCGGCTCCGGGTCGATCCAGCTGAAGCGGTCCCGGCGCAGCCGCTCGCGGGCCATCGGGCCGAGCGTGTGCACGGGGGAGCTGTTGAACCAGACCTCGCCGCACCGCACCGGCTCCAGGCCGGACAGGCAGCGCAGCAGGGTCGTCTTGCCGCTGCCGCGCGGGCCGCTGACGGCGAGGATCTCGCCCTGCCGTACGCCGAGCGAGATCCCGGCGAGTCCGGGGGAGCCGTCGCGGTGGCTGAAGTGCAGGGAGCGTGCCCAGAGCACGTCGTTGTCCGGCGGAGCCTCCATGGGCGTACACCTCGGTTCAGATCCGTTTTCCCGTGCCTGTTCCCCCGTCCGGGGGAACGAAGGCAGGGCCGATCGGTCACTGGCACGCTAGGCAGGTCCCGCACGGGAGCCGGGACAGCACACGGCCCCGGGCCGCCGTTCTCACTCGAACGGAGGGCACCGGGGCCGGCTCGGTCATCCCGTCGGATGATCAGAGCTTGGTCCACGCCTCCGTGAGGGTGGCCCGCAGGATCTGCTCGATCTCGTCGAAGGTCCCCTGGTCGGAGATCAGCGGCGGGGCGAGCTGGACGACCGGGTCGCCGCGGTCGTCGGCACGGCAGTACAGGCCGTTGTCGAACAGCGCCTTGGAGAGGAAGCCGTACAGGACGCGCTCGGTCTCCTCGTCGTTGAAGGACTCCTTGGTGTTCTTGTCCTTCACCAGCTCGATGCCGTAGAAGAAGCCGTTGCCGCGGACGTCGCCGACGATGGGCAGGTCGTGCAGCTTCTGGAGGGTCCGGAGGAAGGCGCCCTCGTTGTCGAGCACGTGCTGGGTGAGGTTCTCGCGCTCGAACAGGTCGAGGTTGGCGAGGCCGACCGCGGCCGACACGGGGTGGCCGCCGAAGGTGTAGCCGTGCAGGAAGGTGTTGTCGCCCTTGTAGAACGGCTCGGCGATCCGGTCGGAGACGATGCACGCGCCGATCGGGGAGTAGCCCGAGGTCATGCCCTTGGCGCAGGTGATCATGTCCGGGACGTAGCCGAACTTGTCGCAGGCGAACATCGTGCCGAGGCGGCCGAAGGCGCAGATGACCTCGTCCGACACGAGCAGCACGTCGTACTGGTCGCAGATCTCGCGCACGCGCTGGAAGTACCCGGGCGGCGGCGGGAAGCAGCCGCCGGCGTTCTGCACCGGCTCCAGGAAGACCGCGGCGACGGTCTCCGGGCCCTCGAACAGGATCTGCTGCTCGATCTGGTCGGCGGCCCAGCGGCCGAAGGCCTCCGGGTCGTCGCCGTGGATCGGGGCGCGGTAGATGTTGGTGTTCGGGACCTTGTGCGCGCCCGGGACCAGCGGCTCGAAGGGAGCCTTCAGCGCCGGCAGGCCGGTGATCGACAGGGCGCCCTGCGGGGTGCCGTGGTAGGCGACCGCGCGGGAGATGACCTTGTACTTGGTCGGCTTGCCCTGGAGCTTGAAGTACTGCTTGGCGAGCTTCCAGGCGGTCTCGACGGCCTCGCCGCCGCCGGTGGTGAAGAAGACCTTGTTCAGGTCGCCCGGGGCGTAGTCGGCCAGGCGCTCGGCCAGCTCGACGGCCTTGGGGTGGGCGTAGGACCACACCGGGAAGAAGGCCAGCTCCTGGGCCTGCTTGAAGGCGGTCTCGGCGAGTTCCGTGCGGCCGTGACCGGCCTGGACCACGAACAGACCCGCGAGACCGTCGAGGTAGCGCTTGCCCTTGTCGTCGTAGATGTAGGTGCCCTCACCCCGGACGATGGTCGGGACGGGGGAGTTCTCGTACGAGGACATGCGGGTGAAGTGCATCCACAGGTGGTCGTACGCGGTGCGGCTGAGGTCCTTGCTGCTCACGGTTATCGGGTCCTCACGGTTATCGGGTTCCCCACATGTAGGTCTGCTTCTTGAGCTTCAGGTAGACGAAGCTCTCGGTGGAGCGCACTCCGGGCAGGGACCGGATGCGTTTGTTGATGACGTCCAGCAGGTGGTCGTCGTCCTCGCAGACGATCTCGGCGAGGATGTCGAACGAGCCCGCGGTCATCACCACGTACTCGACTTCCGACATGTCAGTCAGCGCGTCCGCGATCTTCTCGACATCGCCCTCGGCGTTGATCCCGACCATCGCCTGCCGGCGGAAGCCCACGGTGAGCGGGTCCGTGACGGCGACGATCTGCATCACGCCCTGGTCCAGCAGCTTCTGCACGCGCTGCCGCACGGCCGCCTCGGACAGGCCGACGGCCTTGCCGATCGCGGCGTACGGCCGGCGGCCGTCCTCCTGGAGCTGCTGAATGATGGCGAGGGAGACGGCGTCCAGCTGGGGACTGCCGCCGTTCCTGGACTCGCGGGACGAGTCCCTCTGGTCTGCGCTTCGACTGGCCACGGGCTCACTGTGCACGACGTCTCGACAGTTTCGCAAGGGCCGATCGATGAAATTCGTTGTTTGCAAGACCCGACCTTGCGGATTTCGCAGAAGTCGTCGCGGTGGGGGTGTTGAAAACGTCGGTACGCCGACTAGGGTGGGTGTCTCAGAAATCGGACAGCTTGAACCAGATCAGGAGGCCGGCAGTGAGCACCGAGCTGCGTCGTCTGCGCAACTACATCGACGGTGAGTTCCGGGACGCCGCCGACGGACGGACCACCGAGGTGGTCAACCCCGCGACGGGCGAGGCGTACGCCACCGCGCCGCTGTCCGGGCAGGCGGACGTGGACGCCGCCATGGAGGCCGCCGCCCGCGCCTTCCCGGGCTGGCGCGACACCACGCCGGCCGAGCGGCAGAAGGCCCTCCTGAAGATCGCCGACGCCTTCGAGGAGCGCGCCGAGGAGCTGATCGCGGCCGAGGTGGAGAACACCGGCAAGCCGGTCGGGCTCACCCGCTCCGAGGAGATCCCGCCGATGGTCGACCAGATCCGCTTCTTCGCGGGCGCGGCCCGGATGCTGGAGGGCCGCTCGGCCGGCGAGTACATGGACGGGATGACCTCGATCATCCGCCGTGAGCCGGTCGGCGTCTGCGCGCAGGTCGCGCCGTGGAACTACCCGATGATGATGGCCGTGTGGAAGTTCGCCCCGGCCATCGCCGCCGGCAACACGGTCGTCCTCAAGCCCTCGGACACCACCCCGGCCTCCACCGTCCTGATCGCCGACATCATCGGCTCGATCCTGCCCAAGGGCGTCTTCAACGTCATCTGCGGCGACCGCGAGACCGGCCGCATGATGGTCGAGCACGACATCCCGGCCATGGCCTCCATCACCGGCTCCGTGCGCGCCGGCATGTCCGTCGCCGAGTCCGCCTCCAAGGACCTCAAGCGGGTCCACCTGGAGCTGGGCGGCAAGGCCCCGGTCGTCGTCTTCGAGGACACCGACATCGCCAAGGCCGTCGAGGACATCTCGGTCGCGGGCTTCTTCAACGCCGGCCAGGACTGTACGGCCGCCACCCGCGTCCTCGTCCACGAGTCCATCCACGACGAGTTCGTGGCCGCGCTCGCCAAGGCCGCGTCCGAGACGAAGACCGGCCGGCCGGACGACGAGGACGTGCTGTTCGGCCCGCTGAACAACCCCAACCAGCTCAAGCAGGTCGCCGGCTTCATCGACCGCCTGCCGGCCCACGCCAAGGTCGAGGCGGGCGGCCACCAGGTCGGCGACAAGGGCTACTTCTACGCCCCGACCGTCGTCTCCGGCCTGAAGCAGGACGACGAGATCGTCCAGAACGAGGTCTTCGGCCCCGTCATCACCGTCCAGTCCTTCACCGACGAGGACCAGGCCGTCCAGTACGCCAACGGCGTCGAGTACGCCCTCGCGTCCTCGGTGTGGACCAAGGACCACGCCCGCGCGATGCGCATGTCCAAGAAGCTCGACTTCGGCTGCGTGTGGATCAACACCCACATCCCGCTGGTCGCCGAGATGCCGCACGGCGGCTTCAAGAAGTCCGGCTACGGCAAGGACCTGTCGGCGTACGGCTTCGAGGACTACACGCGCATCAAGCACGTGATGACGTCGCTCGACGGCTGACGGTTCCCCGGCCCGATCGTCCGTCCACGCGGCGGGACGGCATGCTTGCGGGGTGGTCCGGACTTCCCCCGAGCCCCTGCCGTCCCGCCGTCCCGCCGCGCCGCCTGCCCGGGGTTCTGGCGCGTGGCCGCCCGCAGTGCCGGGTTCACTTGAGGCCGCTGAGCATGACGCCCCTGATGTAGTACTTCTGCAGCAGCAGGAAGAGCAGCAGGACCGGCAGGATGCTCAGGACGAGACCGGCCATGACGATCGGCATCGTGCGGGTCGGGTCGACGTAGTCCTGGAGCAGCTGGATGCCGACGGGCAGCGTCATCACGTCCGGGTTGGCGGTCGAGACGAGCAGCGCCCAGATGTACTCGTTCCAGGCGTCGACGAAGGTCAGCAGCCCGAGCGTGACCAGGACCGGCTTGGTCTGCGGTACCACGATCCGCCACCACACGGCGAACTCGCCGGCGCCGTCGACGCGCGCCGCCTCCAGGACCTCGTCCGGGATCGCGACCATGAACTGGCGGGTCAGGAAGATGCCGAAGCCGTTGACGAGGAACGGCACGGCGAGCGCCGCGATGCTGACGGTCAGGCCCGCGCCGCCGCGCCCGAAGAGGTCGTTGCCGCCCGCCAGCGGCCAGTGCACCAGGATCAGGAAGTGCGGGACGAAGAAGAGGAACGGCGGGAACATCATCGTGGACAGCACGAGGCGGAAGACGAAGTCCCGTCCGGGAAAGCGCAGTTTGGCGAGCGCGTAACCCGCGAGGGACGAGGTGAGCAGCACCGATCCGGTGATCAGCGCGGTGGCGACGACGCTGTTGCGGAACAGCACCGGCAGGTCCAACTGGCTGATCGCCGCCCGGTAGTTGGAGAGGTCGAACGCCTGGGGCAGAAACCGGTACGGCAGCGTGCCGGACTCGCCGGGGCCCTTGAAGGACGTCATCACCATGTCCAGGAACGGCACCACCGTGAGCACGGCGCCGGTCACGACCACCAGATACGACAGCCACGGGAAACGGCGACGGCTCACTCGTCCTCTCTCCTTCACGCGTCCTCCCCTTTGCGCCGGAACCACCACAACTGCGCCAGCGTGACCGCGAGGACCACCACGAACAGCACGAAGGCGGCGGCGCTCGCGGTGCCCCAGTCGCCGTAGCCGAAGGCCAGCCGGTACATCTCCAGCGCGGCCACGTCGGTCGCGTCACCCGGCCCGCCCTTGGTCATCACGATGATCAGCGCGAACGACTGCAGCCCGGTGAGGAACTGGGTGACGCACACGAACAGCAGAGACGGCCGCAGCAGCGGCAGGGTGATCTTCCAGAAGACGGTGACGGGTCCGGCGCCGTCGAGCGCGGCGGCCTCGTAGTACGACTCGGGGACGGACTTCAGCCCGGCGGTCAGGACGAGGACCGCCGAGCCGAGCGAGGCCCAGGCCTGGACGACCACGACCGAGGGCAGCGCGGTGTGCGGGTCCGCGAGGAACGCCACCGAGTCGAGCCCGACGGCGTTGAGGACGCCGTTGACCAGACCGCCCGGCTCGTACATGTACTTCCACACGTTGCCGACGGCGACGACGGTCGTGACGATCGGCAGGAAGTAAAGGGTGCGCCACAGCCCCTGGAACCGCAGCTTGTCGATGCAGGTGGCGACGAGCACCGAGCCCGTGAGGGCGAGGGCCACGGTGCCCAGGGCGAACAGCAGTGTGTTGGTGAGGACCGGCGTCAGGAACGTCGATCCGTCCGCGAACAGACGTGAGAAGTTGTCCGGGCCGACCGGCTCGATGTCGCGGAGGGCGAACCCGGACCAGTGGGACATCGACAGCAGCAGCGCGAAGCCGAGCGGCAGGACCAGGAAGACCGCGAAGAACAGCAGCACCGGCGCCAGGAAGAGGTAGGCGACGACGGTCTGGCGGCGCCGGTGGCGGGTGCGGCCGTCGACAGCGGGTCCGGCGGCCCGCGCACGGGGGGTCCGTTCGGCCGCCTCCGGCACCAGGGCGTTCACCATGAGCGCGCCACCTCCTGATCGACCTGACGGCGGGTGACGCGCAGTGCCTCCTCGACCGACCGCTGGCCGGTCCACAGCGCCTCGATGTTCTTGCGCAGCAGCGACTTGGCCTGCTGCGCGCCCGGCACGTTCGGCTCCGGTACCGCGTAGGCCAGCGCGTCCAGGAACGGCCGCAGGTTCGGATCGCCGGCCCCGCTGTTCCCGCCGCCCGCGCCCAGGAGCCTCCGCATGTCGTCGGCGCGGCCGGTCAGGGAGCCGACCGACACCTGAAGGGCGCTCATCCGGGTCGCCACCGCACCCTTCGCGCCCGTCTTCTCGGCGTTGAGCCAGCGCAGGAACTCCCAGGCCTCGCGCGGGTGCGCACTGGCCGTGTTGACCCCGAGCATGAAACCGGTGCAGAGCGTGGCGCGTGCGCCGCCCGTCTCCGGCAGGGGCAGCGGCGCGACGCCGACATCGCGGTAGTCCTTGCCCATCAGGGTCTTCAGGCTCCCGGTCCACCAGCCGGCGCTGATCACCATGGCCACCTGCCCGGACGGGAAGGCGCGGTAGACGTTGACGCCGGGGGAGCTGGCCCCCATGGCGACGAGGCGGTGCTCCAGGCCGAGCACGGCCCGGCCGGCCGGTGAGTCGATGGCGGTGCTCCTGCCGTCCGCCGAGACGAAGGTTCCGCCGGCGGCGTTGAGCAGCGCGAGCGTCTGGCCGACGGTGGTCGAGTCGTCGTAGGTCGACAGGCCGAAGCCCTGGACGAGCGTGTTGCCGTACCGGTCCCGCCTGGTGGTGCGGTAGGCCGTGTCCTCCAGCTCCCGCCAGGTGCGCGGCGGGCCGTCGAGGCCGGCCTCGCGCAGCAGCCGCTTGTTGTAGTACAAGGCGTACGTCTGGACCTCGGTGGGGTAGCCGTACACCCTGCCGCCCACCGACGCGGCGCCGACCGCCGCGGCACTGTAGCCGCGCCTGATCTCCTCGGCGTGCTCGGCCGGGGCGGGCCGCAGGACGCCGGCCCGGACGAGCTGGCCGTTCCACAGGCAGTACGGGTGGAGGATGTCGGCGCCCTGGCCGGCGGCCTGCCGGACCATGAACGTGGTCAGCAGGTCCGTGAACTCGACGGCCTTCGTCCGCACCTTGACCCGGTCGTGCGTGGCGTTCCACTCGTCCACCGGGCCCCGCAGCGCCTCCTTGAGCTCGCCGCTCGCGTAGTGGGAGAGCAGGGTGAGGACGATCGGGTCCCCGGGCCGCCCGGTGCCCCGGTGCGGTGCCGCGCAGCCGGAGGCGAGCAGCGCCGAGGGCAGCCCGAGCACGACGTGACGGCGGCTCACGCGGGCCGTGCCGTTCGGCGACTGACGGGCAGACAGGCCGTCGGTGCGGCGGGCCGGTGTCATCGGGCGGCCTCCCGGCGCAGCACGCGGAACACCCGGGTCGTGGTGAAGCCGGCCGCGCGGTACAGCCGGCCCGCCGGGGACCGCTCGCCGGTCCACAGGAACCAAGCGGTGTGCGCGCCGCGCGCCCGCATCCGCTCCAGGACCAGGTGGAGCAGGACCGTGCCGAGCCCGGTGCCGCGCATCTCCTCCAGCACGCCGAACGGACCGAACCGTTCGTCCGCCGACACGTACGCGCCGTGCATCGCCCAGCCGGCCAGGCGGCCCGACGGGTCCCGGGCGACGACGATCCGGTCGAGCGGCGTGCCCGCGGCCAGGCACTCCCGGATCGCCCGCGCCCAGTCCGGGTCGAAGTGGCTCCCGGCGAGCGCGACCAGGTCCACCAGGTCGTCGTCGGACGGGGTGGCGAACCGGTAGCCGCGGGCCGTCAGTTCGTCCCGGCGGCGCGCGGCCTCGCCGGGGAAGCGGTAGCCGACCAGGCCGCGGTCCATCGCCGCCGCCTCGTACAGGGTCCGGAACCCCAGCGAGTCGAGGAGCTTCGCCGCTTCCGGGTACGTCTCGGCGTCCAGCCCGGGGAGGATGTAGTTCGGGGTGTACGAGGAGAAGTCCACGCGGGTGCGGCCGTGGCCGTGCAGCCAGTCGAGGGCGTCGGTCAGCAGCCGGCGGCCGAGGCCGTGCCCACGCGCGGCCGGGTCGACGAAGAAGAACGGGATCCAGCCCTGCTCCGGCTCCAGGTCCGTGCCGCTCATCGGCGTCAGACGGCGCACCGCGTAGGCCGCACCGAGGACCCGGTCGCCCTCCACGGCGACCCGGAGCCCCTCCGGATCAAAGTTGGCGTCGAGCAGCACCAGGGAGCGGAAGCGGTCCGGGGTGATGGGGTCGGCCGGCGCGCTCCGCCGCCACGCCTCCACCAGCCGAGGTCCGTCACCCACGCGAAAACCACGCGTCCGGGGCCGGGTCGTCGTCGTGCGGTCGGTCATCGACGGGGGTGTCCTTCCCTACGCGGGTGCGGGCGTGGGTGCGGGCCGTTGGCGGAGCCGGACGCGGCCGGCGACCCTGCTTCTGCCCGGGGGCGGGGCGTGCGGCCTCGGCCATGGTGCTGGGGGTGTCCGGCTCCGGGGTGGGGCGTGCGGGTGTCGGCCGTGGGGCCACGGCGTACGGCCTCGGCCCCGGGAGCGGGGCGTACGACGGCAGCCGTGGACTCAGGGGTAGAGCAGCACGCCGGCGCCCGCCCAGTGGGCGGGCGGTGCCGGCGGGTCGCACAGTGGCAAGGGGTCGTCGCCCGCGTCGACGGTGCGCCGCAACCGGTCGGAGCCCCACAGCAGGTCGATGAAGGGACGGCCGCCGGGCTCCGCGCTTGTCTCCGCGCCGCCGTCCGAGAGGTGCCAGGCGAAGTCGTCGGGGTACAGCCGCCGCAGCGTGGCGAGCATCGCGACGGCGGTGCGTACGGGAGCGAACGCCGCGGGGTCGGTGAGGTGGAGCTGGACCCCGCGCAGCGGCCGTCCGGCGTGTTTGTGGAAGGTCGGTACGTAACGCAGGTCACGGAAGTGCACTCCCGGCAGGGCGAGTTCGGCGAGCGCGGGCGCGAACCGCGCGTCGATGTACGGCGCCCCGACGATCTCGAAGGGCTGCGTGGTGCCCCGGCCCTCGGAGAGATTCGTCCCCTCGAAAAGGCAGGTGCCGGGGTAGACGGCGGCGGTGGCGGGCGTCGGGATGTTCGGTGAGGGCGCGATCCACGGCAGGCCGGTGGCCGCCGCGTCCATGGCGCGCTGCCAGCCGACCACCTCGATCACCGTCAGGTCGGCGCACCGGCCCGCGACGTGGGGAACGGCGGAGGCGTTGAGATACCGGGCGAGTTCCCCGCAGGTGAGGCCGTGCCGGACCGGTATGGGGGCGCGCCCGACGAAGCTGGCCCAGGCCGGGTCGAGCAGCGGGCCCTCGCTGACGAGACCGCCGAGCGGATTCGGCCGGTCGGCGACCACGAACCGTACGCCCGTACGGGCCGCCGACACCATCAGGTCGAACATCGTCCACACGTAGGTGTAGTACCGGGCCCCGATGTCCTGGAGGTCGAACACCAGGGCGTCGACGCCGCTGTCGAGCAGCAGGGCGTCGAGGCGCTCGCCGTCGCACCGATAGGTGTCGTGGACCGGCAGACCGGTGGCGGGGTCCCGCCGGGCGGTCTCGCCCTCCCCGGCCTGGCCGGTCCCGTGCAGCCCGTGCTCGGGTCCGAACAGGGCGACCAGCGGCGCGCCGGCCGCGAGCAGCGCGGGCGCGGCGGGGCGCAGGCCGGGGAGGACGCCGGTGTGGTTGGTCACCAGCCCCAGCCGGCCGGGTCCGGCGAGTCCGGGCGACGCGTGCAGTCGTGCGATCCCGGTCGTCACCGCGACGCGGTCGTCCGTGCTCATCCGTTGCCCCGTCTGCCGGTGACGTCTCGAAGGGTGGGCCGCAATTTACTGGTATGTCCGGGAATTTTGCAATGATTCAGGGCGGTTCACGCCGAAGCGGCTGTTCGCACCGAAAGCAGAGGTTCGCGGCGCAGGGTGCCGGGGGAGACATCACCTCATGACCACCGCGACCGTCGTCGGCGGCGGCCCCAACGGACTCACCGCCGCCGCGCTCCTCGCCCGGGCCGGGCTGGACGTCACCCTCCTGGAGGCCGCGGACGAGGTGGGTGGCGGCACCCGCAGCCAGGAGGCGATCCTGCCCGGCCTGCTGCACGACCACTGCTCGGCCGTCCACTCCATGACCGTCGCCTCGCCCGCGCACAAGGCACTGGACCTCGCACGCCACGGACTGCGCTGGCGGTTTCCGGACGTCGACTGCGTCCACCCCCTGGACGACGGCACGGCGGGGGTGCTGCTGCGCTCGGTGAAGGAGACCGCCCGCATGCTCGGCCCCGACGGCCCCCGCTACCGGCGCCTGCTGGAGCCCTCGGCGCACCACTGGGAAGCCCTGAGCCACGATGTGCTGGGCCCCCTCCTGCGCGTCCCCTCCCACCCCCTGCTCCTGGCCCGTTTCGGCCTGCCCGCCACACTCCCCGCCACCCTGCTCGCCCGCCTCTTCTCCACCCCCCGGGCCCGGGCCCTGTGGGCCGGGGTCGCGGCGCACTCCTTCCGCCCGCTGTCCCAGCCGCTCGGCTCGGCCATCGGGCTCGGCATCCTCGCCGCCGGCCACGCCTCCGGTTGGGCCGTCGCGGAAGGCGGCTCCCAGGCCATCGCCCGCAGCCTGGAACAGGCACTCCGCGCCCACGGAGGCCGCGTCCGGACCGGTGTCCGCATCACCCACCACGCCCAGATCCCGCCCGCCGACGTCACCCTCCTCGACCTCGACCCCGCGCAGATCGCGCGCGTGTACGGCGACCGGCTGCCCACCCGCGTGCGCCGCGCCTACCAGCGCTTCCGGCGCGGCCCCGCCGCCTTCAAGGTGGACCTGGCCGTGGAGCAGGGCGTGCCGTGGACGAACGAGCACGCCCGGCGGTCGGGTTTCGTGCACCTCGGCGGCACGCTCGCCGAGGTCGCACGGGCGGCCAGGGAGGTGAACGAGGGCCGTATGCCGGAGCGCCCCTTCGTCCTGGTCGCCCAGCAGTACCTGGCCGACCCCGGCCGGTCCGTCGGCGACGTCCACCCCGTCTGGGCCTACGCCCACGTCCCCCACGGATACGACGGCGACGCCACGGAAGCCGTCCTCGGCCAGCTCGAACGCTTCGCCCCCGGCACCCGGGACCGCGTCACCGGCCTGCGCGCCACTTCACCGGCCGGCTTCGCCGCCGCCAACCCCAACTTCGCCGGCGGCGACATCCTCACCGGCGCCAGTACCGTCCACCGGCTCCTGTCCGGCCCACGCCCCGCCCTCGACCCCTACTCCACCACCCTGCCCGGCGTCTTCTCCTGCTCCGCCGCCACCCCGCCGGGGCCCGGCGCCCACGGCATGTGCGGCGCCGGGGCGGCGGCCTCGGCCCTGCGCCACCTCGGTGCGACGCCGCACTGGTGACGCGGGCTCCACGAGGTCCCGGCGCTCGTCGTCCCGTGCGTGGAGGGCCGTACCGACGACGCGCCCGTACTGCGCCAGGCCGGCACCTGGGGGTCCATCCTCCCGGCCGTGTGGAGCTTCATGCTCGCCGCCCGTGCCCGGGGTCTCGGCACCTGCTGGACCACCGGGAACCTCGTCCACGAGCGGGAGTCGGCCCGGGTGCTCGGCATCCCGTACGAGGAGGTCATGCAGGCCGCGCTCATCCCCGTCGCGTACACCCTCGGCACCGGCTTCCGGCCGGCAGGCCGCATCGCACGGGAGCGGGTGCTGCACTGGGAAGTGTTTTGAACATGTTCAATTCCAGGCGTACGCTGCTGCCATGAGCGACAGAGCCGCCCTGCTCAAGGGCATCCGTGTCTGGCTGGCCCTCTTCGTCGTGTGCCTCGTCCTCAGCGGGGCGACCGCCTTCCCGCTGGTGCACGAACTGCACTGGACCGAGAGCGCGTTGCGCGCGCTGTCCGTGCCGGAGCACCTGCCCGGGCTGATGGCGTGGATCTCCCGGGTGCGGGACGGGCTGGACACCGTCGACGCCGACCACCCCTTCGTCCTGTACGGCACCGACTGGCTCGCCTTCGCCCACCTCGTCATCGCGGTCGCGTTCTACGGCCCTTACCGCGACCCCGTCCGCAACATCTGGGTGGTCGAGTTCGGGATGATCGCCTGCGCCGGGATCATCCCGCTCGCCCTCGTCTGCGGACCGGTCCGCGGCATCCCCTTCTGGTGGAGCGTCGTCGACATGTCGTTCGGGGTCTTCGGGTTCGTCCCGCTGTACGCCGTACGGAAGAAGATCAAGCGGCTGGAGGCGCTGGGCGTGCCGTCCGCTGTCCCGGCGCCCGTCAGCGGTTGAACGCCGGGAACGCGAAGCGCTGGGCGACGGCCAGGCCGTCGCCCTTCGCGTCCGTGGAGTCGACCGAGTAGACCAGCGTGCGGGACAGGTCCCGGGTCGCGGCCAACACCGTCGCGTACCCGGGGCGCGAACCGGTCTTGCCCCAGATCACCTTGCCGTTCACCTCGAACCGTTCCAGCGCCGCGCCGTACCGCGCGCCAGGCACGTCCGGCAGCGTGAACATCTCCTTCAGCTGCGGCTGCGGCACCACCCGGCCGCGGAACAGCCCGAACAGCAGCCGCTCCAGATCGGCGGTCGTGGAGATCATGTCGCCGGCCGCGAACCGGTCGGACATGTTCCAGTCGGTCACGTCGACCAGCTTGCCGTCGATCCAGTCGTAGCCCCGGTTGTGCGGCCCGTGGATCCGGGGGTCCGCGCCGACCGGGAAGGAACTGTGCCGCATGCCGAGCGGCCGGAAGACCCGCACCTGGGCCTGGTGCGCGTACGAGTCGCCGGTCACCTTCTCGATCAGCATGCCGAGCACGGTGTAGTGGATGTTGCCGTAGGTCTGCCGCGTGCCCGGCGCGTACGCCGGGCCCTGCGCGACGGAGTCCGCCACGACCTGCCGGGGCGTCAGCGTCTCGAAGCGGTGCGGGTAACCCTCCTCCACCGTGTCGCCGAGGGACGCACCCGGGCGCAGACCGCTGGTGTAGTTCAGCAACTGCCGTACGGTGACCGGCGCGAAGTCCTCGGTGAGCAGGCCCGGCAGATACCGCTGCACGGTCCCGTCGAGGTCGATCCGGCCCTCCGCGGCCAGTTGCAGCACGATCGACGCGGTCACCACCTTCGTCACCGAACCGGCCCGGAAGCGCGCGTTCTCCAGGGCCGGCGCCCCGGTCCGCACGTCCCGCACCCCGGCCGTCCCGTGCCAGGTCCCGTCGCCGCCGACGCGGAGCAGCGCGGCGGTGGCGTCGTGGTCGGGCAGCCCGGCGACGGCGGCGGCGAGGGCCTCCGTGTCGGGGCCGACGGCGGCAGGGGCGGTCGTGGTACGGGCGGTCGTGGTACGGGGGTACTTCGAGGGCGCGGGCGCGGCGAAGGCGGGTGCGGCCAGCGGGCCGGCGGCCACCGCGGTGACGAGGGCGGCGGCCAGCAGGGCGGAACGGCTGGTGCGGGGCATGCGGGACTCCTTGAGGGGGCGGGCGTCGGGTCCGGAAGACGGTGCGTGATCATCCTCAGGCGCCGGGCCGGGCCGCGGATCCTCACCGAGGAGGGCGTACGACCCTTGCCCGTCCCCGAGCAACCAGCCGCACGTCTAAGGGAGTTGCCCTGGATCACCCCTACGGGCCGGCCCCGCGCGGGTGGAGTGCTCCTGCGCGGCCATCACCTCGTCGCCGTGCTCGAACGCCCAGGCGCCGAAGGCGTCGATCGGCGCGAGCAACGTCCGCCCCAGCGAGGTGAGTCCGTACTCCACACGGGGTGGCGAGCCGCCGTAGGCCCGCCGCTCCACCAGGCCGTTGAACTCCAGCCGGCGCAGGGTCTCGGTCAGCACCTTCGGGCTGATCCCGCCGATGCGCTCGCGCAGGGCGACCGGCCGCTGTGGCCCGTCCCTGAGGGCCCACAACACCACCGCGTTCCAGGTGTTGGCGAGCAGGTCGAAGGCGAGCCGGGCCCGGCAGTCGGCGAGGAAGGCATCGTCGTCGGTCACGTACCGAATGGTGCCCGAGCGGCTCCCTACTGTCCTGTGCGTATCCGACACACCCATTGGGGGAGGACGTTGTGCGCATAGGGATTCTCGGTAAGGGCTCGATGGCTCGGGCGCTGGGCGGACAGTGGGAGCGGGCCGGGCACGAGGTGGTCGCGGCCGGCCGGTCGCGCGGCGAGCTGCGGGCGGCGGCGGAGCACGGCACCGACGCGGTGCTGCTGGCCGTGCCGCACGCGGCAGCCGAGGACGTGGTCACCGGACTCCAAGGCGCCCTGCGCGGGCGCGTGTTGGTCGACTGCACCAACCCGGTGGGCCCCGGCTTCGCCCTGCTCACGGCCGGTGGCCCCGCGGCGGCCGAGCGCATCGCCGCCGCCGCGCCCACCGCCCGCGTGGTCAAGGCGTTCAACCTCTGCCACGAGAGCGTCTGGCGGCTGACCCCGCCCGTCTTCGCCGGCCGCCCGCTCGCGGTCCCGCTGTGCGGGGACGACGAGGCCGCGCTCACGGTCGTACGACGCCTCGTGCACGACCTGGGCTGTGTGCCGCTGCACGCCGGCGGACTGGACCGGTCCGGGCTGCTGGAGGCGACGGCCGCGCTGCTGATCAGGCTGTGGGTGGCGGAGGGCGCCGACGCCCAGGCGATCGTGCCCCCGCTGGAGTTCTCCGGGGCCTAGGTGTGCTGTCCCGGGACGTTGGTGACACGCGTGCTGGGTGCTTGAACAGGTGAGGGCCTTCTGGGTTCGGTGTGGATTGCGAAATCT
>NZ_JBFATL010000065.1:0-27391 GCF_040678315.1 Streptomyces sp. NPDC052721 | reverse complement strand
CCGGCGGGGATCGCTTGCCCCGCCGGGCGCGCGCCTGTGAAACTGACGGGATGTACGCACACGGTGGCCGCCGCACCAAGGCGGAGCGGGACGCCGCGACGGTCGAGACCGGCTACGCGCTCGTCAGCGCCGCCTTCGCGGCGGCGGTACTGTTCGGGGCCGTGGCCGGACCCGCGCTCCTCTTCGACCTGCCCGACCTCCCCTCGAAGGTCCTGCTGCGGCTCGGCATGACGGTCGCGCCGGTCGTGTTCGTGGCCCGGGTGATCAGCGTGCTGGCGCGCTTCCGGCGGACGGCTCAGCCCAGCCAGCCGGGCCGTACCAACCCCGACTCGTAGGCGAGGACGACCAGTTGGGCGCGGTCCCGGGCGCCCAGCTTCACCATGGTCCGGCTCACATGCGTCTTGGCCGTGAGCGGGCTGACCACCAGCCGGCGGGCGATCTCCTCGTTGGACAGGCCGATGCCCACCAGCGCCATCACCTCCCGCTCCCGCTCGGTCAGCCGGGAGAGCGCGTCCGCAGCGGCGGGCTGCTTGGACCGCGCCGCGAACTCGGCGATCAGCCGGCGCGTGACACCCGGTGACAGCAGCGCGTCCCCCTCGACCACCGCCCGTACGGCGCGCAGGAGTTCGTCCGGCTCGGTGTCCTTCACCAGGAAGCCGGAGGCGCCCGCGCGGATCGCCTCGAACACGTACTCGTCCAGTTCGAAGGTGGTGAGCATGACCACCTTCACGTCCGCCAGCTCCGCGTCGGAGGTGATGCGCCGGGTCGCGGCCAGGCCGTCCAGCAGCGGCATGCGGATGTCCATGAGCACGACGTCCGGCCGCAGTTCGCGCACCCGGCGCAGCGCCTCCTCGCCGTCGGCCGCCTCGCCGGCCACCCCGATGTCCGGCTGCGCGTCGAGCAGCGCCCGGAAACCGGCGCGCACCAGCGACTGGTCGTCGGCGAGCAGTACCCGGATCACTGGTCCTCCCTGAGGTGCGACGGCAGGACAGCGAGCACCCGGAAGCCGCCGTCGGGGCGCGGGCCCGCCTCGATGGTGCCACCCAGCGCGGCGGCCCGCTCCCGCATGCCGGCCAGCCCGTTGCCGCTGCCCCCGGCGTCCGCGCCGGCCGCCGGTCCGTCGTCGTCGATCCGCAGCCGCAGGACGCCGTCGGCGTACGCGAAGCGCACGCGCGCGTGCCGGGACCCGGAGTGTCGTACGACGTTGGTGAGGGCCTCCTGCACGATACGGAAGGCGGCCAGGTCGGCGCCGGGCGGCAGCCGGGGCGGCGCGCCCTCGGTCTCGACGGTCAGGCCGGCCGCCGCGGCCTGCTCCACGAGTTCCGGCAGCCGGTCGAGGCCCGGCGTGGGGGCGCGCGGCGCGGCGCCCGGGGCGCGCAGGGTGCCGAGGACCTGACGCACCTCGCCGAGCGCCTCCTTGCTGGCGGACTTGATGGTGGTGAGCGCGGCCCGCGCCTGCTCGGGGTCGCTGTCCAGCAGCGCGAGTCCCATGCTCGCCTGGACGTTGATGACGGAGATGCTGTGGGCGAGGACGTCGTGCAGCTCGCGGGCGATGCGCAGCCGCTCCTCGTCCGCGCGCCGCCGCGCCGCCTCCGCGCGGTCCGCGCGTTCCCGTGCCCACTGTTCGCGCCGGACCCGGGCCAGCTCGGCGAGGGCGACGACGGCCAGGACCCAGGTGGCGACGACGATCTCCTGGCCGATGCCCGCGCCAGGGTCCCCGGCGGGCGGAAGCCATCGGTACAGCCAGAGCGCGGCCAGGACGTGTCCCGCCCACAGCAGCGCGACGGCCGCCCAGGCCGCCCGCCGGTGCCCGGCGACGACCGCGCCGAAACAGCCGACCGCCACGGTGAGGAAGACCGGTCCGTAGGGGTAGCCGAGGGCCAGATAGGCCAGGGCCGCGGTGGCCGTGCCGAACGCCACGGCCACCGGGTGGCGGTGCCGCCACAGCAACAGGGCCGAGGCGACGAGCAGCAGCACGCGCGCGTAGCCGTCGAACTGCACGCGGTCCGGCTGGCCGTGCGCGGCGAAGTTGCTGCCGACGAGCACGAACGCGGTGATCAGCACGGTGGAACGCCACGGCAGCCGGGCACGGTGCGCCTCGGCGTCGTCCGGGGTGTTCCACCCGGGCGGCCCGTACCGCCACCAGTGCGAGGGACCGCCGCCGTGCTGCTCATCCATGCGGGCCACGCTAGACGCCGACGCGCCGGGACGACGTCAGCCGGGCGAGGTGATCAGGTGTACTCCCGGGGGAGTACACGGCTCAGGACGCCGGGGTGACGCGGCTCGCGGGGGTCCCGCCGGGGGGACTTCGCGTCCGGCACGCCGGCGGACGGCAGCACCCGGGGGAGCCGGGCTCCCGAGCGACGCCGGGCCGGGACAGTGCGCGGCGGGCGCGGCCCGCCCAGCAGGAGATCCGCCGCCGAACCACCCCGAAGAGGGCAACGCCCCCTCACCCCCGCCTCAGCCCCACGCCCTCCGCCAGTCGGCCGGCCGCGTAGCGGAAGAACGTCTCCCGGTCCTCCACCACCCGGTTGAACTGGCCGAACAGTTCGAACCCGATCAGTCCGAACAGCTGGGCCCAGGCCGCCACCAGCGCCACCGCGGTCTCCGGCGGCACGTCGGGGGCGAAGTCGGCGACCATGCGCGCGCCCTCGGGGCGCAGGTCGGCCGGGAGGGAGAGGGCGGACAGGCCCGGACCCTCGTGGGCCTGCCGCACGATGCCGATGAAGACCATGCCGACACGGGCCGCGGCCGGGACGGTGGTCTGGGGGGCGGAGTAGCCGGGCACGGGCGAGCCGTAGATCAGCGCGTACTCGTGCGGATGGGCGAGCGCCCAGTCGCGCACCGCCTCGCACACGGCGATCCAGCGGTCGGGCGGCGGGGCGTCGGCGGCGGCGTCCCGGGCCCGCTCGGCCGCCTCGCCGACGGAGTCGTAGGCGTCGATGATCAGGGCGGTGAGCAGGTCGTCCCGGCTGGGGAAGTAGCGGTACAGGGCCGACGAGACCATGCCCAGCTCCCGGGCCACGGCCCGCAGGGAGAGCCTGGCCGCGCCCTCCGCCGCCAGCTGTCTGCGTGCCGCCTCCTTGATGGCGGCGGTGACTTCCTGCCTGGCCCGCGCGCGGGCACCCTGTGCGGTGGTCATGCCGGCAGTGTGCCACGCGAGAGAGCGGCGCACACAAACGAGAGCGGCGCACAAGAAAGAGAGCACTGCTCTTGCTCTGGAGCACCTGCCTACCCCACACTGGAGACGAGCGAGAGCACCGCTCTCTCAAATCGTGGGGGTCACCATGTCGACGCACGTCGTCAAGCCGGGCTGGTTCACCGTCAACGTCTTCAACCGGGCGGTCTCCTGGCTCACCCGGCGCGGCATCAGCATCTGGGGCTCCCGGGTCCTCGCGGTGCGGGGGCGCAAGAGCGGACAGTGGCGCACCACGCCGGTGAACCTGCTGACGGTGGACGGGCAGCAGTACCTGGTCGCCCCGCGCGGCCACGTCCAATGGACCCGGAACATGCGCGCGGCCGGCGGCGGCGAACTGCGGCTCGGCAAGAACGTGGACGTCTTCACCGCGACCGAGGTCGCCGACGACGACAAGGTCCCGCTGCTGCGGGCCTACCTCAAGCGCTGGAAGGCGGAGGTCGGGATCTTCTTCAACGGCGTCGGCCCCGGCTCCCCGGACGCGGAGCTGCGCCGGATCGCCCCCGACCACCCGGTCTTCCGCATCACCGTCACGAAGTGACGGGCTCCTCCGCCGGGGCGGCCGGGCCCCGGTCGAGCGCGGTCAGCGCGCGCTGGGCGATCGGGTGGGAGCGGACGAGCTCACCCAGCGAGGTCGAGCCCTGGGTGATGTCCCGGAACGCCCGCCAGGCCGGGCGGAACCCGGTGAGGGCCGCGTGGAAGAGGCCGGGGCGCTTCTCGAACACCGCCAGCATCCGCTTGCCGACGCTCATCTCGACGCCGAGCCCCGCCTTGATCGCGAACGCGTAGTTCAGGGCCTGGCGGCGGGCGTCGACGGCGTCGTGCGCCTCGGCGATCCGGACCGCCCACTCCCCCGCCAGCCGGCCCGAACGCAGCGCGAAGGAGATGCCCTCGCGGGTCCACGGCTCCAGCAGGCCGGCCGCGTCCCCGCAGACCAGCACCCGGCCCCGGGAGAGCGGCGAGTCGTCGGCGCGGCAGCGGGTCAGGTGCCCGGAGGAGATGGCGGGCTCGAAGCCGGCGAGGCCCAGCCGGGCGATGAAGTCCTCCAAGTACCGCTTGGTGGCGGCGCCTTCACCGCGCGCGGAGATCACGCCGACCGTCAGGGTGTCGCCCTTCGGGAACACCCAGCCGTAACTGCCCGGCATCGGGCCCCAGTCGATGAGGACCCGGCCCTTCCAGTCCTCGGCGACCGTCTCCGGCACCGGGATCTCCGCCTCCAGGCCGAGGTCGACCTGGTCGAGCTTCACGCCCACGTGGGCCCCTATCCGGCTGGCGCTGCCGTCGGCGCCGACGACCGCGCGGGCCAGCACCGTCTCCCCGCCCTGCAGGACGACGGCGACCGTGCGCCGGTCCGGCACCGCCGAGCCGTGCTGCTCGACCCGCTGCACGGTGACGCCCGTACGCAGCTCGGCGCCCGCCTTCTGGGCGTGCTCGACCAGTTGCTGGTCGAACTCGGGGCGGTTGATCAGCCCGAAGAGCATCTGCTTGGAACGGCGGGTGCGGGTGAAGCGGCCGTTGTTCGAGAAGGTGACCGCGTGCACCCGGTCCCGGAAGGGCAGCTCGAAGCCGGGCGGCAGCGCGTCGCGCGAGGGGCCGATGATGCCGCCGCCGCACGTCTTGTAGCGGGGCAACTCGGCCTTCTCCAGCAACAGCACGCGCCGTCCCGCGACCGCCGCCGCGTAGGCGGCCGAGGCGCCCGCGGGGCCCGCGCCCACCACGACGACGTCCCAGACCCGCTGCACGTCGTCCGCCGAAGAGTTCTCGCCGCTCACGATGGTCTACCGCTCCGATCAAGCCGCTGCCAAGTGTCCTGTCGCATCCTACGGCGGCCGTCCGCGCAGGCCACTGTGGGAGGATCTGTCTCATCCCGTACAACGTCGCACCCACGAGGAGCGTGCCCATGCCGTCGAATCCGCTCGCCGAGACCGTCGCCTCGCTGCTGCCCCGGGCGAAGGCGGAGCTGACCGAACTGGTCGCCTTCAAGTCGGTGGCGGACTTCACGCAGTTCCCGAAGAGCGAGAGCGACGCCGCCGCGGGCTGGATCGCCGACGCGCTGCGCGCCGAGGGCTTCGCGGACGTGGCGCTGCTGGACACCCCGGACGGCACGCGGTCCGTGTACGGCCATCTGCCGGGCCCGGAGGGTGCGAAAACGGTTCTTCTGTACGCGCACTACGACGTGCAGCCCCCGCTGGACGAGGCCGGCTGGGTCACCCCGCCGTTCGAGCTGACCGAGCGCGACGGCCGCTGGTACGGCCGCGGGACCGCCGACTGCAAGGGCGGCTTCATCATGCACCTGCTCGCGCTGCGCGCCCTCAGGGCGAACGGCGGCGTCCCGGTGCACGTGAAGATGATCGTGGAGGGCTCGGAGGAGCAGGGCACGGGCGGCCTGGAGCGGTACGCCGAGCAGCACCCCGAGCTGCTGGAGGCGGACACCATCGTCATCGGCGACGCGGGCAACTTCCGGGTCGGCCTGCCGACGGTCACCACCACGCTGCGCGGTATGACCATGCTCCGGGTGCGGATCGACACCCTGGCCGGCAACCTGCACTCGGGCCAGTTCGGCGGCGTCGCCCCGGACGCGCTGGCCGCGCTGATCCGGGTGCTGGACTCGCTGCGCGCCGAGGACGGCTCGACCACGGTCGACGGCCTGGACGCCACGGCGAAGTGGGACGGCCTGCAGTACGCCGAGGACCAGTTCCGCACGGACGCCAAGGTGCTGGACGGCGTCGAGCTGATCGGTCACGGGTCGGTCGCCGACCGCATCTGGGCCCGCCCGGCGGTCACCGTCCTCGGAATCGACTGCCCGCCCGTCGTGGGCGCCACCCCGTCGGTGCAGTCGAGCGCCCGCGCCCTGATCAGTCTGCGGGTGCCGCCGGGCGTGGACGCGGCGGAGGCCACCCGGCTGCTCCAGGCGCACATCGAGGCGCACACCCCGTGGGGCGCCCGGGTCAGCACCGAGCAGATCGGCCAGGGCCAGCCGTTCCGCGCCGACACCTCCAGCCCCGCCTACCAGGCGATGGCCGACGCGATGGCGGTGGCCTACCCGGGCGAGACCATGCAGTACGCCGGCCAGGGCGGCTCCATCCCGCTGTGCAACACGCTCGCCGGTCTGTACCCGAAGGCGGAGATCCTGCTCATCGGGCTGAGCGAGCCGGAGGCGCAGATCCACGCGGTCAACGAGAGCGTGTCCCCCGAGGAGCTGGAGCGGCTGTCGGTCGCCGAGGCGCTGTTCCTGCGCAACTACGCGGCGAGCTGAACCGTTCTGCCCACGGCAGAGGGCCCTCGTCCCCGGGCGGGCGCCCTCCCTACGGTCGGCGCATGGACGTCATCGAACTGCTGCCCCGCCTGCACCTGTTGCGCTTCCCGGTCGGCCAGGCCTACCTCTGGCGCGACGGCGACGAGCTGACCCTGATCGACGCGGGTCTGATCGGCTCCGGCCGGACGATCGCCGACGCGATCACCGCCCTGGGGCACGCGCCCCGGGACGTACGACGTATCGTGCTCACCCACTTCCATGAGGACCACGTGGGCGGGGCGGGGGAGTTCGCCGCGCTGAGCGGGGCCGAGGTGCTGGCGCACCCTCTGGACGCGCCGTTCGTACGGGGTGAACGGCCGGGCCCGCCGCCGCGGTTCGAGGACTGGGAGCTGCCGATCCACGCGGAGGCGGCCCGGCACCTGCCCGAGGGCGCCCCAGTGCCCCCGCCCTCCCTCACCGAGGTGACGGACGGAGACGTCCTCGGCTTCGGCGGCGGGGCGCGGGTGGTGCACGTTCCGGGGCACACCGACGGCAGCATCGCGCTGTTCCTGCCCGCGCACGGCGTGCTCTTCACCGGGGACACGGTGGCGGCGGCGCCGGACGACGGGACGCCGATGGCGGGGGTGCTCAACCTGGACCGGACCCACCTGCTCGCCTCGATCCGGCGACTGGCGGACCTCGGGGCGGAGGTGGCCTGCTTCGGCCACGGCGATCCGGTCCTGAGCGGCGCCACCGCCGCACTCCGCTCGATCGTCGCTGCGCCGGGTCAGCCGACCGGAACCCCCGCCTCCAGGTAGACCGCGCTGCCCCGCTCCCGGGCGCGCAGCGCCCAGCGCAGCCGCTCGTAGCGGACCGGCGGCAGCATCGCGGCGGCCTCCTGTTCCGTGGCGAACCGCCAGGCGCGCAGCTCCGGGCCGGGCAGCAGCACCCGGGATGCCTCCCCGGACTCCAGCCGGCCCCCGTCGAACAGCAGCCGCAGCCCGCCGAACCCGGGCGGGGCGGGCCGTTCCCAGTCCACGACGAGCAGCCGGGGCACCTCGCGCAGGTGTATCCCGGTCTCCTCGGCGACCTCGCGCATCCCGGCGCGGGCGGGCGCCTCGCCCCGCTCCACCACACCACCGGGGAACTCCCAGCCGGGCTTGTAGGTGGGGTCGACCAGCAGCACCCGGTCGTGTTCGTCGAAGAGCAGCACGCCGGCGGCGAGCGTCTCGGCGGTCGGCTCGGGGGTCTGCACGATGTCGCAGGCGGGTACGGCCCCGCTGCCGACGGCGTCGGCGATGCGGACGGCGGTCTCGTACGGGGTGAGGTCGCTGGTGTCGACCGGGTGGGCGTCGACGGTGAGCCAGGAGGCGAGGGCGGCACGGTAGGGCTCGATGTGGTCGTACGACCACTGCCGCGTGCGCATCTCGCCGTCGGGCACGTCCGGCGGTGTGTCCCGCCCGGCTATACGCTCGCGCAGGATCGTTTCAGCCGGGGCGAGCAGCACATGGTGCACGGCGATCCGGCGGGCGGCGAGACCGCCGAAGATCTCGTCCCGGTACTCCTGGCGGAGCAGGGTCATGGGCACCACGAGAGTGCCGCCCAGCTCGGCGAGCATCGCGGCGGCGGTGTCGACCACCAGCCGGCGCCAGATCGGCAGGTCCTGGAAGTCGCCGGCCTCGGCCAGACGCTTGGGCGGCAGCAGGTGGGTGAGCGCCCCGCCGATGACCTCGGGGTCGAAGAGCGCGCTGTTCGGGATCAGTTCGATCAGTTCGCGTGCCGTGGTGGTCTTCCCCGCACCGAACGCGCCGTTGATCCAGACGACGGTCACGGACTCCCCCTCCTGTGTCGGCCCCCTGAGGCTTGCCCGCTCCACCCTGCCACGGAAACCCCCTCCCGTTGAGGGCGCCTGTCCGCGCGCACACGGGAGTGCCGGTGCCCCCTGCGGCGGGGACACCGGCACGCGCGCCGTACGCCGTCGGGGGTTACTCGTGTCCGAGGGCGTCGTGGTGGACGTCCGGGCTGTCCTGGGCGACGAGGTGACCGGCCGTGTCGAGGGTGTCCGAGACGTTGAGGTCACCGAGGGCTCCGTCCTCCGCCGCGTGGGACGGGGTGACGGCGGCCACGACGAATCCGGCGGCGAGGGTGGCGATGGCGAGCATGCTGCGCTTCTTCATGCGCTGATCAACTGCGCGGAGGGGCCAGGAGTCACGCTGCGGTTCGCGCGCACCCAGTGGGCCCCCCGAAGCAAACACAGCCGAACATCTGACAGCCCTCTTCCAACACAGTCAGACACGTCCTACCGTAAACGCGCACCGATGACGCGTACATGCAGTCATCCCGGTTTCGCGAGTCGGAGGACGTCAACGATGCGTCACCCTCACACCCGCACGACCCGCACCATGCGCCGGAGAGTGGCCGGAGCGCTCACCGCCGGCCTGCTGTGCGCGGCGGGCCTCGCCGCCCCCGCCCTGGCGGCCCCCGCCGAGACCCCCGCCGCGCCCGCCCTGGCCGACGGACTCGCCCTCACCCCGCCGATGGGCTTCAACAACTGGAACTCCACCCACTGCCGCGCCGACTTCAACGCGTCCATGGTCAAGGGCATCGCGGACCTCTTCGTGGAGAAGGGCCTGAAGGACGCGGGCTACCAGTACGTCAACCTGGACGACTGCTGGGCGCTGCCGGACCGCGACGCGAACGGCAAGCTGGTGCCCGACCCCGTGCGCTTCCCCGACGGGATCAAGGCGGTCGCGGACTACGTCCACGCCAAGGGGCTCAAGCTCGGCATCTACACCAGCGCCGGCACCAAGACCTGCGACCGCGCGGGCTTTCCGGGCGCCCTGGGCCACGAGTACAGCGACGCGCGGCAGTTCGCCGACTGGGGCGTGGACTACCTGAAGTACGACAACTGCAACAACCAGGGCGTCGACGCCCAGCAGCGCTACCGGACCATGCGTGACGCGCTGAAGGCGACCGGGCGGCCCATCGTCTACAGCATCTGCGAGTGGGGCCAGAACAAGCCCTGGGAGTGGGCCTCGGACGTCGGCCACCTGTGGCGGACCACCGGTGACATCAGCGACAGCTGGAGCTCGATGCTGTCGATCCTGAAGCAGAACCTCCCGCTCGCGCCGCACGCCGGTCCCGGCCACTGGAACGACCCCGACATGCTGGAGGTCGGCAACGGCGGCATGACGGACACCGAGTACCGCTCGCACTTCTCGCTCTGGTCGGTCATGGCCGCGCCCCTGCTCATCGGCACCGACCTGCGCAAGGCCTCCGAGGCGACGTACGACATCCTGGGCAACAAGGAGGTCATCGCCGTCGACCAGGACCCGCTCGGCAAGCAGGGCACCGTCGTCTCGTCCGGCGGCGGGCGCTGGGTCGTCGCCAAGGAGATGAAGGACGGCAGCCGCGCGGTGGCCCTCTTCAACGAATCCGGCACCGCCCAGCGGATCGCCACCAGCGCCGGCGCCGTCGGCCTGCCGGACGCCGACGCCTACGCCCTGCGCGACCTGTGGCAGCACCGCACGTACAACACCGCCGGCACCATCGCCGCCACGGTCCCGGCCCACGGCACGGTCCTGCTGCGCGTCTCGGCCGATCCCCGCTGGGCCGACCATCCGCCGGCCGTGGAACTCGGTCTGGACGGCAGCCCGTTGCTGGAGGCGGCCACCCCGGCCACGCTCACCAGCACCGTCACCGACCTCGGCCGGACACCCGCGCGGCGGGTCTCCGTGTCGCTGACCGGCCCCGCCGGCTGGACCGTACGGCCCACCTCGGCGACCTCGGCCGCTGTCCTCGCCCCCGGTGGGACGCTGCGCACCGGCTGGCGGGTGACCGCGCCGTCCGGCACCCCGACCGGCTCCTACGGCCTCACGCTCACGACGAGCTACCGCTCGCCGTCCGGCACACCGGTCACCAGCACCCTTCCGCTGACCGCGTCCGTCGTCGTGCCGCCGCCCGCCGGGACGTCGTACCTCGGCGATCTGCCGTGGCTGTCGGCGACCAGCGGCTGGGGGCCGGTGGAGCGGAACACCAGCAACGGGGAGAGCGCCGCCGGTGACGGGCACCCGCTCACCATCGGCGGAACGGTGTACGCGAAGGGGCTCGGCGTCCACGCGCTCAGCGACATCTCCTTCTACACCGGCAAGGCCTGCGAGAAGGTGACCGCGGAGGTCGGCGTGGACGACGAGAAGGGCGCGAACGGCACCGTCGCCTTCGAGATCTGGGCCGACGGCACGAAGGCCGCGTCCACCGGCGTCCTCACCAACGCGATGCCCGCCCAGCCGCTCACCGCCGACGTCACCGGCGCCCAGGTGGTACGGCTGGTGGTCACCGACGGCGGCGACGGCGTCGACTCGGACCACGCGGACTGGGCGGACGCCCGCCTCACCTGCTGACCCGGGGCTTCGCTCGCAGCTCGGCCCGGGGCTCCGCTGGGTCGCCTACCTGATCCAGCGAGCCCCGGGCGCGCCTCACGACCGGAGCCGGCGAACCCCCGACGGCTCACCGCCGACACAGCAACCCCTGACGGTTCACCACCCGACCCAGCAACCCCTGACGGCTCACCACCCGGTCCGGCGAACCCGTGACGACTCACCGCCCGACCCAGCAACCCCCGACGCCTCACCACCCGGTCCGGCGAACCCGTGACGACTCACCACCCGACCCAGCAACCCCCGACGCCTCGCCGCCGGAGCCGGCGAACCCTACCGGGTCGCCGCCGTCGCGTCCGGGGTGCGGGTCAGGGCCGCCGCGGCGGCGCCGACCAGGCCCGCGTCGGTGCCCATCTGCGCGGGTACGACGGCGAGGTGCCGCACGAAGGACAGCGTCGCGTAGTCGGTGAGGGCCTTGCGCAGGGGCGTGAACAGGACGTCGCCCGCCTTGCCGACGCCCCCGCCGATCACCGCGATGTCGATCTCGACCAGGGTCGCGGTGGCCGCGATACCGGCGGCGAGCGCCTGCGCCGCCCGCTCGAAGGACGCCAGGGCCACCGGGTCGCCCGCGCGGGCGGCGGCGGCCACCGCGGCGGCCGACGTGTCACCGTCGGGTCCGGGGCGCCAGCCGTGCTCCAGGGCCCGGCGGGCGATGTTCGGGCCGCTGGCGATCCGCTCCACGCAGCCTCGCGAGCCGCACGGGCAGAGATCGCCGTCCAGGTCGACGCTGATGTGGCCGATGTGCCCGGCGTTGCCGGTCGGACCGGGATGCAGGCGCCCGCCCAGTACCAGGCCACCGCCGACACCCGTCGAGACCACCATGCACAGCGCGTTGTCGTGGCCGCGTGCGGCACCCTGCCAGTGCTCGGCCGCGGTGATCGCGACACCGTCGCCGATCAGTTCCACCGGCAGGCCCCCGGTGACCGTACGCACCCGGTCCACCAGCGGGAAGTCGCGCCATCCCGGCACGTTCACCGGGCTGACGGTGCCCGCCGAGGCGTCGACCGGGCCGGCACTGCCGATGCCGAGCGCGCCCGCGCGTCCCCACAGGGGCGACCCGGCGAGGTCGCCGAGCACCTCCGTCACGGCCCGCATGACCGTTTCGCCGTCCTGCTGGGCGGGCGTGGCGCGCTGGGCCCGGGCCAGGATCCGGCCGCCGCCGTCCACCAGCGCGCCGGCGATCTTGGTGCCGCCGATGTCCAGGGCCGCCACGAGGTCGGTGTGCATCAGAGTCAGATCTCCCCGTTCAAGCTTGAAAACCAAAGAAAAGCAGGCCGGTCGGGCGGTGGGGGCGCAGGCCGGAGACAGCGGTGGACAGTCTCTCGCGCATCTGACAACGTTGTCCAGGCTCTATGCTCGACGCCACATCCTCATACAAGCCCACGGATCGCGCACCACCCCCCGTGGACGAGTCGGACGAGAGACAGGACAGACGCATCGTGCCCGAGACCACCCGCCGCGCAGACCGCCTTCCCGGGAACCGGTACGGCAACCGCCCGACGATGAAGGACGTGGCGGCGCGCGCCGGGGTCGGACTGAAGACGGTCTCCCGGGTGGTCAACGGTGAGCCCGGGGTCACCCCGGACACCGAACGCCGGGTGCAGGAGGCGATCGAGGCGCTCGGCTTCCGCCGCAACGACAGCGCCCGGGTGCTGCGCAAGGGCCGTACCGCGAGCATCGGCCTGGTGCTGGAGGATCTCGCGGACCCGTTCTACGGCCCGCTCAGCCGCGCCGTCGAGGAGGTGGCCCGCGCGCACGGTGCCCTGCTGATCAACGGCTCCAGCGCCGAGGACCCCGAGCGCGAGCAGGAGTTGGCGCTGGCGCTGTGCGCGCGCCGGGTGGACGGTCTGGTGGTGATCCCGGCCGGGGACGACCACCGCTATCTGGAGCCGGAGATCAGGGCGGGTGTGGCGACCGTGTTCGTGGACCGCCCGGCCGGGCGGATCGACGCGGACGTGGTGCTGTCCGACAACTACGGCGGCGCCCGCGACGGGGTCGCCCACCTGATCGCGCACGGCCACCGCCGGATCGGTTTCATCGGTGACATGCCCCGCATCCACACCGCGGCGGAGCGGCTGCGCGGCTACCGGGCGGCCATGGAGGACGCGGGCATAGCCGTCGAGGAGCGCTGGACGTCCCTCGGCGCGACGAACCCGGAGCGGGTGCGCCGGGCGGCGGAGGAGATGCTGTCCGGCGCCGGCCCGGTCACCGCGATCTTCGCCGCCAACAACCGGGTGACGGTCACCGTGATCCGGGTCCTCGCCGAGCGGTCCCGCCCGGTCGCGCTCGTCGGCTTCGACGACATCGAGCTGGCCGACCTGCTCCAGCCCGGCGTCACGGTCGTCGCCCAGGACGCGGCGGCCCTGGGCCGCACCGCCGCCGAACGCCTCTTCCGCCAGCTCGACGGCACCCTCCTCGCCCCCGAACGCATCGAGCTTCCGACCCGCCTGATCACCCGCGGCTCCGGCGAACTGCCGCCGGCGGACTGAGCACGCCCGCTCCGGGGGGAGCGGGCCCTCGCGGAAGGCACCGTCGCTCCGCCTCCTGGACGCGGGCCGGGCGGGGCGTGGCCGGGCCGGTTACTGGGCGGAGGCTGTCAGGTCGCCGCGGCGGGGGCTGGCGAAGCTCTCCAGGTCGGCGCGGCTCAGGCCGGTGAGGCGGGCGACCTCCGCGATGTCGAGGGCGCCGCAGTCCAGGCCGCGCAGCAGGTAGCCGCTGAGGGCCTTGGCGGTGGCGGGCTCGTCCATGACGTCGCCGCCGGCCCGGTTGGCGTACCGGGTGAGGCGGGCCGCCGCCTGCTCGAAGCCCTCCCGGTAGAAGGCGAAGACGGCCGCGTAACGGGTGGGGATGTGACCGGGGTGCATGTCCCAGCCCTGGTAGTAGGCGCGGGCGAGGGCGCGGCGGGTGAGGCCGTAGTGGAGGCGCCAGGCGTCGTGGACCTGGGCGGTCGGGCCGACGGGGAGGACGTTGGTGGAGCCGTCGGACACGCGGACGCCGGTGCCGGCCGCCGCGACCTGCATGACCGCCTTGGCGTGGTCGGCGGCCGGGTGGTCGCTGGCCTGGTGGACGGCGGAGACGCCGAGGCAGGCGCTGTAGTCGAAGGTGCCGTAGTGCAGTCCCGTGGCGCGGCCCTCGGCGGCCTGGATCATGCGGGCGACGGTGGCGGTGCCGTCGGCGGCGAGGATGGCCTGGCTGGTCTCGATCTGGATCTCGAAGCCGAGGCGGCCCGCGTCCAGGCCGTGCGCCTTCTCGAAGGCCTCCAGGAGCCGGACGAAGGCGCCGACCTGCTCCGGGTAGGTGACCTTGGGGAGGGTGAGGACCAGACCCTCGGGCAGGCCGCCGGCCTCCATGAGACCGGTGAGGAAGACGTCCAGGGTGCGGATGCCCCGGTCGCGTACGGCGGCCTCCATGCACTTCATGCGGATGCCCATGTACGGCGCCGCCGTGCCCTTGGCGTACGCCTCGGTGATCAGACGGGCCGCGCGGGCGGCGGTCTCGTCCTCCTCGGCGTCGGGTCGGGGGCCGTAGCCGTCCTCGAAGTCGACGCGCAGGTCCTCGACGGGCTCGCGCTCCAGTTTGGCGCGGACGCGGGAGTAGACCGGCTCGGCCAGTTCGTCGGACAGGCCGAGGACCGCCGCGAAGGAGGCCGCGTCGGGGGCGTGTTCGTCGAGCAGGGCGAGTGCCTGGTCGCCCCAGGAGCGGATGGTGCCGGCGGCGAAGGCGTCCCCGGGGACGTACACGGTGTGGACGGGCTGCCGGGTGCCGGGGTCGCCGGGGTAGCGGCGCTCCAGCTCCGCGTCGACCGGTGCGAGGGAGGCGCTGATCTCCTCGCTGACGGCACCCGCGAGGCTCGTCGCCACCTTCTCCTGCTGACCCATCCCACACCCTCCAGTTTTCCGCTTTACGGAATCAACAATCCGTAGAACGAAGTTATCCGGGTGGTTCCCCCTGGTCAACACCCCGTCCGGACCGTGGTCCTGCACAGGTGCGTCGCCATCAGAATGCACCGAGGCCCCCATGACCGCAGGGGTCACAGGGGCCTCATGGCGCCGGGAGGGACTCAGCCCTTGCGGGCCTTGATCTCGTCGGTCAGCTGCGGCACGACGTCGAACAGGTCGCCGACCACGCCGAAGTCGACCAGCTCGAAGATCGGGGCCTCGGCGTCCTTGTTGACGGCCACGATCGTCTTCGAGGTCTGCATACCGGCGCGGTGCTGGATCGCACCCGAGATGCCGTTGGCGATGTACAGCTGCGGCGAGACCGACTTGCCGGTCTGGCCGACCTGGTTGGTGTGCGGGTACCAGCCGGCGTCGACGGCGGCACGCGAGGCACCGACGGCCGCGCCGAGCTGGTCGGCGAGGGCCTCGATGATCGCGAAGTTCTCGGCGCCGTTCACACCGCGGCCACCCGAGACCACGATCGCGGCCTCGGTCAGCTCCGGGCGGCCCGTCGACTCACGCGGCGTACGGCCGGTGACCTTCGTGCCGGTCGCCTTGTCGGAGAAGGTCACGGACAGGGCCTCGACCGCGCCCGCGGCCGGGGCGGCCTCGACGGCGGCCGAGTTCGGCTTGACCGTGATGACCGGGGTGCCCTTGACGACGCGGGACTTGGTGGTGAAGGACGCGGCGAACACCGACTGAGTGGCCACCGGGCCCTCGTCGCCGGCCTCCAGGTCGACGGCGTCGGTGATGATGCCGGAGCCGATGCGCAGCGCCAGACGGGCGGCGATCTCCTTGCCCTCGGCGGAGGAGGGGACCAGCACCGCGGCCGGGGAGACGGCCTCGTAGGCGGCCTGCAGGGCGTCCACCTTCGGCACGACCAGGTACTCGGCGTACTCGGACGCGTCGTGGGTGAGGACCTTCACCGCGCCGTGCTCGGCGAGCGTGGCGGCGGTGTCGGCGGCGCCGTTGCCGAGGGCGACGGCGACGGGCTCGCCGAGGCGGCGCGCCAGGGTCAGCAGCTCCAGGGTGGGCTTGCGGACGGCACCGTCCACGTGGTCGACGTAGACGAGGACTTCAGCCATGGGATTGCTCTCCTGCGAAACGAAGTTGAGGGGCGGTCAGCGGGGGCGAACCTCAGATGAACTTCTGGCTCGCGAGGAACTCAGCGAGCTGCTTGCCGCCCTCGCCCTCGTCCTTGACGATGGTGCCGGCCGTGCGGGCCGGACGCTCGGTCGCGGCCTCGACCTTGGTGAACGCGCCGTCCAGGCCGACCTCCTCGGCCTCGATGTCGAGGTCGGACAGGTCCCAGGACTCCACCGGCTTCTTCTTGGCCGCCATGATGCCCTTGAAGGACGGGTAGCGAGCCTCGCCCGACTGGTCGGTGACGGAGACGACGGCCGGGAGCTGCGCCTCCAGCTGCTCGCTCGCGGCGTCGCCGTCGCGGCGGCCCTTGACGGTGCCGTCCTCGACGGAGACCTCGGACAGCAGGGTGACCTGCGGGACGCCCAGGCGCTCGGCGACCAGCGCGGGGACGACGCCCATGGTGCCGTCGGTGGAGGCCATACCGGAGATGACCAGGTCGTAGCCGGCCTTCTCGATGGCCTTGGCCAGGACCAGGGAGGTGCCGATGGCGTCGGTGCCGTGCAGGTCGTCGTCCTCGACGTGGATGGCCTTGTCGGCACCCATCGAGAGGGCCTTGCGGAGCGCGTCCTTGGCGTCCTCGGGGCCGACCGTCAGGACGGTGACCTCGGCGTCGTCCGCGTTCTCCGCGATCTGCAGCGCCTGCTCGACCGCGTACTCGTCCAGCTCGGAGAGCAGACCGTCCACGTCGTCGCGGTCGACGGTCAGGTCATCGGCGAAGTGCCGGTCGCCAGTGGCGTCGGGCACGTACTTCACAGTGACAACGATCCTCAAGCTCACGCCGGCTCTCCTACTGCATCGTCATTTCGGGCTGCCTCTTGCAGGCAGCATAGGCGCCTCAAGCGGCCGATCCCGGTCGGGGCGTCCGCGCGCTCCGAACGAGATATTACTCGTCAGTACACCCAGTCCCTGCCCGCTAAGCAAGCGCTTTGAACTGTGACCTTCGCAACGCAGCGTAACCGGAACTCGACCGCCTCGCAGGAGGGGGTGAGGCCATCAGGACGTGATCAATCCCGCAGGCCGTTGAAGCGGCCCTGGTGGTAGAGGAGCGGGCGGCCGGTGCCCGAGGGGTCGCCGAGGACCACCTCGGCGAGCACGATCCGGTGATCACCGGCCGGGACCCGCCCGACGATCCGGCACACCAGCCAGGCGAGCACGTCGTCCAGCACCGGTACGCCTTCCGGGCCCTCCCGCCAGACGGTCGGCGCGCCGAACCGGTCGGCGCCGCTGCGGGCGAAGGTGGCGGCCAGCTCGCTCTGGTGCTCGCCGAGTATGTGCACGCCGACGTGGTCGGCCTCGGCCAGCGCGGGCCAGCTGGAGGCACCGGTGCCGACGCCGAAGGAGACCAGCGGCGGGTCGGCGGAGACTGAGGTCAGGGAGGTGGCCGTGAAGCCGACCGGACCGGAGGCGCCACGCGCGGTGATCACCGCCACACCGGCGGCATGCCGGCGGAAGGTGGAGCGCAGCAGGTCGGGGGAGGCGAGCTGAGCGGTGCCGAGGTCGGGCGTGGCCGTCATGGAACTGTCCTTCTGCGAAAGTCGGGGCGTGGGTCCGTGGCAGCTCAACGGCCCGGACAGCGCGCGCTCGCGGTGCGGGCCAGGTCGACGTGGACCCGCCCGTAGAGAAGGAGTTCGGTCGGCATACGGTCAGGCTGACGATAGGTGGCGTGTGCAGTCAAGCGGGTTCCGGGATCTGGAAAATGCCTCACCGTTCCCTGACACCCGCTCACACGGCCTCCCCCAGCGCGGCGATGACGTCGGCTTTGCGTGGCTGTCCGGTGGCGCGCCGCACCACCCGTCCGCCGGCGTCCAGCACCAGGACGGTGGGCGTCTTGAGGATCTCCAGTTCGCGTACGAGGTCCAGGTGCGCCTCGGCGTCGATCTCGACGTGGGTCACGCCCGGGACCAGTCCGGCAACCTCGGCGAGGACGCGCCGGGTGGCCCGGCAGGGTGCGCAGAAGGCGCTGGAGAACTGCACGAGCGTGGCGCGCTCCCCCAGTTCGCCGCCGAGTTCGGCCGCACCGAGCCGCCTGCCGTCGTCGTGCCCGCGCACCCGCGTTCTCCCCTTCCGCCGCTCGTGTGGCACTCCATGGGCGCCCGCCGCCGCGAGCGCCGCCCGCTCATCCTCGGCACAAGCGCTCCCGCGACCGCAAAGATTCCCGGTGTGCGCCGGACGCCGCGACCGCCGTCCCGGTCCGGCATGTTCCCGCTTCCGCGGGGAACGAGGACACGAGTGGAGTAAAGGGACATGAGGATCCACGGTGGAATGTAGGCCGACGTGACGAGGATCTCGCCGCCGCGGGGCACCAGGACTGGCTCCCCGTCCGTTCTTCGGGCACGATCTGCGAGGCGCCGTAAACCTACGGCTGCGTAACTTTCCCGCCGGGAGCCCCTTTCCCGAGCAGAGCAGAAAGGGTCCACCCCGCCCATGGCAGAGCTGGTCTACCGTCCCGTCATCGGTTTGGCCCAGACGTTGTTCAAGGTCTGGGATCTGAAGATCGACTGCCAGGGGTCGGAGAACATCCCGCGCACGGGCGGCGCGGTGCTGGTGAGCAATCACATCAGCTATCTGGACTTCATCTTCAACGGCCTGGCCGCGCTGCCGCAGAAACGCCTGGTGCGGTTCATGGCGAAGGAGTCCGTGTTCCGGCACAAGGTCTCCGGGCCGCTGATGCGGAGCATGAAACACATCCCGGTGGACCGCAAGCAGGGCGAGGCGGCGTACGCGCACGCGCTGGACTCGCTGCGCTCCGGTGAGGTCATCGGGGTGTTCCCGGAGGCGACGATCTCGCAGTCCTTCACGCTGAAGAGCTTCAAGTCGGGCGCGGCCCGCCTGGCCCAGGAGGCGGGCGTCCCGCTGATCCCGATGGCGGTGTGGGGCACGCAGCGGCTGTGGACGAAGGGCCACCCCCGCAACTTCAAGCGCAGCCACCTGCCCGTCACCATTCGCGTGGGCGAGCCGGTGGAGGCACCGCGCGACCAGTACGCCGGCGCCATCACCCGCCGCCTGCGCGACCGCGTCCAGGAACTCCTGGACGCCGCCCAGCGCGCCTACCCGGGCCGCCCCAAGGGCCCGGAGGACACCTGGTGGCTCCCCACCCACCTGGGCGGCACGGCACCGACGACCGAGGAACTGCGCACGGCCGAGGCCCACTGAGGCCTGCGGTCGCCTCAGCGCCGACCAGCCACTGAGTGAACCGGTGCATTGGGAGCCGATGGCCGGGCGGAGCTGGGCGCTCGGCCAGAACGCGGGGCACGGGGGCATGGCGGGATCCGGCCCGATGCCTCCCGGCCGTCTCATACCGCGGCCGTCCCTTCACCGGCCCAACGAGGAGGCGCGGCGTTCGGCGGCGACGTGCTGTCGGCCCGGGGCCGACCGGATGGTGGCGGGCAGTGCCGCGCCGCAACCGCGCCTCGACGCGTGCGAGCGCGGAGCCGCCACAGCGCCCCCACCACGGCCGAGACCAGCGGTCAGCCGGCCCGAGCCGGCGACCCCACGCTCCCGACACATCCGAGCACCGCACCGCCACAGTTCCCCCACCACGGTCGAGACCAGCGGTCATCCGGCCCGAGCCGGCGATCCCTCGCTCAAACTCGCCGCGCGCGGTCCCGATCCCGGAGTCGGCCACCCAGGCGGTGACCGCCGCGCTGTCCCGCCGCCTGAGGTCGGCAACTCGCAGCCGGCGGACGCGTGCGTACGGGGCGCCGGTCCGCAACGACCTGACCGCTCTGCGCCCCGCACCTCCGCCCGCCCCCGGCCGAGCCTCAGCCGGCGCTCCCCGAAGACACCGGCTCATGCACCTCGATGCGTGCCCCAGGGCTGAACTTCTCCAGGAGTTCGGCGAGTTCGGTGGCCGCGGCCCGGGCCTCCTCGACCGGCACGGGGGCCAGGGTCTCCAGGAGGAAGATGGCGGAGGTCGTCTCCTCGGTGAGCCGGGTGCGCGGGCCCTGGCGCCAGTTCCAGCGGCGGCAGGTGACGCCGGCGTCGTCGCGCCACACCACCCCGCCGGGCTCGGGGTGTTCGATCGCCTCCGCGCCGGCCGCGACCGTCACGAAGTCCTCCTCGCCGGTGGCCCGTACCAGCCGCATCCCACCCCGCACGCGGTCGGTGTCCTCGCCGCCGACGGGGATCAGACGGGCCACGCTGATGGCGTTGTACAGGTCCACGAGCAGGTTGATCCGGGGCAGTCCGGCCTCGGACAGGGCCCGCTTGGCCAGTGCCTCGGCGGAGTTGCGGGTGCGGGAGGGCTTGGCGCCGAAGGCGGTGTACACCTCGCGCCAGGCGGCCATGTGCGGATCCTCGTGCGGCGCGCGCCCGGACAGGCGGGTGGCGAGGCGGCGGGCGGCGTCGTCCAGCAGCGCCGAACTCGCCTCGGTGCTGGGCCCGTTGACGATGCCGTGTGCCTCGACCGCGACATGGGTGAAGCCGGGAGCGAGGGCGCGGACCTCGTCGGACACGGTGAGAGTGAAGGTCATCTGTCCGCCTCAGAGGGTGCTGGGGAGCGTCTTCCACAGGTACGGCCGGTCGGGGGCGGCCCGCAGGGCGGCGAGAACGACCGGGTGTGGTTCAGCGTACAGGACCGGGTAGTCCATCTCATTGGACGAGGGATCCGGGGTCCAGGCCAGCCGCTCGCCACCCAGGGAGAACCGGGCGTCGACGCCCGGCTTGTTGCCGCGAGGGTCCTGCCGGTGCCAGGCCCCGTGGAAGCGGACGGCGACCAGGCCGTGGACCACGTGACCGCCCTCGCCGTCCGTCAGCCGCTGGTAGCACAGGGCGGCCGGGATGTCCTCGGCTCGCAGCAGGGCGGCCAGGGCGTGGGACTTGGCGTAACAGATGCCCGTGGCGAAGGTCAGCACGTCGGAGGCGCGCCAAGTGACGCGGAGGTCGCCGGAGTCCTGGGAGTGCGGGATGGCGTCCCGGACGAATTCATAGGCGACCCGCGCATATTCATACGAGTCGGCGACCTCGGCCGCAAGGCGGGCGGCGGTCTTACGGACCACTGGATGATGGTGGTCGATGACGTCGTCGGCGGCCAGATAAGCGGACAGATCGGCGGTGTCCTGGATGAGCTCCATGCCCGCAGAGCATAGGAATGCGATCACCCGAGCGTCAATGATTTTTCGAGTGATCGCATACCTATGCAGTGCTGGAGTGAGAGTCGGCGGTTAGCGCGCCATCTCCTCCTTCAGCGCCGCCACGAACGTGTCGACGTCGTCCTCCGTCGTGTCGAAGGAGCACATCCAGCGCACCACCCCGGCACCCTCGTCCCAGAAGTAGAACCGGAACCGCTTCTGCAGCCGCTCGCTCACGTCGTGCGGCAGCTTGGCGAAGACACCGTTGGCCTGCACCGGATGGAGGATCTCCACGCCGTGCACCGCGCGGACGCCCTCGGCGAGGCGCTGGGCCATCTCGTTGGCGTGCCGGGCGTTGCGCAGCCACAGGTCCTTGGCGAGGAGGGCCTCCAGTTGCACGGAGACGAAGCGCATCTTGGAGGCCAGCTGCATCGACATCTTCCGCAGGTGCTTCATCTGCCGCACCGCGTCCTGGTTGAGGACGACGACCGCCTCGCCGAACAGCGCGCCGTTCTTCGTCCCGCCCAGGGAGAGGATGTCGACGCCGACCGCGTTGGTGAACGTCCGCATGGGCACGTTCAGGGAGGCGGCGGCGTTGGCTATCCGGGAACCGTCCAGGTGCACCTTCATGCCGTGCGCGTGGGCGTGCTCGCAGATCGCGCGGATCTCCTCGGGCGTGTAGAGGGTGCCCAGCTCGGTGCTCTGGGTGATCGACACGACCTGGGGCATCGCCCGGTGCTCGTCCTCCCAGCCCCAGGCCTGCCGGTCGATCAGCTCGGGCGTGAGCTTGCCGTCCGGCGTCGGCACGGTGAGCAGCTTGAGCCCGCCCATGCGCTCGGGCGCACCGCCCTCGTCCACGTTGATGTGCGCGCTCTCGGCACAGATCACCGCGCCCCAGCGGTCGGTGACCGCCTGGAGCGCGACGACGTTCGCGCCGGTGCCGTTGAAGACCGGGAAGGCCTCCGCGGTGGCACCGAAGTGGCTCCGGATGATCCGCTGGAGGTTCTCGGTGTAGTCGTCCTCGCCGTACGCCACCTGGTGGCCGCCGTTGGCCAGGGCCAGGGCGGCCAGCACCTCCGGGTGGGCTCCGGCGTAGTTGTCACTGGCGAAACCGCGGACCTGCGGGTCGTGGTGGCGACGCGCGTCGGTCTTCGGAGGGTTCACGGCTTCTCGGTCAGCCACAGACGGTTTCCGTTCACTTCCGCGGCGGGCTTGTTCCAGACGCCCTCGACGGCCTCGGCCAGGTCCTTGACGTCCGTGAAGCCCGCGAACTTCGCGTTGGGGCGTTCGGCGCGCATCGCGTCGTGCACCAGCGCCTTCACCACCAGGATGGCAGCCGCCGAGTGGGGGCCCTGCTCACCCCCCGCCTTGCGGAAGCCGTCGGCCATGGCGAGGGTCCAGGCCTCGGCGGCGGCCTTGGCCGCGGAGTACGCCGCGTTGCCCGCCGTCGGCTTCGACGCGCCGGCCGCGCTGATGAGCACGTACCGGCCGCGGTCGCTGCGCTGCAGGGCGTCGAAGAAGGCGAGCGAGGTGTGCTGGACGGTGCGGATGAGCAGCTTCTCCAGCAGATCCCAGTCGGCCAGGTCGGTCTCGGCGAAGGTGGCGCTGCCGCGCCAGCCGCCCACGAGGTGGACCAGTCCGTCGATCCGGCCGTGCTCCTTCTCGATGCGCGCGGCCCAGTCGCGGGCCGAGCGCAGGTCGAGCAGGTCGACGGTCTCGCCGGTGACGACGGCGCCGCCGCGGGCGTAGCGGGCCGCGTCCACGGACTCCGCCAGGCGCTCCGGGTTGTTGTCGGCGCCGACGACGACGGCGCCCGCCTCGGCGAGCCGGACCAGCGTCGCGTGCCCGGCGGGTCCGCCCGCGCCCGCCACCGCGATCACCGCACCGCTGAGAGACCCGTTCCCCACCATGTTCTTCCCCTTTTGAGCAGTGTTCTGGAGGCGGTCGCTCACGCGGCGATCCGCTCGGCGGTGTCCGCCGTGATGCCCTTCGTCGAGGCGATCACATTCTTCAGCTTCTTGGACAGCGCCTCATAGAACATGCTCAGCGGAAACTCGTCCGGAAGCACGTCGTCCACGAGCTTGCGCGGGGGCTGGGTCAGGTCCAGGGCGTCCGGACCCTTGGCCCACTTGGAGCCGGGGTGCGGGGCGAGGTAGGTGGAGACCAGCTGGTAGCCGGCGAACCAGTGCACCAGCTTCGGGCGGTCGATGCCGTCCCGGTAGAGCTTCTCGATCTCGGCGCACAGCTGGTTGGTGACCTGCGGGGCGCGCTCCCAGTCGATGGAGAGCTTGTTGTCGGTCCAGCGGACGACGTCGTGCTTGTGCAGGTAGGCGAAGAGGAGCTGGCCGCCGAGGCCGTCGTAGTTGCGGTTGCGGTCGCCGGTGACCGGGAAGCGGAACATGCGGTCGAAGAGCACCGCGTACTGCACGTCACGGGCCTGCGGGACGCCGTCCGCCTGGAGCTTCACGGCCTCCTTGAAGGCGGTGAGGTCGCAGCGCAGCTCCTCCAGGCCGTACATCCAGAACGGCTGGCGCTGCTTGATCATGAACGGGTCGAACGGCAGGTCGCCGTGGCTGTGGGTGCGGTCGTGGACCATGTCCCAGAGCACGAAGGCCTCTTCGCAGCGCTTCTGGTCGTGGACCATCGCAGCGATGTCCTCGGGCAGCTCCAGGCCCAGGATGTCGACGGCGGCCTCGGTCACGCGGCGGAAGCGGGCGGCCTCGCGGTCGCAGAAGATGCCACCCCAGGAGAAACGTTCCGGCGCCTCGCGGACGGCGATCGTCTCCGGGAAGAGAACGGCGGAGTTGGTGTCGTAGCCCGAGGTGAAGTCCTCGAAGGTGATGCCGCAGAAGAGCGGGTTGTCGTACCGGGTGCGCTCCAGCTCGGCCAGCCAGTCCGGCCAGACCATGCGCAGCACGACCGCCTCCAGGTTGCGGTCCGGGTTGCCGTTCTGCGTGTACATCGGGAAGACGACCAGGTGCTGCAGGCCGTCGGCGCGGTTGGCGGCCGGATCGAAGGCCAGCAGGGAGTCCAGGAAGTCCGGCACCTGGAAGCCGCCCTCGGCCCAGCGGCGGAGGTCCTTCACCAGCGCCCGGTGGTAGGCGGCGTCATGCGGAAGGAGCGGGGAGAGCCGCTCGACCGCGCCGGCGACACGCTCGACGGCTGCCACGGCGTCGGCCCGCTCCGGGGCGGCCTCGGCGTCGAAGTCGATCGATCCGTCCTTCGACTGCCATGGCCGGATCTGCTCCACGGCATCCTTGAGCACGGGCCAGGCCGGGTGCTCAACCACCCTGGTCAGTGGAGAAACCCGATCCTCCACACCCGACTGCACAAGAATTTCCGTCATGTCCCATCCTCCACAGGAGAACCTCGCGTAGAGACACCGTATGCATACCCGGTTTCTCTCAGCAAGAGCAGGATCGGGAAATTATTCTGTCCACCACCTTGGTCACCGATGTTTTTCCTGTCGTAAACCGTGACGACGCTCACTTCCGCGACAACGTGCGAGCCGGGTGCGGTCATGATCCGATGGATACCGGCCGGCCGGCGGCCGTCCGGGTGCCGGATGCCCGGTGCAGCCACGGGTTCAACGCGCGGCCCGGCCATTAGGCTGCGAGCCTGCCGCGTGGACGACGACGTCCGGTACGGGGGCCGTCGGCCGCGCGTCGCCGAGCCGCCGTCGACGGAAGCGAGTTGAACCTTGAACTTCCTTACCATCGGTCACCGCGGTGTCATGGGCGTCGAGCCCGAGAACACCCTTCGTTCCTTCGTCGCCGCGCAGCGGGCCGGCCTCGACCTGATCGAACTCGATCTGCATGTGAGCAAGGACGGCGCCCTGGTCGTCATGCACGACGCAGAGGTGGACCGTACGACCGACGGCTCCGGACCGATCGCCGAGATGACCCTTGCGGAACTGCGTGCCCTGGACGCGGGCCGCGGGGAGCGGGTGCCGGTGTTCGAGGAGGTCCTGGAGGCGGTGGACACGCCGTTGCAGGCCGAGATCAAGGATGTGGCGGCGGCGCGGGCACTGGCCGGGGTGATGCACGCGCATGACCTGACCGCGCGGGTCGAGGTGTCCTCGTTCCACGACGAGGCGGTCGCCGAGATCGCGCGGCTGGTGCCGGGCGTGCGCACCGCGCTGGTCGCGAGCCGGTACGGCACCGACGTGGTGGACCGAGCCGTCTCCGTGGGGGCCGCCACCGTGTGTCTCAACATCCGCCGGCTGACCTTGGAGATCGTCGAGCACGCGCGCGCGTCCGGGCTGCGGGTCATCGGCTGGGTGGTCAACACGCAGGACCAGCTGCGGCTGGTCCGCGCGCTGGAGCTGGACGGGGCGACGACCGACTATCCGGAGATCAAGCGCACGGGCCGGTTCACCGCGTGACCCGGGCGTCCGGGCCCTGACGCCTGCCGCGACGTCACACCAGCGGCTTGACCAGCAGCTCGAACCGCAGGTCGGCGCGCTGCGGAACGCCGAAGCGCTCGTCGCCGTACGGGAACGGCATCGTCTGACCCGTACGGCGATAGCCGCGGCGCTCGTACCAGGCGATCAGGTCCTCCCGCTGGGAGATCACCGTCATCTGCATCTCGGTGGCCCCCCAGGTCTCCCGGGCCAGGCGCTCCGCCTCCGCCATGACGATCTTGCCGAGGCCGGCGCCCTGCAGGGTGGGGCTGACGGCGAACATGCCGAAGTAGGCGTGTTCGTCACGGTGTTCCAGCTGGCAGCAGGCGACGATACGGCCGTCCCGCTCGACGGTCAGCAGCCGGCTCCCGGGTGCCTTGATCACTTCCAGCACGCCCTGCGGGTCGGTCCGCTGTCCCTCCAGGAGGTCCGCCTCGGTGGTCCACCCGGTCCGGCTGCTGTCCCCCCGGTACGCCGACTCGATCAGTGCGACGAGGGCGTCGACATCGTCGTCGGTGGCATCCCTGAAGGTGAGTCCGGTGGCGAGAGTGTCCATGAGTGCGGTCTCCGATCTCGGGCGTGCTGAGCCACCGATGAGGGTAACCCTGCCGCTAGGCTCCCCCCGCATGGTGCATGTACTCAGCAGCCGGATCCTGCTCCGGCCCACCGACCCCGAACGCTCCCGCGCCTTCTACGGCGAGCAGCTGGGGCTGTCCGTCTACCGGGAGTTCGGTACCGGCCCCGAGCGCGGCACGGTCTACTTCCTCGGCGGCGGCTTCCTGGAGGTGTCCGGCCGGTCCGAGGCTCCCTCCTCGCCCGCGGCGCGGCTGTGGATGCAGGTCGAGGACGTGACGGCCGCGGGCGAGGAGCTACGGGCACGGGGCGTCGAGATCGTCCGCCCTCCGGTGCGGGAGCCGTGGGGCCTGGTCGAGATGTGGATCGCCGACCCGGACGGCACCCCGATCGTCCTGGTGGAGATCCCGGCGGACCATCCACTGCGGTACCGGCCGGGGATCTAGGTCCTGTCGTCAAACTCCCGTCGTCCGCCCGGAGGGCGGGCCGCGCGGCGTCAGGTGCGTGCTCTCGGCGTGCCGGGCCCCCGCCCTCGTACTGGATGTACTTGGGTCGGGGCCCGGTGCGGCGAGAGTGCGTGCATGGCGTCGCGCGGCAGACGGGAGTTTGACGACAGGGCCTAGGCCGACCGACGCGTACGGCACGGGTCCGGTCAGCGAGGGTGGTGTTCCCAGCCTCGGTCCGTGCGGGTCAGTTCATGGAAGCCCGCGTCGAGGAGGCGTTCGATCGCGGCCGTGTCCTCGGCGCGCTCGTAGGCCAGTACGCGGTCCGTCCCGCACAGCCGCAGCCAGTCGGCGGCGTGGCCGAGCAGTCGGCGCTCCCAGCCCTGCCCCTGGTGGGCGGGTTCGACGTGCAGGTTGCCGATGTCGGCCAGGCCTGCGCCGCGCGCGTGGCGTTCGGGCGGGCCAGGGAGGTGTCGGTCTCGACGAAGCCGACGGCGCCCGCGTCCGTGCGGGCGGTGAAGCGGGTGGCGCACTCCCCCACCGTGCGCTCGACCGTGACCCCGGGGCACGGCTCGGCGCCCGGCAGGTCGGCCATCCGGGCGAGGAGGATCACCTCGGTGACACCGGTGAGCCGGAATCCGGCGCGTTCGTAGACGGCCCGGACGCGCCGCCAGGGCCGGGCAGGCCGTACACGACCGAGGCGGGCAGGTCTCCCGAGGCGCGCCGGACCCGGAACACAGCTTCACGGTTTCTCCCCTGGCACCAGGCCGACGCCCGAAGTCAGCCTGATCATGACACCCGCCGCATCGCACGTCCATGACCACGCAGGCCCGGTGACCGGCCGGACGGGCCCTGGGTCTGGCCTAGGCCCTGTCGTCAAACTCCCGTCTGCCGCGCGACGCCATGCACGCACTCTCGCCGCACCGGGCCCCGACCCAAGTACATCCAGTACG
>NZ_JBFATL010000064.1:0-37957 GCF_040678315.1 Streptomyces sp. NPDC052721 | reverse complement strand
CGAGGGCCGGGGCCCGGCACGCCGAGAGCACGCACCTGACGCCGCGCGGCCCGCCCTCCGGGCGGACGACGGGAGTTTGACGACAGGACCTAGGAAGACGTCCGGGCGGCGTCCAGGCGGCCGACGCGGGCCACGTTCCGCCGGTCCTCGGGATCCTGGCTGGGCTCGGCCGCGAACCAGGCGTCGAGGATCTCCTTCAGCACCGGTTCCGAGGTGAGCCTGAGGCTCAGCGCGAGGACGTTGGCGTCGTTCCAGCGCCGCGCTCCGTCGGCCGTACCGGCATCCGTGCACAGCGCCGCCCGCACGCCCGGCACCTTGTTGGCCGCGATGGACGCGCCGGTGCCCGTCCAGCAGCACACCACCGCCTGGTCGGCCGCGCCCTCGGCCACGTCCCGGGCGGCGGCCTCCGAACAGACCGCCCACTGCGCGTCGGCCCCGGGTCGCAGCGCGCCGTGCTCCCGGACCTCGTGGCCACGGCGGCGCAGCTCCGCGACCAGCAGACGGGCCACGGGTTCGTCCATGTCGGAGGAGACGGAGATCCGCATACCCCGGAGCGTAGCGCGGAGCGCCCGGCCCCGGCCGGACAGGCCGGACGGCCCCGCGGAGGGGCCGTCCGGCAGGGCATCGTGCATGGGCGGGATCAGGGGTGGTCGGGCTGCTGTGCCGGAGGCACCCCGCCGCCCTCTCCCCCGCCCTTGCCGCCCTTGTCCGAGCCGTGCGGGCGGCCACCCGCGTCCCGCCCGGCCGGCTGGCGGGCCTTCAGCTCACCGCTGTCCTGCGGGGTGGCGCCACCCTTGTCACTGCGCCGCTGTTCGGGCTGCTGCGGATTGGACATGCGCCGGACTCCCTCCGGATGGTGCGTGCTCCGTTCGGGATCCGGGTTCCCAGAGGGCCGCGGGTGACGCACACCGGCGGCGGACCGGGCTCACGACGCCGGGCGGGTCAGCGCCCGGTGGAGGTGTTCGAGGGCGTCCAGGAGCACCGAGCGGTGGTACCAGCTCAGCCAGGCCGACGTGTCCGAGGCGAGCAGGGCGAACGCCTCGGCCTGCGCGGCGGACGTCCGGTGGCCGGCGTCGGGCCAGTGCAGGGTGATCACGCCGGTGCACGCGCCGGCGGAGGAGAGTACCGGAATGCTGTGCACGGCCTGGGTGCCGGTGGCCAGCAGCACGCGCCGGCAGTCGTCGGAGAGCTGCGCGTCCGTCGCGACGTCGGGCACGCTCACCTGGCGGCCCCGCAGCCGGGCCGCCGCGTCGGCCGTGCCGTCGCCCCGGCCGCGCACGAGCTGGTCGAGGAGCGTCTCCGCGCAGCCGTAGTGGGTCTCCAGCACCAGGGCGTTCACGGCAGGGTCCACGAACTGCACGTACCCGGCGGGCGCCCGGCCGATGGCCAGCGCCTCGTGCAGGACGGCGTCGATCATCTGCCGCCGGTAGCGGGGGTCCCGGCCGCCGCGGGCCAGCATCCGCAGCTGCGGCACCGGCAGCGAGCGGCGGCCCGGGAACCACACGTCGCCGTCCGGGGGGCGGGCCACCACCACGGCCGAGACGAGGACCCGCAGCGGCACGTTGAACCGCTGCGAGGCCTCGCGCAGCGCCCGGAAGGCGCTGCCGGAGTCCGGCAGTCCGTAGCGGACCATGAGCGTGCCCTGCGCCATGCCGATCACCGGCGCGGTGCGCACCCGGGCGCGCAGCGCGCGGACCTCCTTGTACAGGTCCTCGTACGAGGGCCGCAGCGGGTCCGCCATCTGCGACCGCCAGGCGGGCAGCTCCTCCACCCGGGAGGCGGCGCGGGCCAGCTCGCGCAGTGCCTCGTCCAGGGTGGCGTACAGCTGGACGCCGTCCAGGCGGGCCAGGTGCACCGCCTCGCGGACCCCGGGCCGGGCGCGGACGATGATCAGGTCGGGACGTCCCGTGCGCGCCCGGGTCGTCTCGCTGAGCGTGCGCAGCACGGCGGCGCCGCCGAGCTGGACGTGCGCCATGTCGAGCACGGGGCGCAGTCCGGCGCGGTCCGCCTGTTCCAGGTGGCCGCGCAACTCCTCCGACCAGGCCTGGGCGCCGTCGGCGTCGAGGCTGCCCGACATGCGCAGCAGGAGGGCGCCCTCGGCGGGCAGCCCCTCCACGACGGAGGACTCGATCACGAGGGGAGCCGGTGCCGCAGGTCGGCCGGAGGAAGGTTTCATCGCATCACCCAGACAGGACGTCCCAAAGAACTCGATCGGCCGCTTCCTGACCTACGCAGCATCCCGCACGGTAGGCCCCGGGCCGTCGGCCGCGCCATCCACCGCGCCGTGCGGCGCAGCGGCGGGGCGCGCGGTCGCTAGCCGAGGCCGCCGGGCTCCGGGCGGGCCGGTTCGTACGCCGGCTCGCACACCCGTTCCCGGGCCGGTCCCCGGGAGGTCAGGGCGTCCAGGGCCGACGCCAGGGTGGCGTGCACCCGGATGCCCGGCAGGCCGGCCGAGGTCAGGGCCTCCCGTACGTGCGGCCGGGGCTGTACGACGGACAGGGCGCGGCCGGTGCGGGCGAGGGCCCCGGTCGCCCGGTCCAGGGAGCGCACCGCGTCGGCACAGGCGAGATAGGCCTCGCTCAGGTCCAGCAGCGGGTGTTCTGCGGCCTGGCCGGCGTGGGCCACGTGCTCGGCGAGGGCTTCGGAGAACAGCCGGGCGTTGGAGGCGTCGACCGTGCCCCGGGTTTTCAGGACGCTGATGCCGCCGAGCCCCGGGCGGTGCTCGTGCACGGTCTGCAGGAGCAGCGGGGCCGGGCCGCCGGGGCGGACGCGGGCAGGGGACGGCTGACCGTCTTCCATGGGTGATCGGGTTTCCACGGGGATCGGGCTTCCTGGAGGGGGAGGAAGGATCAGCCGGCCGCGTCTTGACCGGGACATCACTGTGCCCGCGCCGTGAAGGGGATGCAACGACGTCCCCGGGCGTGTCGTACCGCCGGGGTCTCAGCCGACGTACCGCCGGGCGGGTGAGTCCCTGCGGGCCCGTTCCAGTGCGGCGAGGCGGCGTTCCAGGTCCGGCGGTACGGGGTCGCGCTGGCGCAGCACCCACGGCAGTCCGGCGGTGGCGTGGGCGAACGCGCGGGCGGAGGCGGCGTCCCGAGGCACGGTCCGGATGAGGTGCCCGGTACGGCGGAGCGCCGGCAGCAGCGGGCGGCGCAGCCAGGTGAACCACAGCGTGTTGCGCAGCCCGAGGACCCGCCGGGCCGTGCTGTCGCGCAGCCGGGAGGCGTGGTGGTGGACGGTGAGTTCCTCGGCGTAGGCGAGCCACCAGCCCTGGCGCAGCAGGTCGCAGGCGAGCAGTTCCTCCTCGCCGCCGAGCCACAGGCCCGGGTGGAAGCCGCCGCCGGCGCGGAAGGCCTCGGTGCGCAGCACGGTGGCGGCGGCGAGGAAGGAGCCGAGGGCGGGTCCGGGCAGCCAGTCGGGTCCGGACAGCGGGGACTCGCGCAGCTCGCGCACGACCGGGTCCTCGGTGCCCTCCGGTTCCACGAGGATCCGCGCGGTGACGCCCGCGAGCCGGGGGCTGGCGTCCAGCAGATCGGCGGCCCGGCGCAGGCTGCCGGGCTCCCACCAGGTGTCGTCGTCGCAGAAGGCGACGTACGGCGTGCGCACCCGCTGCACGGCCAGGTTGCGGCCGATGGCACCGAGATTGCGGCCGGGGCGCAGCAGCGTCATCTCGGGGAAGTCCCGGGCGACCGCTTCGGCGGTGCCGTCGGTGGAGGCGTTGTCGGTGACGATCACGGGCGGCCGCTCGGGCAGCCGGCGCAGCAGGGCGAGGGTGCGCAGCAGTTCGTCACGGCGGTTGTGGGTGATCAGGACGACGGTCGTACGGTCGTCGGGGGCGATCCGGGTAGGGGCCTCGGAGGCGGTGCCGGTCATCGTCTGGCGCCTCCCCGTGAGTGGTCAGGGCGGGTCGAGGTCGTCATCGTCTGGCGCCTTCCCGTGGGGGGTGGGGGCGGTCGGCGGTGGTGGCGGTCGTCGTCCGGGGGTGCCTCCTCTGCGTGGGGGGCGGTCGAGGGTGGTCATGCTCCGGCGCCTGCCCGTGCGTGGGGGCTGGTCGGGGGTGGTCGTCGTCCGGCGCCTGCCCGTGGGGGGGTCGGGGGCGGTCTTCGTCCGGCGCCTGCCCGTAGGGGGTGCGGGCGGTCGAGGGTGGTCGTGGTCGTCGTCCCGGGGTGCCTCCTCTGCGTGGGGGGCGGTCGAGGGTGGTCATGCTCCGGCGCCTTCCCGCACGCCGGGGGTGGTCGGCGTCCGGCGCCTGCCCGTGCGTGGCCGGGGCGGGTCGCGGTGCTCGGGCGGTGCCTTCTCGTGGGGTGTCAAGGCAGGTCCTGGGCGTGAGCCTCGGGGGTGTCCCGGTCATTGCCCGGTGCCTCTCCGGGGGCGGTCGGCCGTCTCGCGGTCGAGGAGGCCGGCGGCGTGTTCGACGCGTGGGGGCAGGGGCCGGCGGCGGGCGAGGGCGGCCGGGAACCGGGCGACGGTCTCCTTCAGAGCGCGGCGCGCGCCGGGGCGGCCGGCCGCGGCGTCCAGCGCGAGGTCGGCTCCGGCGCGCAGGACGACCGGCCAGGGGCGGCGCAGGCAGGTGGTCAGCACGTGGTTGCGCCGGACGAGGAAGGACCGGCCGGTACGGTCGTGGTCCTCGGGGTGGTGGCGGGCGCACAGGGAGGATTCGTAGGCGACGCCCCAGCCCGCGGCGGCCAGGTCGTAGGCGAGCAGGGTCTCCTCGCCACCGAAGAAGAGCAGCGGGTGGTAGCCGCCGGCGCTCAGGAAGGCCTCACGGCGGACCACGCAGGCGCAGCCGAGGAAACCGAGCACCGGGCGGCCGGGCAGGTCCGGTTCCAGCGGCAGCGGGGAGGCGGCGAGCACCGCGTTGAGGGGGTCCTCGGCGGCTTCGTCGCCGACCAGGGTGCGGGCGGCGAGCAGCCCGAGCCGGGGGTGCTCGTCGAGGAGGTCGGCGGCGCGGGTCAGGCTCCCCGGCTCCCACCAGGAGTCGTCGTCGCTGAAGGCGACGTAGGGGGTGCCGGCGTGCCGGACGGCCAGGTTGCGGCCGAGGGCGCCGGTGTTGGCGGCGGGCCGCAGCAGGCGGGCGATCGCCGGGTGCCCGGCCACGGCACGGCGCGTGGTGTCGTCGCGGGAGTTGTCCACGACGATGACCGGCGGCCGCTCGGGCAGCGCGGCCAGCGCGGCCAGGGTGCGCATCAGGCTGGCGCTGCGGTCGCGGGTGATGACGGCGACCGTGATGCGCGGGTCGCCCGGGGCCGTGGGCCGGTGCACGCGGTCCGGGGATCGCTCAGTGGACATGTGCCGCCTCCGGTCCCGCCTGCCGCTGCCGGCCGCGCGCGTCCCGCAGCAGCGTCAGACAGGCGGCGGCGACCTCACCGGCGCGGATGCGCAGCAGGCGCGCGTCGGGGGTGCGGCCGTGCGGGTCGCCGGGCGGGCCGGGTTTCCACAGGGCGAGGTGGTCCGGGCTCGGGGGTGGCCCCCACAGGCGCGGGGAGACCGGTCCGAACAGGGTGACGGAGCGGGTGCCGTGGGCCACCGCGAGATGGGCGAGGCCGGTGTCGCCGCTGAGCACCAGGGACGCGCCGGCGACCAGCGCGGACAGTTCCCCGAGCGGCAGGCCGCCGGTCAGCACGTCGCAGCCGCGCTGGCCGCCGCGTGCGGCGACCGAGCGGATCAGGGCGTCCTCACCGGGGCCGCCGGTGAGCACCACGTGGTGGCCCGCGGCGCGCAGACACCGTACGACGGCGGCGAACCGCTCCCCCGGCCAGCGGCGGGAGCCCGAGGCCGCGCCGGGGTGCACGACGACCGCGCCGGGGGCCGGGGACGGCGTGGCGGGCCGGGGCAGCCGTAGGTCCAGGGGGTCGGCCGCGATGCCGTAGCCGTGCAGGAAGGCGCACCAGCGGTCCCGTTCGTTCGCCTGGTCCCGCCACGGCGGGCCGTCCGGGCAGGCGTGGGCGAGCAGCCTGCGCGGACGCAGCGCGGCGAGCGCGTCGCGGCTCTCGGGGCCGTTGCCGTGCAGGTCGATCGCCACGTCGGGGGGCGGGCCGGGCCAGTGGCCGAGGTCCGGCACCGCGCGGCCCGGTGCCTCGGCCGGGAACACGGCGTCGACCGCCCCGGTCTCCAGGGCGAGTTCGGTCAGCCCTGGCGGCTGGGCGAGGACGACCCGGTGGCCGGGAAAGGCCCGCCGGATGCCCCGCAGCGCGGGCACACCGGCCAGCAGATCGCCCAGGCCCAGGGCGCGCAGGACCAGGATGGTCGGGGGGTCCGGGGCAGAGATCGGGGTGCGGGTCACCGAGTGGGTCCTCCGTTGCGTGCGGAAGCCAGGGACGGACGGCGGGCCGGGCTCCGCTCGCCGGCACCGACCACCCGAGCGGGCGGCGCGCCTCGGCCGGGGGTGCGGGGCGGGCCGCTTGCGCCCGGGACCGACGGTCCGTTCCGGCCGGGGGCGCGCGACATGGGCGGGACACACACGCCTGCGACGGCGTGCCGAAGACACCCGGCGCCCACGCCCTCAGCCGGCACGGCAGTCCGGAGCGCGGCACGCGTGAGGCACCCGGCGCCCACCAGCCGGTCTCCCTCGCCCAGCGCGTGCCGGGCTCGCTCGGCCGGCGCTTGGCCGGCCGGACCGTGGGCCCCGGGCCCCACCAGGGGCTGCGCCGCGCTCACCTCGTGTCTCCTCCCGCGGGTGCCGGGGCCAGGGCCGCGCGGCGGGCGAGGCCGGTGGTGGAGCGGCCGTCGAGGTAGGGAAGCAGGAGGACCTGGCCGCCCCAGCTCTCCACGAGGGGCTGTTCGGGCAGCCGGGTCCGGGCGTAGTCGCCGCCCTTCGCCCAGATGTGCGGGCGCAGTTCGCCGAGGATGCGTTCGGGTGTGTCCTCGTCGAACACGGCGACGGCGTCCACGCACTCCAGGGCCCGCAGCACCCGCACCCGGTCGGCGGCCGGGACGAGCGGGCGGCCGTCGCCCTTGCGGCGGCGTACCGAGGCGTCCGAGTTGACGCACACGACGAGGCAGTCCCCGGCCCGGCGGGCGGCCTGGAGGAGGGCGACGTGCCCGGCGTGCAGCAGGTCGAAGCAGCCTCCCGCGGCGACCACGGTGCCGCCCGCGGCCCGCACCCGCGCGGCCGTGCGCACGGCAGCCGCGGTGGTGTCGCCGTCACCCGGCGCCTCCTCGGCCGTCTCCGGCTGGTCCGGGACGGCGACCGCGCGCGCGCCGCCCTCGGCGACGTAGCGGGTGGCGGCGTGGACGGCGGCCTGTACGGCGGCCTCGGTGAGGGCGCCGTCGGCGAGCCGGCCGGCGGCGGCTGCGGCGAACCGGTCGCCGGCACCGCAGGGGTCGCCCGTGGCGGCGGCCGGGGTGGGCACGAGCAGCGGGGTCTCGCCGTGGGAGAGCAGGGCGCCGCGTTCGCCGAGGGTCACCGCGACGGCCTGGGCCCGCCAGGCCCGCACGAGGGCACGGGCGTCCCGGGCGGCGGTGCGCAGCCCGGCCGCGTCGCCGGGCTCGGCGTCGTCGAGCCGCCGGGCGAAGGCGCGGGCCTCCTGGGCCGAGGGCGTGGCCAGGCGGACGCCGGGGACCGGGGGCCGGCCGCGCACGTGCGGATCCCAGACGACGGGGGCCGCCGTGTGCGTGAGGGCGTCCCGGAGGACGTCGGCGGTACCGCGGCCGTAGTCGGCGACGAGGACACCCCGGGCCGCCGCGATCGTGGACACCGCCTCCTGGGTCGCCTCGCGGGCCCGGCCCTCGCCGTCGTCGAGGCGGAGCAGCGGCCGGTCCCCGGCCAGGACGCGGGTCTTGCTGCTCAGGGTGCCCTCCAGCGGCACCTCGACCAGGCCGACCCGGCCTGCCAGCAGCTCGCGCAGGGTGTCGCTGGCGGCGTCGGCGCCGAGGGCGGTGACCAGGGTGACGGGACGTCCGTCGGCCGCCGCGAGGCAGGCGGCGAGGGCGGCGCCGCCCGGGCGGGAGCTGCGCCGGGTGCCGTGGACGACGGGGACGGGCGCGTCCGGTGCCAGCCGCTCGGCCCGGCCGCACAGGTCGTGGTCGAGCAGGGCGTCGCCCACGACGACCAGGGGTGTTGGGGAGGCGGTCATGGGTGTCCCTTCCTGGGGGCTACGGGCGCGCCGGGCGTGGCCCGGCCGACGGTGCGGGCGCGGCCCACGAGCCGCCCCACGACACCGGGTTTGCCGTCGGCGTCCGGCCGGCCATCGGTGCCCGGCCGATCACCGGCGTCCGGCCCGCCGTCGAGTCCCCCTCGGCAATCGGCGACACGCTTGCCCTCGGCCCCCGGCCTGCCCCCGGTGTCCGCCCGGTCGCCGGCGCCGGCGCCGGCCACCCCGTGGTCGGCCTCCCCCCGTTCGACGGCCCGGTCGAAGGCCTCGCAGAGCATGTGGACGGCGACCAGGTGCAGTTCCTGGACGGTGGCGGCGACGGGGGCGTCGACGCACAGCGCCGCGTCCGCGCCGAGTTGCAGCGGGTTGGGGGCCCGTCCGGTCAGCGCCCACACCGTCATGCCGAGCCGGTGCGCGCGGTCGGCGGCGGCCAGCAGGTTGGCGCTGGCGCCGCTGGTGGACAGCAGCAGGAGCACGTCGCCGGGGCGGCCGTGCGCGGCGGTCTGGCGGGCGAACACCTCCTGGACGCCGTAGTCGTTGGCGATCGCGGTGGTGGAGGAGGTGTCGGCGTGCAGGGCGACCGCGGAGAACGGCGGGCGGTCGTCGCGGTAGCGGCCGACGAGTTCGGCGGTGAGGTGCTGGGCCTGGGCGGCGCTGCCGCCGTTGCCCGCGACGAGCAGCCGGGCGCCCGCGCCCAGCCGCCGGGCCAGTTCGGTGCCCCAGCGCTCGATCAGCGGACCGTGGTCGCGGAACGCCTCCAGGGCCTTGGCGAGGTCGTCGCAGTGCGTGGTGTCGGTGGCGGTGTTCCCGTGCGCCGTGCCGGTGACGGTCTTCGTCGGACTCTTCATCGGACGACTCCCGAGAGCGAGCGGATGGAGGACACGGCGCCGTACACCCCGGCCACCCCGTCGGCCACCCGGTCCCAGGTGTAGTGGCTGAGCACCCGGGCGCGGCCGGCGGCTCCGTACCGGGCGAGCCGGTCGGGGTCGGCGAGGAGGGCGCGGACGACCGCGCCGAGGTCGTGGTCGTCGTCGGCCGGGACCAGGACGCCCGTGGTGCCGTCCACGACCGTGTCGAGCTGCCCGCCGACGGCGGTGGCGACGACCGGCGTGGCACAGGCCATGGCCTCCAGCGGGACGATGCCGAAGGGCTCGTACCGGGGCAGCGACAGCACCAGGTCGGCGCTGGACATCAGCCGGGGCATACGGGCTCTGCCGACCCCGCCGAGCAGGGTGACCCGGTCCGAGACGCCGTACTCGCCGGCGATGCCGTAGAGGCGTTCGGCCTCGGGTTCGGCGCCGAGCAGGTCGGCCTCGGGGCCGCCGGCGATGAGGAGTTCGGCGTCGGGGACGCCGGCCAGGGCGCGGATGGCGCGGTCGAAGCCCTTGCGGGGCACGAGCCGGCCGACGGCCAGCAGCCGCCTGCGGGCGCCGGGCGGGCGGGTGCGGGCGACGGGGGCGAACTGGTCGGGGTCGACGCCGCACGGCACGACGCTGATCCGGTCCTCCGGCAGCCCCATGGCCTTCAGTTCGGCCACCTCGTCGCTGCACGTGGCGATGATCCGGGCGCACTCGTGGCCGACGGCCTCCTCGATGGCGAGGCGCTGCGGCGGGCTGGTGTCGGCGGCACCCTGGTAGCGCTTCTTGACCGTGCCCAGCGCGTGGTAGGTCTGCACGACCGGGATGCCGAGGTCGCGGGCGCCGGCCAGGGCGGCCAGGCCCGACATCCAGAAGTGGGCGTGCACCACGTCGGGCGGGCTCTTGGCCCACTGCCGGGCGAGGAAGTTCCCGAACTCGGTCATGTGGGGCAGCAGTTCGTCCTTGGGGACGGGCGTGGGCGGTCCGGCGGGCACGTGCACCACCTGTACGCCGTCGATGAGGGTCACCCGGTCCGGCAGGCCCGCCGAGTCCCGCCGGGTGTACACCGTGACCCGGTATCCCTTTCTGGCGAGCTGCCGGGCGACCTGCGCCACGTACACGTTCTGGCCGCCCGCGTCCGGCCCGCCGAGCGCGGCCAGGGGGCTGGCGTGCTCGGAGACCATGGCGACGCGCCCGGCGGTGTGCGGAATGCGGCTCATCGGGTGACCTCCTTGATCAGGCGCTCCCAGTCGTCCAGGAAGCGCCGCTCTCCGTAGCGGGCCCGGGCCGCGGCCCGGGCCGCCGCGCCGGTGCGGCGGGCTCGCTCGGGTTCGGCGAGGAAGGCCCGTACGGCGTCCTCCAGGACGTCGAGGCGGTTCGAGACCACCCCGGCGCCCTCGGGTATCGCCTCCCGGGCCTCCGTGGTGTCCAGGGCGACCACGGGCATGCCCAGGAACATGGCCTCCAGCAGGGACAGACCGAGCGAGGTCCAGCGCACGGGGTGCAGATACACCCGGCACCGGGCCATCTCCCGGTGCAGTTCGTGCTGCGGCAGGTCCCGGGTACGGCAGCGCTCGGGCGGCAGGCCGAGGTGCTCGGCGAGTCCCTCGGTGCGCATGCCGAAGACGTCCAGGGGCGCCGACCGGGCGAACCGGGGCAGCAGGTCGGTGCCGGTGGTACGGCCCCTGCGCACGGGCTCGTTGACCACGACGGCCGCGCGCCGCTCGGTGCCCGTGTAGAGCGCGCCGGGGTCGATGATGCCGTGCTCGACGACCTCGGTCGGGGCCTGGCCGCTGTCCCACATCAGCCGGTTGAAGTGGGTGACGTGCACGACGGGGATCGCCGACTGCCCGGCCAGCGGGTGGAGTTGGCGCTCGGGCGACTCGTCGGGGCTGTTGTGCTCGACGTACACGGCGGGCACGTCCACGCCGGGCCGGCGGCCGGTCCAGCGCAGGGCGAGGTCGAGTTCGTGCGGGCGTTGCAGGACCATCAGGTCGATGTCGCAGTCCCACAGTTCCTTCGGCGTGCGTTCCCGCACGCTCTCGGGCCAGTCCCAGGTCACGGCCCGGCCGAGCCCGTCGGGTCCGCGGTCGTCGGTGACCGGGACCAGGTAGGTGTGCGGGCCCTGCACGAAGGCGGTGAGCCAGGATCCGTGCACGTGCCAGACGAGGATGTTCATGACTGCCGCTCCTGGATGAGCTTGTGCACCGCGCGCACCACGTCCTGTCCGGTGACCTCGTCCAGACAGGGGTGGCCGGGCACCGGGCAGGTGAGGGCCCGGGTGTCCGCGCAGGGCGCCGACCGGTCGCCGAGCAGGATGACGGGGACGCCGTAGGGCGCCCAGCGCTCGGCCGGTACGACGGGCGCGAACAGCGAGACGACCGGGGTGCCGACGGCGGCGGCGAGGTGGGCGGGGCCGGTGTTGGCGCAGATCACGACGTCGGCCATGCGCAGCACGCCGGCGAGGGTGCGCGGGGAGGTCCGGCCGCCGAGGTCCACGGCCAGATCCCCGCTGACCCGCCGGGTGAGATCGGTCTCCTCGGGGCCGCCGGTGACGACCACGCGGTGCCCGGCGTCGGCGAGCAGCGCGACCGCCTCGGCGCAGCGGTGGGGGCTCCAGGCGCGGGCGGGGGCGCTGGCGCCGGGGTGCAGGACGACGTAGGGGCCGTAGCCGGTGAGGCTGCTGGTGTCCGGGGGCGGCAGGACGCGCAGCCGACCGTCGTCGCCGGGCGGCGCCGGGAAGCCCATCGCGGCGGCGGTGTCCAGCGCCGCCTCGGCCTCGTGCCGGCCCTCCAGCCGCCGGTGGCGTACGTCGAGGAGCCGGCCGGGGTGGTCGACGCTGTCGGCGCCGATCCGGCCGACGCCGGCGAGCCGGAGCAGCAGGGCGGTCGGCAGCGGGCTCTGGTGGAAGGAGGTGAGGACGAGCGCGGCCTCGTAGGCCCCGGCGCGCAGGCGCCCCACCAGCCGGTCGACGTCGGCCGGACTGACCGGGGGCGGATCGAACCCCTCCCAGGGCGCCTCCCACACCTGCACCTCGTTCACCCCGGGCAGCAGCCGGGCGGCATCCGCGCCGCGAGGGCCGCACAACAGGGTGACGTGCGAGGACCGGGCGGCGACGGCACGCACGGCGGGACCGGCGAGCAGCACGTCACCGAAACTGTCGAGCCGGACGACGAGCGATTTCACGCCGACCACCTCCCGGGGGACCGCCCCGCGGCCGACCGGGGCCCCTCAGAGGCCGACGGGTCGTGCACAGCCGACCGGGACTCCTCTGGACCTGCCGCGCCCGCCACAGCCGACCGGGACCCCCCTGGGCCTGCCGCACCCGACACAGCCGACCGTGCCCGATCCGAGACCGCCGCATCCGACACAGCCGACCGGGACCCCCCTGGGCCTGCCGCACCCGACACAGCCGACCGTGCCCGATCCGAGACCGCCGCACCCGACCGGGACCCCCCTGAACCTGCCGCAGCCGACACAGCCGACCGATCCCGATCCGAGACCGCATCCGACACAGCCGACCGGGGCTCCGACCGAGCCCGATCCGAGGCCGCCGCGTCCGCCAGCGGGGACCGCCGCCCCTCGCAGAGGGCCGCGGTGTCCTGCCCGGACGACCGCATGCCGGCACGCGCCGCCGTGTATGGGAGAGAGGACCGCCGCTCGGCGACCACCGCGGCACCCTGCCCGGACGGCCGCGTTCCGCCAGGCCTCTCCGCGTCCCGTCCGGACGAGCGCCGCCCCTCGGAGACGACGGCGGTGCCCTGTCCGGGCGACCGCGTCCGATCCGGGGCCGCCGTGCCCGGCACTGACGGCCACCGCCCCTCGGCGACCATCGCGGCAGGCCCGGACGGCCGTATCCCCTCAGGCCTCTCCGCGTCCCGCGCGGAGGACCGCCGGGCTTCGGAGACCACCGCGGTGCCCTGGCGGGACCACCGCATCGCGTGACTGGCCGGTGCCGTCCGCGCAGGTGAAGCGTGTGGGGGTCGCCTTGCCGGGGTGAGGCCCGCCGCTGTCAGGGCCGCGCGGACCGCGGTGAGGGGGTCGGGGGCGCTCTCCGTGGCGAAACGTTCCGCCTCCGCCGGCGCGGTGGCCGCGTTCGGGACCAGGACGCCCCGGGCGCCGGCCGCGCGGGCGGCCAGGACGTCCGCGGCGATGTCGCCGATCACCAGGCACTCGGCCGGCGGTACGCCCAGCCGGGCGGCGGCGGTGTGGATCAGTCCGGGGCGGGGCTTGCGGCAGCCGCAGCCGGCGTCGGGGGCGTGCGGGCAGAACACCCAGGTGTCCAGCCCTCCCAGCAGCTCGTCGGCGCGCTCGTTGACGCGGACCACCTGGTCCACGGTGAGCAGCCCGCGGCCGATGCCGGACTGGTTGCTGACCACCCCGGTGGGCAGCCCGGCGGACCGGGCCAGCGCGACGGCCGCGGCGGCGCCCGGCATCAGCCGCACCCGGTCGGGGTCGCCGTTGTACGGCACGTCCACGACAAGGGTGCCGTCACGGTCGAACAGGACGGCGGACAGCCTGCTCACTCGGCACCTCCCAGGGGCTCGGCGTGCCGGTGGCGGACGACTCCGCGCAGCCAGTGCCGGACGGCGAGCGGCGGGATGAGCACGCTGGTGCCGAGCATCCCGGCGATCTCGCGGCCGGTGCGCGGCCCGGGCAGGATGCGGGCGAGGGCGAACTCGGTGGTGCCGAGCGTCCACAGGGCCGCGCAGGCGGTCGCGGCCCGGCGCCGCCCGGCCAGGGCGCAGCCGGCCGCGGCGAGGGCGGCGCCGGTGACCACCAGGTGGCGGGGCAGCCGGCCGCGCGGCGCCTGCGCGCGGTCCCACCAGTCGCGGCCGTGCAGCCGGTTCATCAGGGCGTCGTCGGCGTTGCCGCGTTGCGCGGGCAGCGAGGCCCACCAGTGGGCGGGACGGACCGGGTGCCGGGTGACCCGTGTGCCCCGGGTCAGCGACCAGCCGGCCCGCTGCACGCGCAGGGCGAGGTCGGCGTCTTCGCGGAAGGCTCGTGGGAAGCGTTCGTCGAAACCACCGGTCCGCTTGAGCGCCTCGGTGCGGTAGGCCATGTCGGCGGTGGCCCAGGCGGCGTTCTCCAGGCCCTTGGTGGTGCGTTCCCAGTCGGTGGGCCGGCGGTCCAGGGGCAGGGGGACACGCAGCTGCCCCTGGACACCGCCGACGTCGGGGCCGGCCTGCCGCAGGTCGTCGGCGAGCCGCCGGGACCAGTCCGGCAGCACCTGCACGTCGTCGTCCAGGAAGACCGTCCAGGGCGTGCGGACGGTCTGCCAGCCGGCGTTGCGGGCGGCGGCCGGCCCCTTGCCGCCGGTGCGCAGGGTGCGCACCCGGTCGAGCAGCTGCCCGGCCGGTTCCAGGGGCAGGTCGCCGTCGGGTGCGGGCCGGTCGTCCACGACGACCACCTCGTGCGGCGGGTGGCCGTCGGCCGCGGCGAGCGCGCGCAGGCAGTCGGCGAGGCAGGGGCGGCCGATCGTCGGGACGACGACGGTGTAGGCGGGGGCGTCGGTCATGCGAAGGCCTTCCCACGGCGGATCGCGAACGGGCCGAGCACCAGCAGGTCGACCGGGGCCGAGCCGAAGCACTCCAGGGCGTCCCGGGGGTCGTCGACCATGGGCCGCCCGGCAGTGTTGAGGCTGGTGTTGACCACCACGGGCAGTCCGGTGCGCCGTTCGAAGCCCTCGATCACGCGGGCCACGAGGGGTTCCTGGGCGCGGTCCACGGTCTGGATGCGGGCCGTGCCGTCGACGTGCACCACGGCCGGGATACGGGCCTTCCACTCGGCGGCCACGTCGTGCACGAACAGCATGTGCGGGCTGGGCAGCGGCCCGTCGAAGATCTCGCCCGCGCGCTCGGCGAGCACCATGGGCGCGACGGGCCTGAACTCCTCACGTCCCTTGACCGCGTTGAGCCGTTCCAGGTTCTCCGCCCGGCCGGGGTGGGCGAGCAGCGAGCGGTGCCCGAGCGCGCGCGGCCCGTACTCGCTGCGCCCCTGGAACCAGGCCACGATCCCGTCGGCGGCCAGCGCCTGAGCGGCGGTCTCGGCGATGTCGGCGGGTTCCTCGTACGGCACGGCCGCCCGCTCCAGCCATGCGCGCAGCTCGGCGTCGCTCCAGCCACGGCCGAGCGCGGCGGTGGGCATCGGCTCCAGGGTGTCCTTCTGCCCGGCGACGTGTGCCGCCGCGCCCAGGGCCGTACCGGCGTCGCCGGCGGCGGGCTGCACCCACACGTGCCGGAATCCGCTCTCGCGCCACAGCCGGGTGTTGGCGACACAGTTCAGGGCGACACCGCCGGCCATGGTGAGCGCGTCCTCGCCGGTGCGCTCGCGCAGCCACCGGGCGAGGGCCAGCATGGCCTCCTCCAGGCAGAGCTGGGCGCTCGCGGCGAGGTCGGCGTGGTCCTGGTTCCAGGCGCCGCCGGCCGGTCGCGGCGGGACGAACTCGGCCCAGGGCACCGGGCGGGCCCGGAATCCGCCTTCGTCGTCGGCCCGGACGTACTCCCGCAGCCGGCCGGCGAAGCGCGGGGTGCCGTAGGAGGCGAGGGCCATGACCTTGAACTCGTCGCTGCTGCGCAGGAATCCGAGGTGCTGCGTGAGGTCCTCGTAGAACAGGCCGAGGGAGTCCGGCAGTCGCTGGGTGCCGAGGACGGTCAGTTCGCGGTTGGTGTAGCGGCCGGCCAGGTGGGAGCCGCACTCGCCGCGGCCGTCGAGGACGAGGACGGCGCAGTCCGGGTACGGCGAGACGGGTCCGGCGGAGGCCGCGTGCGCGACGTGGTGCGGCACGAACCGCACCTTCGCCGGGTCGAGTCCGGGCAGGGCCTCGGCGAGGAAGTCGGGCGCCTCGCGGGCGTACTGCTGCCGCAGGTGGTCCCAGGGGTCGTGCAGCCCCATCTCGTCGGCGGGACGGGCCAGCGCGGGGTCGTAGGAGTAGGCGACGGCGTCCAGGTCGGACGGGGTGAGGCCGGCCTGGTCCAGACACCAGCGGGCCGACTGTTCGGGCAGTTCCCAGGCCGAGAAGGGAACGGGCCGCTTGCCGTGCTTGCGGCGGGAGAACCGTTCCTCCTCTGCCGCCGCCACGACCTTGCCGTCGGTGACGAGGGCGGCGGCGGGATCGTGGAAGAGTGCGTTGATACCGAGGACGTGCATGCGCTGTCTCCAGGGCCGGGGAACGGGCGGGGGTCAGGACCGCGGGGCCGGTTCCCCGGCGCGCGGGTCCGGCTCCGGGGGCAGGGCCGCGAAGTAGGCGATGGTCTGCTTCAGGCCCTCCTCCCAGGGGACCTGCGGCGACCAGCCGAGCAGTTCGCGCGCGAGGGTGGTGTCGGGGCGGCGTCGGCCGGGGTCGTCGACGGGCCGGTCTATGAACGCGATCGGGGAGCGGGAGCCGGTGAGGGCGACCACCCGGCGGGCCAGGTCGGCGACGGTGATCTCGTCGCTGCCGCCTATGTTGACCGGTCGTACCGACCTGCTCGCGGCGACCCGCAGGATGCCGTCGACCGTGTCGTCCACGTAGCACAGCGAGCGGGTCTGGCTGCCGTCGCCGGTGACCGTGAGCGGCTCGCCGGCCAGGGCCTGGCAGATGAAGGTGGGCACGGCGCGGCCGTCGTGGGCCCGCATCCGCGGCCCGTAGGTGTTGAACAGCCGTACGATCCCGGCGTTCGTTCCCCTGGTGCCGGCGTGCGCCGTGACCAGGGCCTCGGCGAACCGTTTGGACTCGTCGTACACGCTGCGCGGCCCCACCGGGTTCACGTTGCCCCAGTAGCCCTCGTGCTGCGGGTGCACGAGCGGATCGCCGTACACCTCGGAGGTGGAGGCGAGCAGGAAGCGGGCGCCGTCGCGTTCGGTGATCGCCAGGGCGTTGCGGGTGCCGAGGCTGCCCACGTCCAGGGTCTCCAGGGGCATGCGCAGGTAGTCGGCGGGCGAGGCCGGGCAGGCGAAGTGCAGGACCAGGTCGTACGGTCCCGCCAGCCGCTCCGTGCAGTCGGGTGCGGAGACGTCGCAGTGCGTGTACCGGAAACCGGGCCGGTCCTCCAGGTGCGCGATGTTCTCGCGGCGCCCGCAGGCCAGGTTGTCGGCGCAGTCGACTTCGACACCTGAATCCAGCAGCCGCTCGCACAGATGGGAGCCGAGGAAGCCGGCGCCGCCGGTCACGAGGGCGCGCCGCCAGGAGAATGGTGTGTCACCAGTCATGGGGCTGTTCCTTCGTCCACGTCGTGCGCGCCCGGGAACGCCACTGCCTGGGCGTTCGGCGCGTACCACGTCGCCGGGACCGACGTCGTCGGCCCGCTGGGAGGAAAAGGGCCCGGCCCGGTCCCCGCTGATCCGGAGGACCGGCCTGGCAAGCCGCCGCTTGCTGGACGGCACTGGCAGCTGAGTTCCCCTGCCAGTTGGATTCACACGTTGGACTCTTATTCTCCGGTCTCAGGGGTACTCGCGCGACTCCTGCGCCCCTTTACCACGCTGGAGATGCCGATGCACGACGACGTCGCGGAGGCGGTGCTGCGCGCGCTGCGCGGGCCCGGCCGGCCTCCGCAGCGGCTGCTGCTCACCGGCTGGTTCAGCTTCCGGGACGGGGAGGCGACGGCCGGGGACGTGCTCGCGCAGCAGCACGTGTCGGCCGCGCTGACCCGGGCGGGCATCCGGCACGAGACGGCGTGGAGCCCCGGCTTCCGGCCCGGTGAGCTTTCCCTGGAGACGGCCGACCCACGGGCGTACGACACCCTGCTGTTCGTGTGCGGTCCCGTGCACGGGCCGCAAGTGGCCGCACTGCATGGCAGGTTCGGGTTCTGCAGACGACTGGCGGCCGGGGTCTCGGTGGTCGATCCGGCGGACCCGGCGGTCACCGGTTTCCACGCGATCGTCGCGCGGGACGGCACCGCCGCCCCGGCCCGGCGTGACCTCGCGGCCGACGCCCCGGCGGGCCCGCTGCCGCCCGTGGCCGGGGTGGTCCTCTCCCACGGCCAGGGCGAGTACGGGGCACGCCGCCGGCACGCGGAGGTGAACGAGCGGATCACCGGCTGGCTGGCCGGCAAGGACTGCGCGCGGGTGCCGGCCGACTCCCGGCTGGCCACCGACGACTGGCGGCTGTGCGCCACCGCCGAGCAGTTCCTCGCCCTCGTGGCCCGTCTCGACCTGGTCGTCACCACCCGGCTGCACGGCCTGGTGCTGGGGTTGCGCACCGGCACCCCGGTGATCGCGGTCGACCCGGTGGCGGGCGGCGCCAAGGTCAGCGCCCAGGCCCGGGCCCTGGACTGGCCGGCGCTGGTGGCGGCGGACGCGCTGACCCCGGACATCCTGGACCACTGGTGGGAGTGGGCGCTGTCCGGGGTGGGCCGGACGGCCGCCGCCCGCCACTCGATGCGCTGACCGGGCGCGGCGGGCCGTGTAGCGCGCGCGGCCCGGGGCACTCGGCGCGGCGACGGCCGGCCGTTCACGGGCCGCCGCGTGTCACGCAGGAGGTAACGACCATGGGTCACGGCGGAAACGTCATCCAGGAGCTGACCACGGACCACCGCGAGGTCGAGGAGATCTTCGGCCGCATCGAGGCGCTGCCGCCCGGCTCCCAGGAACGCAAGGACCTCTGCGATCAGGCCACGATCGAGCTGATCCGCCACTCGGTCGCGGAGGAGGCCTACCTCTACCCGGCGGTGCGTCAGCACGTGACGGGCGGGGACGCCCTGGCCGACAAGGAACTGGAGGACCACGCCAAGGCCGAGCAGATCATGAAGGACCTGGAGGGCTGCCAGGCGGACGATCCGCAGTTCGACTCGTTGATGGCTCAGCTGATGAGCGAGATCCGGTCCCATGTGACGGACGAGGAGCAGAACCTCTTCCCACAGCTGGAGGCGGCCTGCCCCGCGGACGCGCTGATGGACCTCGGCGACAAGGTCCGCCGGGCGAAGAAGATGGCACCCACCCGTCCGCACCCGTCGGCACCGGACACTCCCCCTGCCAATAAGCTGCTGGCACCGGGAACCGGTCTGGTCGACCGGATGCGCGACGCGCTGACGGGGCGGGGCAAGGAGAGCCAGGGCTGAGGGAGAACGGCGCCGCCCGGGCCCGCGGGGGCCGGGCGGCGCCGGCTGCGCACACGGTCAAGCGTCCGGGCTCGTCCCAGCGCCTCGGAGCCACGGTTAACAGCCACGCATCACAGCCACGGTTCCGTGCCCCGGGGCGCCCGGGCGCCGGTGCGGGGACGGGTGCGGGTCGCCCGGCACAGCAGCCGGAACGCCTGGAAGAGGGTCAGCGGCCACAGCAGCGCGAAGCACCACAGCAACGCGGGGTCCGAGGTGCGGATGCCCATGACGGCGACGAACACCGACGCGACCGTCAGCAGCAGCACCGCCACCGGCAGCCAGACCTCGCTCCGCCCGGCGCCCATACGTCGCGCGAACCGCCGGTCCCGTCGCAGGTCCGCCTCGATCCGCAACAGCGTCAGCCGCTCGCGCGGTGACAGCCGTACCTGGTCACGCATCTCCCACATCTCCCAGTCGTCCACGGCAACGGCACCTCCTCCGCCGACCGGCGGCATCCGGGCCCCGGGCGACCGAGTTCCCCGGTCGGCCCGGCCGATGCGGTGCCGCGGCGGGCCGGGCCGAGGAGGGGGGAAGAGGCAGGCGGAGAAAACTCCACCCCGGGACCGGTGGCCACCCTGACTGACACGGGGCGCCCGGGCGGTCCACGAGGGAGCCGGTTCAGCCCCCGTGCTTCCGGCCGTCCGCCCCGTCGTCCGCCCCGCGAGGAGCCACCGTGTCCCAGTCCACCGAGGTCCGGCCGGCCGAAGAACACGCGATGTGGCCCTGGGTGGTCGGCGCGGCCGTCGCGGCCGGCGTGGTCATCGTCCTCGTCAACGTGCTGCTGACGGCCTGAGCCGGTTCGTTGCCGAGCGCCCGTGGTGCGAGACCGGTCGAAGTACCGCATAGTGAACACAGCTCTCGCACCAGGTCGGCTGGGGAGGACCGGGGCTGCCCGCACCACGCCTTCGCCCCCGGGGCCGCCGCGACGACGCTGAGCGGCCGGCACGGGTAGGACCGGCCCCCCGGAAGCGACGCGCCCGGCGGCGCGCAAAGGAGGCTGTATGTCGTCCCACGACCCGGCAGTGCTCGACTGCCCCTTCGACTTCGCCGACGCACTGGAGTACGACCCCGCGCTGGACGCGCTGGCACGGCGCGGCCCGGTCAGCCGGATCCGGTTGCCCTACGGCGAGGCGGAGGCGTGGCTGGTGACCAGCTTCGCCGGAGTGCGTCAGGTGACGTGCGATCCCCGGTTCAGCCGGGCGGCGATCGTCGGACGCGACTACCCGAGGATGACGCCCGAGCCGATCGTGTCACCCGAGTCGATCAACGTGACGGACCCGCCGCACGCCACCCGGTTGCGGCACGTGGCGGCCCAGGCGTTCACCCGGGATCGGGTGGCGGCCATGCGGCCGGCCGTGGACCGGGTGGTGGCCGGGCTGCTGACGGCGATGGACGAGGCGGGGCCGCCCGCGGACCTGGTCACCCATCTGTCCGTACCGCTGCCCCACCTGACGATCTGCGAGCTGCTAGCCGTTCCCGAGGGCGACCGCGACCAGCTGCGTGCGCACACGATGCGGCTGCTGGCCACCTCTCCGGACGCGCGGCAGGACGCGGCCGACGCCAAGGCCTGCCTGCGGACGTACTTCGCCGACATGATCCCGGCCCGGCGGAGCTCGCCGGGCGAGGACCTGCTCAGCACGCTGGCCACCGCGCCGGTGCCGGAGGGCGAGGAGCCGCTCAGCGACGACGAGTTGGCGGTCCTGGCGGTGACGCTCATCCTCAGCGGCAACGACACCGCGACCTGCCAGATCAGCGACATCGCCTATCTGCTGCTGACCCGGCCCGAGGAGATGGCCGCGCTCGCGCGCGACCCCGAGCGGTTCCCCGGCGCGCTGGAGGAACTGCTGCGGTTCATCCCGTTCCGCAAGGGCGTCGGCATTCCGCGGATCGCACTGGAGGACGCGGAGATCGAGGGCATCCCGATCCGCGCGGGCGACTACGTGCACGTGTCCTACCTCGCGGCCAACCGGGACCCGGCCGTCTTCCCCGACCCGCACAAACTCGACCTGGAACGGCCCGTGCACCCGCACATGACCTTCGGCTGGGGCGGGCACCACTGCCTCGCGGCACCGCTCGCCCGGGCCGAACTGGACAGCGCGGTCTCCGGCTTGCTGGCCCGCTTCCCCAAGCTGCGCCTCGACGTCCCCGCCGACGACATCGAGTGGGACACCGGCACCATCCGCCGCTTCCCGCTGAGCCTGCCGGTCACCTGGTGAGACCCGGCCGGGCCACCGCGGCGACGCGGTAGCCCGCCGCCCCACTGCCCCGCTGCCGTTCCGGCCTCCACCGAGTGGGTGCCTTCCGGCCCGGCGGGCGGTGTCCTGCCGCCGCGGGCCGCACCGGGCTTCTAGCCTCGGCGGCATGCTGGGGCTTCCTGCTCACATCCGTGCCTGCCTGTTCGACCTCGACGGGGTGCTCACCCAGACCGCGAAAGTGCACGCGGCCGCCTGGAAGGAGATGTTCGACGGCTATCTCCGCGAGCGCGCGACCCGCGAGGGAGCCGCGTTCGTCCCCTTCGACGCGGTCGACGACTACGACGCCTATGTGGACGGGCGGCCTCGTGAGGACGGGGTGCGCACGTTCCTCGCCTCGCGCGGGGTGCGCCTGCCCGAGGGATCGCCGGACGACCCGCCGGAGGCGGAGACCGTGAACGGACTGGGCAACCGGAAGAACAACCTGGTCCTGCGGCGGATCCGCGAGGACGGGGTGGAACCGTACGAGGGCTCGGTCCGTTTCGTGCACGCGGTGCGCCAGGCCGGGCTGAGCCGCGCGGTGGTGTCGTCCAGCGCCAACTGCCGGGACGTCCTGGTGGCCGCGGGAATCGAGGAACTGTTCGACGAGCGGATCGACGGGGTGGTGGCACGCGAGCGTCATCTGCGCGGCAAGCCCGCCCCGGACACCTATCTGGAGGCGGCCCGCGGGCTGGGCGTCCGACCGGACGAGGCGGCCGTGTTCGAAGACGCCCTGGCCGGCGTCGAGGCGGGACGGGCGGGACGGTTCGGCGTGGTCGTGGGCGTCGACCGGGTGGGCCAGGCGGAGCAACTGCGTGTGCACGGGGCCGATGTGGTGGTCCGGGACCTGGCCGAGCTTCTGGAGTCGCGGTGATCACTCATCCCAGCTACACGGTCGAACCGTGGTGCCTGCGCGAGACCGAACTGAATCTGGAGGTGCTCGCCCAGAGCGAATCGGTGTTCGCGCTGTCCAACGGGCACGTCGGATGGCGCGGCAACCTCGACGAGGGAGAGCCGCACGGACTGCCCGGCGCCTACCTCAACGGCGTCTACGAGCGGCACCCGCTGCCGTACGCGGAGGCGGGATACGGGTATCCCGAGTCCGGCGAGACGATGATCAACGTCACCGACGGCAAGATCATCCGGCTGCTCGTGGACGACCACCCGTGCGATCTGCGCTACGGCCGGCTGCTGGCGCACGAGCGGATGCTGGACTTCCGCACCGGTGTGCTCAGCCGGACCGCACGGTGGACGTCACCCGGCGGCCGTACCGTCCGGATCACCTCCCGCCGGCTCGTGTCCTTCACCCAGCGCGCGGTCGCCGCGGTGGTGTACGAGGTGGAGCCGGTCGACGGACCGACCACGGTGGCCGTGCAGTCCGAACTCGTCGCCAACGAACAGCTGCCCCGCTTCCAGGGCGACCCGCGCGTCGCCGCGGCGACCGAGTCCCCGCTGGTGCCCGAGGAACACTTCGCCCAGGACACCCGGCTCCGGCTCGTGCACTGCACCGGCAGCAGCAGGCTGCGGGTGGGAACGGCGGCCGACCATCTCGTCGAGGGGCCCGAGAGCACCCAGTGGACGGCACAGAGCGAGCCCGACGTCAGCCGGCTGACGGTGACCGCGGACCTGGTGCCCGGACAGCCGCTGCGGCTGGTCAAGTTCGTGGCCTACGGCTGGTCCGGCGAGCGTTCGCTGCCGGCCGTGCACGACCAGGTGGACGGGGCGGTGGCGGCTGCCGTCAGCACCGGCTGGGACGGACTGGTCGCCGCCCAGCGGGCGTACCTGGACCGCTTCTGGGCCGGCGCGGACGTCGAGGTGGAGGGTGACGCGCAGATCCAGCAGGCGGTGCGGTTCGCCCTCTTCCATGTGCTCCAGGCGGCGGCCCGCGGCGAGAACCGGGCGATTCCCGCGAAGGGTCTGACCGGCACCGGGTACGACGGACACTCCTTCTGGGACACCGAGTCCTATGTCCTGCCCGTGCTGACCTTCACCGCGCCGGAGGCCGTCGCGTCGGCGCTGCGCTGGCGGCACCGGACGCTGCCGGCGGCGCGGGAGCGCGCGCGTCAACTCGGGCTGTCCGGAGCGACGTTCCCCTGGCGGACCATCGACGGCGCCGAGTGCTCCGCCTACTGGCCCGCCGGTACGGCCGCCTTCCACGTCAACGCCGACATCGCCATGGCCGTCGCACGGTACGTCATGGTGACCGGAGACGAGGACTTCGAGCGCGCCGAGGGGCTCGACCTCCTCGTGGACACCGCCCGGCTGTGGCGCTCCCTCGGTCACCACGACCCGGAAGGCGACTTCCACATCGACGGGGTCACCGGTCCCGACGAGTACAGCGCCTTCGCCCGGGACAACCTGTACACGAACCTGATGGCCCGGCACAACCTCCTGGCCGCCGCGGACGCGGTGGTACGTCATCCGGACCGGGCCGCGGAACTCGGCGTCGACGACGAGGAGGCCGCGGTGTGGCGGGACGCGGCGGCCCGTATGGCGCTGCCGTACAACGAATCCCTCGGTGTCCACGAACAGTCGGCCGGTTTCACGACCTTCCAGCGCTGGGACTTCGAGGCGACCCCGCCCGAGAACTATCCGCTGCTGCTGCACTATCCCTACTTCGACCTGTACCGCAAGCAGGTGGTGAAGCAGGCCGACCTGGTGCTGGCCATGATGGAGTGCCCGCACGCCTTCACCGAAGAGCAGAAGGCGCGCAATTTCGCCTACTACGAGGCGCTGACCGTCCGCGACTCCTCCCTCTCGGCGAGCTGCCAGGCAGTGCTCGCCGCCGAGACCGGACATCTGCGCCTGGCCTACGCCTACCTCGGTGAGGCCGCGCTGATGGACCTGGACGACCTGGAACACAACACCCGTGACGGGCTGCACATCGCCTCCCTCGCCGGAACCTGGATCGCCCTCGTCGCGGGCTTCGGGGGGATGCGCCGGTACCTCGGCGAGGACGGGAAGCCGGGCCTGCTGGCGTTCACACCGCGCCTGCCGGAAGCGCTGTCCAGGGTGGCGTTCACCGTGCTGGTACGCGGACGCAGGCTGAAGGTGGACATCGGCCGGTCCCACGTGCGCTACCAGCTGGTGGAGGGCGGACCACTGGACGTACTCCACCACGGGGAACGGACGACCCTGACCACCGACGGGCCGGTCGACCGCCCGATGCCCCCGGCTCCCGCGCGCCCGGAGCCTCAGCAGCCGCCGGGCCGCCGTCCGGTGGGCCTGCCCATCGGGGAGGAGGACCGGGCCGAGACACTGGAGTAGCACCGCGGGAACATACGGTTCGGGGGGCGGGCGCGATGGACCACGACGGGCGGCGGCGCATCGACCCGCAGGGCGTCCCCGAGACACTGTTGTGGAATCTCCACCAGCGGGCCTACGAGGCACGGCAGCCGCACCCCGTGCTCGACGACCCGAAGGCGATCGAACTCGTCGAGCGCGTCGACCGCCCCTGCGAAGAGACCTTCGGCCCGCCCTCCCGGCTCCTCTCCCAGGGCCAGGCCCTGCGGGTGCGCACCTTCGACGACGCCGTCAGGGCCTTCCTCCGGGAGCATCCCCGCGGCACCGTCGTCACGCTCGCCGAAGGGGTTGAGACGCAGTTCTGGCGGGTCGACAACGGCCGTGCGCACTGGCTGTGCGTCGAACTTCCGGAGACGGCGAAGGTGCGCCGGGCGCTGCTGCCGGACGGGGAACGCCGCCGGACGCCGGCACGGTCGGCACTGGCCCTGTCCTGGCGGGACGAGGTGGACGCCTCGCACGGCGTGCTCGTCACCGCCCAGGGCCTGCTGATGTACCTGCGCCCGGCCGAGGTGCGGCAGCTGATCGCCGGCTGCGCCGAGGCGTTCCCCGGCGGAGCGCTGGTCTTCGACGCGGTGCCGCGGTGGTTCGGCGAACGCACCCTGCGCGGTGAGATGAAGACCGCGCGAGGCTACGTCACTCCGCCCATGCCCTGGGCGCTCGACGCCGGTGAGCTGCCGAAGATCCGCACGGCGCACCCGGCCGTCACCCGAGGTGCGCGAACTGCCGCTGCCACGCGGACGCGGCGCGTACTTCGGCGTGGTCTGGCCCGTGCCGCGGCGGCTGCCGGGGGCGCGCAACATCCGGCCGACCATGGCCGTCCTGGCCCGGTTCGGCCCGACCGCCGGACCGCGCCGCGAACACCCTCGGCCGCTCGGCCGCTACGCACCGTGAAGCAGCGCGCTCGCAGGTGACCTTCGCCGCCACAAGGCCGATACTTCCAGTAGACGGGACGGGCGGCTTCCCCCTGGGGCGGCCGTCAGTGCGCCGGTGACCTGCGAGACACGGGTCTTGGGCTCAAGCGCCAAGCTCACGAGGAGATACGCATGAAGATGCTGATCAACGTCCCGGAGACCGTGGTGGCGGACGCGCTGCGCGGTCTGGCGGCCGCGTATCCGGACCTGAACGTGGACGTGGAGAACCGGGTGATCGTCCGCCGGGACGCCCCCGTGGCCGGTCAGGTCGCGCTCGTGTCGGGCGGAGGCTCGGGGCACGAGCCGCTGCACGGCGGGTTCGTCGGCCCCGGCATGCTGTCCGCCGCCTGCCCCGGAGAGGTGTTCACCTCGCCGGTGCCCGACCAGATGGCGCGTGCCGCGGCGGCCGTGGACAGCGGCGCGGGCGTGCTGTTCGTGGTGAAGAACTACACCGGCGACGTGCTCAACTTCGACATGGCGGCCGAGCTGGCCGAGGACGAGGGCATCCAGATCGCCAAGGTGCTCGTCGACGACGACGTGGCCGTCACCGACAGCCTCTACACGGCCGGCCGGCGCGGCACCGGCGCGACGCTCTTCGTGGAGAAGATCGCGGGCGCCGCCGCGGCCGAGGGGCAGCCGCTGGAGCGCGTGGAGGCAATCGGCCGCCAGGTCAACGAGAACTCCCGCAGTTTCGGCGTGGCCCTGAGCGCCTGTACGACGCCGGCGAAGGGCAGCCCGACCTTCGATCTGCCGGACGGCGAGCTGGAGTTGGGCATCGGCATCCACGGCGAGCCGGGCCGCGAGCGGCGGCCGATGATGACCTCCGGGGAGATCGCCGACTTCGCGGTCAACGCCATTCTGGAGGACATGCCGCCACGCAGCCCGGTCCTGGTACTGGTCAACGGCATGGGCGCGACGCCGCTGCTGGAGCTGTACGGCTTCAACGCGGAGGTGCAGCGCGTGCTCCGGGAACGCGGTGTCGCCGTGGCCCGTACCCTCGTCGGCAACTACGTCACCTCGCTGGACATGGCGGGCGCCTCGGTGACGCTGTGCCAGGCCGACGAGGAGCTGCTGCGGCTGTGGGACGCGCCGGTGAAGACCCCGGCGCTGCGCTGGGGAATGTGATGCGGCGGAGCAGACGGCGACCGATCCCGGCCGAACGGCCGACAGCCCTACCACGCGAGGAGATCCAGTGCTCGACGCCGCATTCTTCCGCCGTTGGATGACGACGGCCGCCGCGTCCGTCAGCCGCGAGGCGGAACAGCTCACCGCCCTCGACTCGGCCATCGGGGACGCGGACCACGGCAGCAATCTGCAGCGCGGGTTCACGGCCGTGACGGCCGCCCTGGAGAAGGAGACGCCGGACACCCCGGGGGCTGTCCTGACGCTGGCCGGGCGGCAGTTGATCTCGACGGTCGGCGGTGCGTCCGGACCGCTGTACGGCACCCTGCTGCGCCGGACCGGCAAGGCGCTCGGGGACGCCGCCGAGGTCGGCGAGGAGGAGCTGGCCGCGGCACTGCGCGCGGGCGTGGAGGGGGTGATGACGCTCGGCGGGGCGGCACCCGGCGACAAGACCATGATCGATGCCCTGGTGCCGGCCGTGGACGCGCTCGGGGCCGGGTTCGGCGCCGCGCGGGCCGCCGCGGAGGAGGGCGCGCGGGCCACCACGCCGTTGCAGGCCCGCAAGGGGCGCGCGAGCTATCTGGGCGAGCGCAGCATCGGCCACCAGGACCCGGGGGCGACCTCGTCGGCGCTGCTGATCGCCGCGCTGGCCGACACGGCGGAGGCGGAGCAGTGAGCGAGGAGAAGCCGGTCGGGATCGTGCTGGTGTCGCACAGCGCGGAGGTGGCCGCCTCGGTCGCCGAGCTGGCCAAGGGTCTGGCGGGCGGGGCGACCGCGGTACCGGTGGCCCCGGCGGGCGGCACCGAGGGCGGCGGGCTCGGCACCAGCGCCGAGCTGATCTCCGCCGCGGCTGCCTCGGTGGACCGGGGGGCCGGGGTGGCGGTCCTCACCGACCTGGGCAGCGCGGTGCTCACGGTGAAGGCGCTGCTCGCCGAGGGCGACGAACTGCCTGACGGCACGCGCCTGGTGGACGCGCCGTTCGTGGAGGGCGCGGTGGCCGCCGTGGTCACGTCCGCCGCCGGGGCGGACCTCGACGCGGTGGAGGCCGCGGCGGCGGAGGCGTACAGCTACCGCAAGGTGTGACGCGGGGTCCCCGACCCGGCCAGCGGCCGGCCGGGCTCACCCGAGCGAGCCGGCCGGTGACGGCCGGCTCAGGCTTCCCGGCGTGGGCCGGCCCCGGGAGGCACAGGATGCCCCGCCCGCGCTCGACCAGTGGCGGTCGGCTCGGACTTCCCGAACTGGGCCGGCCCCCGGAGGCGCAGCATGCCCCGCCCGAACTCGACCCGTGACGGCCCGCTCAGACTTCCCGAACTGAGCCGACCCCTGGAGCGGCAGCATGCCCCGCCCACGCTCGACCAGTGGCGGTCGGCTCAGATTTCCCGAACTGGGCCGGCGCCTGAGGCACGGGGTGCGCCCCGCCCGGGCCGGCCAGTGGTGCGTTCGGGCTTCCGTGACCGGACCGGCCAGTGGCCGTCGAGGCTTCGCGGACCGGGCTGCCCCCTGAAGGCGCTGGATGCCCCGTCCAGGCCGGCCGGCAGCGCCCAGGTTTCCCTGACCGCGCCGGCCAGTCGCCGCCCAGGCTTCCCGGATCGGGGCCGCCCCAGATCGGCGCGGTTCCCGGACCCGACTGGTGACGCCGGTTCCCCCGGCCCAGCGGTCAGTCGTCCGTGAGGAACTGTCTGGCCAGCCGCTCCCCCGTCGCCACCGCCGCCTCGTGGTCCTCGATCGGGGTGATCCGGGAGTCCCGGAAGACGATGTAGGTCACGTCGGAGGGCGCCCCGCCGGTGAGCGGGTCGGGGTCGATGCCCAGGCCCTCGGCGGTGGCGTAGGAGGCCTCGCCGATGAGGTCGCTCGGTCCGGTGTCGCCGACGACGGCGTACTGCACCCGGTCGCCGTGGACGACGGCCGCCACGGAGCCGCCCTGGATGCCGTGCGCACGGTAGTCCCAGCGGGAGCTGGGCGCGGGGACCACGATGTAGGGCAGGTTCTCGGCGCTCAGGTGGAGGCCGTCGGACTGCTGGAAGGCCGTGGTGGGGGCGAAGAACGGGTCGGTGCGGGAGCTGCAGTGGGCGGTGGGCCGGCCGTCGCAGTCGACGTCCAGGTCGGCCTTCCAGAAGACGGCGTCGCTGGTGCCGCAGACGGGGACGGTGGCGGGGCTGTCGGCGTCGGTGCGGTACCGGCCCCGGGAGAGCTCGGTGCACGTGCCGGTCCGGGCCAGCAGGTCGGCGGCGGTGACCCCGCCCTCGCCCCGGGCCGCGGGCCCCTCGCGGGGCGGGACGGCGGTGGCCGGGGCGGGCAGCGCCGCCGGGGCGATCAGGGCGGCGCTGGCCGTGGCCAGGATCAACGACGGGACACGCACGATGAGGGACCCTCTCGTCGGGGACATGGCGGACATCCAGCACACTGTGGTGCGGCCGGCGGGCGCAGGGCCACGGGAGCCGCCGCGAAGGGGCCGGATGGCGCACGCTTCTGACACCCCGTTAGGGGACAACAGGGCGAGCCTCGGGGCCCGGCGGAGACAGCAGGGGCCGGGGATCCGGACCGGGTACCGACCCGGATCCCGCGGCCACCCGCGCCGGCGCGGGATCGGCGACGACAGCGTGCCCGCGCCACAGGCATGAACTCCCCTGCCCTCTTGGGTAGTTCAGCCGTAGGGACGCTCAGCATACGTAACGTCCGGGGATGCTCACCAATGCGGCCCCCTTGCTGTGGCGGCACCGGTCGCGCCATATTGGTCCGGACCTTTAGGGATGCCGAGGCCGTCCGGGAGGCAGAGCCGTGCGACGCGTTCCCGTTCCGCTCGTACTGGTCTGCGGCTCGCTGCTGCTGGTCGCGTCCTGCGGCTGGAGCCGGGCCGACGACGGTGGCGGCGAGGGCCGGGTGCCCGGCGCACCGGTCGGGGTCACCGCCGCGGCGGGCAGCGCCACGAGCGTGCATGTGATGTGGAACGCGGCACCAGACGGCTCCGGGCTCCGCGCCTACGAGGTCTATCGCGGCCCCACCAAGGTGGCGGAGGTACCGGGTTCGCAGCACATGGTGGACGTCACCAGGCTCAGGCCGTCCACCATGTATGCGTTCACCGTGCGGGCCCGGGACACCGCTGGCCGGCTGGGCCCGCCGAGCCGGGCGGTGCGGGCCCGGACGCCGGCTGTAGCGGCGGCGGACCGCTCGGCACCGACCCGGCCGCCGACGACCACCGGGCGGGCCGTGGGCAGCCGCGCGGTGCAGCTGTCCTGGGGTGCGTCACGGGACGACCGCGGCGTGCTGTCGTACGACGTCTACCAGGGCGGAGCGAAGATCCACAGCGTCGGCGGGAAGCAGACCGCCACCGTCGTCACCGGCCTGCGCCCCGGCAGCCATTACGTCTTCACGGTGCGGGCCCGCGACGCCGCCGACAACCTCTCCCCCGCCGGCGCACCGGTCCGACTCACCACACCGGGCACCGACGACGGCCGGAACACCGCGCCCACCGCGTTCACCGCCGCCACCCACCGCTCCGGCGGGGCCCACTCCATCGACCTGGCCTGGGATCCGCCGCGCACGGACGGGGTGATCACCGAGTACCAGATCCAGCTGGACCGCACCGCGACCACCTCGCTCGTCTGGGGCGGCACACCGCCGCGAGGCCGGGCACGCCACAGCTTCTACGTGGGCACCACCGCCGGGGAGGAACACCGGGTACGCCTGCGGGCGCGGCTGCCGGACGGCACCTGGGGCGGCTGGTCAGCGGAGCGGACGGTGACCACGGGCGGCTGACCTGCGCCCGGGCCGGGACCCCGGACGGTGGACCGGCGCATCGAGCCGGCGTGTCCGGGTGCGCCGGACGGAGGAATCCGTCACCCGACCGGGTCCGTCCCGCGTGCGGGTGGGTCCGGGAGCGCGTTGGCTGCGGTATGGGCAGCACGGACGTTTCCCGACCCCCGGCGGCGCATGGGACGTACCGCCGACCGTGCCGCCGGAGGCCAGCCCATGCACACCTCGCGACTTCTGCTCCGCTCCGGCCTGACCCTGGCGGCCGCCGCCGCCCTCCCGGCCGCGCTCGCCGGGCCGTCCGCCGCGGTCTCGGGCATCTCGGTCAGCACCACGGGCACCACCGTCTCCGTGGTCACCAGCGCCTGCACCCAGATCAACGGCAGCTGGGGTACGGCGGCCCTGCTCACCAACCGGCAGGCGAGCTTCGCACAGGGCCGGCAAGTGGCCCTGTCCGGCACGTCCGTCAGCCAGTCCGCGGCCTGGACGGCGGTGAGCCCGGGGACGTACACCGTGGTGGTGGTCTGTTCCAGCGGCCTCACGGCGGGCAGCCAGTCGGTGATCGTGTCCGCGGCCGCGCCCGCGTCCGCGAAACCGACGCTCTCCTCGACGTCCAGGCCGGCACCGTCCCGGGGCGTGATGGGCGGCCTCGGCGGCGCCGCCCGCGACTACGGCCCGTTGACCCTGGGCGTCGGCGCGGCCCTGGTCGGCGCCGGGGTCGTCGCCACGGGCTGGGTCCTGCGCCGCCGCTCCAAGCCGTACCGGCTCTGAGCGGGCCCCTCACCGCGGGGCCGGCGCCGAGCGCTCCTCAGTCGGCGTCCGGCAGCTCGGCGAACTCCGCCAGGGCGTGGGTGAGCCACTGGGTCCAGAAGGTCTCCAGGTCGATGCCCGCCCGCAGGACCAGGTGGCGCAGCCGGTCCTCCGGGGCGTCCCGGTCCGGCGGGAAGTCGCGCTGCTCGATCTCCCGGTACTCGGCCAGCTGCCGCCGGTGCAGCTCCAGATGGCGGCGCAGATCGGCTTCCAGGCCCGCCGTGCCGACCACGGCCGCCGCACGCAGCCGCAGCAGGAGCGGATCCCGCATGGTCTTCGGGTCCTGCGGGGCGGCGGTCCAGCGGGCCAGCTCGGCGCGGCCCGCGGGCAGGACCTCGTAACTCTTCTTCTGCCCGCGGGCCGGCTGCTCGGCCGGAAGGGTGCGGATGAGGCCCTCCGCCTCCAGTTTCCCCAGCTCGCGATAGATCTGCTGGTGCGTCGCGGACCAGAAGTAGCCGATCGACTTGTCGAACCGACGGGTCAGCTCCAGTCCCGACGACGGCTTTTCCAGCAGGGCGGTGAGGATCGCGTGCGGGAGTGACATGGGCTCATCCTAGGGACGCGCGCGCGGGCCCCTACAGCGCCGCCGCCAGCTCCGTGCCCTGCTTGATCGCCCGCTTGGCGTCCAGTTCGGCCGCGATGTCCGCGCCGCCGATCAGGTGGGCGCTGCGCCCGGCGGCCACCAGCTCCTCGTACAGCTCCCGGCGCGGCTCCTGGCCGGTGCACAGCACGACCGTGTCGACCTCCAGGACCGTGCTGTCGTCGCCGACGGTGATGTGCAGCCCGGCGTCGTCGATCCGGTCGTAACGCACGCCCGGCACCATGGTCACACCCCGGTGCTTCAGTTCGGTGCGGTGGATCCAGCCGGTGGTCTTGCCGAGTCCGGCGCCGACCTTGCTGGTCTTGCGCTGGAGCAGGTGGACCTGGCGGGGCGGCGCGGGCCGCTCGGGGGCGGTGAGCCCGCCCGGTGCCCGGTACGTCATGTCGACGCCCCAGTTCCGGAAGTACGTCTCCGGGTCCTCGCTCGCCTTGTCGCCGCCGTCGGTGAGGAACTCGGCGACGTCGAAGCCGATGCCGCCGGCGCCGAGGACGGCGACGCGGTCGCCGACGGGCGCGCCGTCGCGCAGCACGTCGAGGTAGCCGAGGACGCGGGGGTGGTCGACGCCGGGGATGTCCGGGGTGCGCGGGGTGACTCCGGTGGCGACGACGACCTCGTCGTAGCCCTCCAGGTCGCCGGCCTCCACCCAGGTCTCCAGGCGTACGTCGACGCCGTGGGCGTCGAGCTGGTGGCGGAAGTAGCGCAGCGTCTCGTCGAACTCCTGCTTGCCGGGCACCTTGCGGGCGACGTTGAGCTGTCCGCCGATCTCGCTCGCCGCGTCGAACAGGGTGACGGTGTGGCCGCGTTCGGCGGCGGAGACCGCGCAGGCGAGGCCGGCCGGGCCGGCGCCGACGACGGCGACGCGCTTCTTCAGCCGGGTCGGCGCGAGGACCAGCTCGGTCTCGTGGCAGGCGCGCGGGTTGACGAGGCACGAGGTGATCTGCCCGCTGAAGGTGTGGTCGAGGCAGGCCTGGTTGCAGCCGATGCAGGTGTTGATGGCCTCGGGGGTGCCGGCGGCGGCCTTGGCGACGAAGTCGGGATCGGCGAGCATCGGGCGGGCCATGGAGACCATGTCCGCGCAGCCCTCGGCCAGCAGTTGCTCGGCGAGTTCCGGGGTGTTGATGCGGTTGGTGGTCACCAGGGGCACGGACACCTCGCCCATGAGCTTCCTGGTGACCCAGGTGTAGGCGCCGCGCGGCACGGAGGTGGCGATGGTGGGGATGCGGGCCTCGTGCCAGCCGATGCCGGTGTTGATGATCGTGGCCCCGGCGGCCTCGACGGCCTTGCCGAGCGCGATCACCTCGTCCAGCGAGGAGCCGCCCGGCACCAGGTCCAGCATGGACAGCCGGTAGATGACGATGAAGTCCTCGCCGACGGCCTCGCGCACCCGCCGGACGATCTCGACGGGGAACCGCATCCGGTTCTCGTAGGAGCCGCCCCAGCGGTCCATGCGCCGGTTCGTCGGCGCGGCGATGAACTCGTTGATCAGATAGCCCTCGGAGCCCATGATCTCGACGCCGTCGTAGCCGGCCTGCCGGGCGAGGCGGGCGGCGCGGGCGTAGTCCTCGATCGTGCGCTCGACGTCGGCGTCGGCCAGCTCGCGGGGCACGAAGGGGCTGATGGGCGCCTGGAGCGGGCTCGGCGCGACGAGGTCCTGGTGGTAGGCGTAGCGGCCGAAGTGCAGGATCTGCATCGCGATCCGGCCGCCCTCGCGGTGCACGGCCTCGGTCACGGTCCGGTGCCGCTCGGCCTCCGCCTCGGTGGTGAGCATCGCTCCGCCCTCGTACGGCCGTCCCTCCTCGTTGGGCGCGATGCCGCCGGTGACGATGAGCCCCACTCCCCCGCGCGCGCGGGCCGCGTAGAACGCCGCCATCCGCTCGAAGCCGCGCTCGGCCTCCTCCAGGCCGACGTGCATGGAGCCCATGAGTACGCGGTTGGGCAGCGTGGTGAAGCCGAGGTCGAGCGGGGTCATCAGATGCGGGTAACGGCTCATCGGGCCCTCCGTGCGCGGTGTCGTCACCTCTTGTTGTAGAGGAAGCCCCAGCCTTTATGCAACTAGTTGCACAACCGGTCGGGGGTGACACCGGCCACCTCTGTACCTACTGGTCTGTACAGCGGGGTGGCGAGGGAGCGGACGGGCCGGCACAGTACGCCCCGGCCGGCGGGGAGCCGGCCGGGGCGTGTCGGAACCTCGGCGTGTTCAGCGGCTCTCCAGACGCAGGTGCAGGTCCCGCTCCTGGTCACCGGAGGCCGTGCAAGTCTCCTGCACGGTGAACATCGCGTCCAGGGTGTGGCGGAACCGCTCCACCGCCCAGTAGCTGCCCTGCACGTCCGCCTGGACGGGCGAGTCGAGGTGGACCGGCGGGCAGCCTCCGCCGCGGGCCTCCGCGACGTCGTACGTGCCGAGCCACACCATCGGACGGGTCTCGTGGAGCTGCTGCGGTACCTCTTCCGGAGCCCGGTCGGAGGCGAAGCAGGCGCTGAGCGCTTCGAAGACGAGCCGGGCGTCGTCCTTGGAATAGCCGCTGATCTCCACCGAGACGGTTTCCGGATGCGACCGCTCCGTGTCTGCCATGATCGCTCCTTTCGTGGCCGCGCTGCGGTGGAACGGGGTACCCCGCCGAACCGCATCCATCCTCAGCAAAGCACCACCGGCCGTCGGGCACACCTCAGCCGCGGGAGAACTTGTACGTCTTGCTGTCCGTCAGCACGCAGAAGCCGGGCGACACCACGATCACCCGGAGGGTGCCGCTCCGGCGGTCGTAGTCGATGCCCTCCGCCTCGAAGGTGCCCGAGCAGGAGCTGCGCAGCGGCAGCCGGCGCAGCGCCGTGACATGGCCGGAGACGTCCGCCGTGCCGTTCGGCGCGGCCGACAGGTCGATCTGGAGCAGTGGCTTGGTGAGGCCGAACAGGCTGCCCTCCGGGTCGTCGGAGGAGCACAGCAGGGTGGTCGGGCCGGAGAAGTCGCAGCCCTGGACATCGCGGACGGCGTGGTCCAGGCGGACGGTGGAGGCCTGCGGGAGGTTCGCCGAGGGGGAGGTGGCCGGGTTGACGCCCGGGGTCGGGAAGACCAGCAGCCGGGTCATCGTGCCCCACTCGCCGGACAGCATCCACTGACCGTCGGGCGAGATCGCGACCCAGGAGTTGTTCAGCGCCTCGCCCGCGCTCAGCGTGTGGACGTACTCCGACCAGGCGCCGCCGGGCGCCTGTACCCGGAACATCTTGGAGTTGCCGGAGTCCCGCTGGTAGGGCTCGATGTAGTAGCCGTCGTACGAGGCGTCGGGGTCTCCGACGTGGTTCCAGCCGCGACCGGAGACACCGAGGGGGATGGTGCCGATGCCGGTGTAGCGGTTGGGGCTGTTCGCCGGGACCTCCACCGAGGTCAGGCCCTGGCTCTCGGTCAGCGGGTCGGCACGGTCGGAGCCGGTCTCGGTCCAGCTGTCGGCCGCGCGGGCGGGCGTGGGCGCGGCGAGCGACACGACGGCGGCGGTGGCGAGGGTGACGAGTCCGGCGAGAACTGCGTGACAACGTTGCCGGGCGGACGCGGGCATGGCCGACTCCTCTGACGTGGGGGGACCCAGGGTGAGCGGGCGGGGACTCTCGGTCGGCGGACAGTCTGGCGTGGCGCCGTAGTCATGTACAGACCAAGCGAGCGACATGAGCGTGAACTCTCACGGCCCGCGCAACCGCGCTGTACGGTCTCGGCAGGAGGTCCCGCATCGCGCGCACCGCCGGCGCGACGGCTTCGGCGGACGGCCGCGCCGTGTTGAGAGATGGTGGAGGTGGACGGCGAAGGCGTCGGAGAGTCGGGTGTGAGCGCGGTAGAACAAGGGGAGTCGGCACGGGGGACGGCGTGCCGTGCGGACGGGCGAAGGCGGTGCGTGGCATGAGTGCACCCGAGGCTCCGGCGACGGAGAACGGCGAGCCGGCGCGTGGGCCGGTGCCTCCCGGCGGGCTGCTCGACGTCCTCGGCGTGGCGTCGGTGGTGCTGGACACCGACGGACGGATCGTCCTGTGGAGCCCGCAGGCGGAGGAGCTGTTCGGCTACACCGCGCAGGAGGCCCTCGGCCAGTACGCCGCCCGGCTGATGGTGCACGAACGGCACATCCAGCTGGTCGGCAAGCTCTTCGCCGACGTGATGCGCACCGGGCAGAGCTGGGCCGGCGGCTTCCCGGTCCGGCACAAGGACGGCAGCACCCGTCTGGTGGAGTTCCGCAACATGCGGCTGCTGGACGACCAGGGGGACGTGTACGCGCTCGGCCTCGCCGCCGACCAGTCGACCGTACGGCGGCTGGAGCAGGACGTGGCACTGTCCGAGCGGATGGTGATGCAGTCACCGATCGGCTACGCGGTCCTGGACACAGGGCTGCGGTTCGTCTCGGTCAACCCGGCCCTGGAGAAGATGAACGGGGTGCCGGCGGCCGGGCACGTGGGCCGGACGCTGCACGAGGTGCTGCCGTCGCTGGACACCGAATCCCTGGAGGCCGCCGCCCGGCAGGTGCTGGGGACGGGTGTGCCGGTGATCGACGCCACGCTCGTCGGCCGCACCCCCGCCGACCCGGACACGGACCACACCTGGTCGCACTCGCTGTACCGGCTGGAGGACGCCATGGGCAACGTGCTCGGGGTGGCGGTCTCGATGGCCGACATCACCGAGCAGCACCGGGCTTCGGTGGAGAGGGAGGCGGCGCGGCGCCGGCTCGCGGTCATCGCGGACGCCTCCGCCCGGATCGGTACGACGCTCGAACTCGAACGCACCGCCTGCGAGCTGGCCGAGGTCGCCGTACCGGAACTGGCCGACGTGGCCGCCGTGGACCTGCTGGACGCGGTGGTCGAGGGCCGGCAGAGCACGCTGGGCCCCTCGGAGGCAGCGGTGATCCGGGCCCTCGCGGTCCGTCCGGCGGAGGGCTCGGAGGCGGTACTGGCCGCCGATCCGCCCGGCCAGATCGCCCGCTACGCGCCCGACCGCCTGGTCACCGAATGCGTGCGCACCGGTGAGGCGGTCCTGGTGCCGCAGGTGAAGGACGAGGACCTGCCGCGCATCGCCCGCTCCCCCGAGGCGGCTGTGCTGCTGGGCCGGGCGGGCCTGCACTCGTATCTCGCGGTGCCGCTGATCGCGCGCGGCGAGGTGCTGGGCGCGCTCGACCTCAAACGCACCCGCAAGCCGGCGCCCTTCGACGAGGACGACGTCCTGCTGGCGCGAGAGCTGGCCGCCCGCGCGGCCGTGCAGATCGACAACGCGCGCTGGTACCAGAACGCCCGCAACACCGCGCTGACCCTGCAGCGCAGCCTGCTGCCCAGCCATCCGCCGGTGACCACGGGCCTGGAGGTGGCCTCCCGGTACCAGCCGGCGGGCGCCACCAGCGAGGTCGGCGGCGACTGGTTCGACGTGATCCCGCTGGAGGGAGACAAGACCGCGCTCGTCGTCGGTGACGTGATGGGCAGCGGCATCAGCGCCGCCGCCACGATGGGCCGGCTGCGCACCGCGACGACCACCCTGGCCGCCCTCGATCTCGACCCGGCCCGGCTGCTGGAGCACCTGGACAAGACGACCTCGGCTCTGAACCACTCGATCGCGACCTGCGTGTACGCCGTCCACGACCCGCATCTGCGGCAGTGCCGGATCGCAAACGCCGGCCATCTGCCGCCGGCCCGGGTACGGCCCGGCCGCCCGGCGGAACTGCTCGATCTGCCCACCGGGGTGCCGCTGGGGGTGGGCGGGGTCGGCTTCTCCACCGTCACGGTCGACTTCGAGCCCGGCGACATGCTGGTCTTCTACACCGACGGACTGGTGGAGACCCGTTCGCACTCGCTGGACGAGCGCCTGGCCTCCCTGCTGTCCCTGCTCGACGACCCGGTCCGGCCGCTGGAGGAGGCCTGCGACCTCCTGCTGAGCACACTGCACCACCCGGACAACCACGACGACGTGGCCCTGCTCATCGCCCGGGCGCAGGAGCTGCCGTAGGGCCCCTGCGGCCTCGGGGGGTTGAGCGGCTCAGGAATCCTCCGCCCGCACGGGTACCGGCGCCTGGCGGGAGGGGGCTCGGGGCCAGGCCCTGTCGTCAAACTCCCGTCTGCCGCGCGACGCCATGCACGCACTCTCGCCGCACCGGCCCCGACCCAAGTACATCCAGTACGAGGGCCCGGGCCCGGCACGCCGAGAGCACGCACCTGACGCCGCGCGGCCCGCCCTCCGGGCGGACGAC
>NZ_JBFATL010000063.1:32442-39421 GCF_040678315.1 Streptomyces sp. NPDC052721 | reverse complement strand
CTTCGGTCTTGCGTTTCCGACTCTATCAGACCGTTTCCCGATCCGATTTCCTCGGTGCTTTCCAGGTTCCCGCTCTCGCGTTTCCCTTTCCGGCGGTTCCGACTCTATCAGATCCTTTCGGCGTCTGATCCCCGGTCAGCGGGGTTTGTCCTCCCGGCCGTTGGGCCGTTCCGACGAGTGAGACTTTAGCGGATTCCTGGCTCCCGAGCTAATCGGGGGCCGGCGTCCTTTCGAACGCGGATTCCTCATTTCGCAAATACGCACGCCAAAGCACTCGGCGCTGAGAGCGTCGATTGAGTGGGTGGTGCTTGCGGAATGGCTGTCCGGGGACCGACCGGGGTCGGCGCTCACGTCGGACAACTCGGAGAACACTACGTATCGGCGCGGGGTGTGTCAACTCGCTGCCGCGGGACACTCCGGAGGCGTACTGTGGAGCGCGTGATGACGCGTACGTGTACCCAGCTCTGGTGGGCCGCCTGACGGCGGCCGTACTCACGTATGCACTCAACGGCCGCCGCCTCGGCGGCCGTTCTCGTATCTCCCTCCGGGTCCCGGGGGCCGGCCGCAGGGGCGGCGGTCCCGACCAGAAGGTGGAGTGGAGATGACACGGGTCTTCAGCGGGATTCAGCCGACCGGGCACCTGACCCTGGGCAACTACCTGGGGGCCATGCGGCGCTGGGCCGAGGTGGACCAGCATCGGGCGGACTCGCTGTTCTGTGTGGTGGATCTGCACGCGCTGACCATGGACCACGATCCGGCGCGCGTACGCAGGCTCAGCCGCCAGACGGCGACCTTGTTGCTGGCGGCCGGGCTCGACCCCGAGGTGTGCACGGTGTTCCTGCAGAGCCATGTCGACGAGCACACGCGGCTGTCGTACCTGCTGGAGTGCGTGGCGACCGACGGCGAGATGCGGCGGATGATCCAGTACAAGGAGAAAGCCGCGAAGGAGCGGGAGCGCGGTGGGAGCGTGCGGCTGTCGCTGCTGACGTATCCGGTGCTCATGGCGGCGGACATCCTGGCGTACGGCACGGACGAGGTTCCGGTCGGTGAGGACCAGGCGCAGCACGTGGAGCTGACCCGGGATCTGGCGGTGCGGTTCAACCAGCGGTACGGGCAGGCGTTCGTGGTGCCGAGGGCGACGCTTCCCCCGGTGGCGGCGCGGGTGATGAACCTGCAGGACCCGACGAGGAAGATGGGGAAGTCGGACGACTCGGGGGCGGGGGTCGTCTATCTGCTGGACGAGCCGGACGTGGTGCGCAAGAAGGTGCTGCGGGCCGTGACGGACAGCGGGCGGGACGTCGTCTACGACCGGGCGGAGCGGCCGGGCCTCGCGAATCTGCTGGACGTTCTCGCCGCGTGCACGGGCGGGAACCCTCAGTCACTGGCAGACGTTTACGACTCGTACGGCTCTTTGAAGAAGGACACCGCGGAGGCGGTGGTGGAGGTGCTGCGGCCGGTGCAGGCCAGGCACCGGGAGCTGTGCGCTGATCCGGCGTATGTCGAGGGGGTGCTGCGGGATGGTGCGGAGAAGGCGCGGGCGTTGGCCCGGCCGACGGTCGATACGGCCTACAGGGCGATCGGGCTGCTGCCGCCCGTGGCGGAGCCTTCGCTGAGCGCCGTGCGTTAGCCGGGCGGCGCTCAGCGGGGTCGGTCGGTCAGTCCTTCTTGCCGGTGGCGAGTTCGCGGCTGCGGTCGCGGGCGGCTTCGAGGGCGGCGATGAGGGCGGCTCGTACGCCGTGGTTCTCCAGTTCGCGGATGGCGTTGATGGTGGTGCCGGCCGGGGAGGTGACGTTCTCCCGGAGCTTGACGGGGTGTTCGCCGCTGTCGCGGAGCATCACGGCGGCGCCGATCGCGGACTGGACGATGAGGTCATGGGCCTTGTCGCGCGGGAGACCGAGCAGGATGCCGGCGTCGGTCATGGCTTCGACCAGGTAGAAGAAGTACGCCGGGCCGGAGCCGGAGAGCGCGGTGCAGGCGTCCTGCTGGCTCTCGGGGACGCGGAGGGTCTTGCCGACGCCACCGAAGATCTCCTCGGCGTGCGCGAGGTGCTGTTCGGTGGCGTGGCTGCCGGCGGAGATGACCGACATGGCCTCGTCGACGAGGGCCGGGGTGTTGGTCATGACCCGGACGACGGGGGTGCCCGCGGCCAGGCGCTCCTCGAAGAAGGAGGTGGGGATGCCGGCGGCTCCGCTGATGACCAGGCGGTCGGCGGGGACGTGCGGGGCGAGTTCGTCCAGCAGGGTGCCCATGTCCTGCGGCTTGACCGTGAGGATCAGGGTGTCGGCGGTCTTGGCGGCCTCGGTGTTGGCGACCGGGGTGACTCCGTAGCGGGTGCGGAGTTCTTCGGCGCGTTCGGGGCGGCGGGCGGTGACCAGGAGGTCGTCGGGGGCCCAGCCGGCCCGGATCATTCCGCTGAGCAGGGCTTCGCCGATCTTGCCGGTGCCGAGGACTGCGACTTTCTGGCTCATGCGGTTCAGTCTGGCACCGGGGTGGGGTGCGCGGGCGGGTTGTCCGGTGGGCGGAACGTCGGCCGGTGGGGCCCGCGGTCACTCCGTACGCCCTCGTGGCGTCGGCGCGCCCAGGCCCGGCACGAGCCAGGGGGGAGGTGTCGGGTCAGGGCTTGCGGGCGACGAGGAGGAGGACGTCGTAGGTCTCCTCCACCGTGCCGTCCGGGAAGACCTTGAGGAGGTGGGTGCGCTCCTCGTCGAGGAAGGCGGTCCTGCGCTGCTCGGGGGTGATGAGGAAGGCCGAGTGGCTGCCGAGGTTGGCGAGGTGGGTGTCGACCGGGACACGGCGGCTCCAGCGGACCGTGCGGCGGGCGAAGTCGAGACGGCCGCTGGGGTCGGCCAGCTCGATACGGTCACCGGCCTTGCGTGTCTCGGCGGCGACGTCGACGCCCAGGAAACGGCCGACGCGGCGGGCGGCGTCGGCGATCCACTCGACGTCCAGCGCCTCGGTGTTCCACCACAGCGCCAGCGCACCGCCCGGACGCAGCACGCGCAGTGCCTCCGGCACCGAGTGGGCCGGGTCGGTCCAGTGCCAGGCCTGGGCGTAGGTGATGAGGTCGGCGTGGGCGTCGGTGACGGGCAGAGCGTTGCCGCTGCCCCGGACGAGCGGGATGTGCGGGAGCGCGCGGCGGAACTCGGCGGCCATGCCCGCGCCGGGTTCGACGGCGAGGACGTCGGCGCCGCGGGCGTGCAGGAGGGCGGTGGCGATGCCGGTGCCGGCGCCGACGTCCACCGCCCTGGCGCCCGGCAGGGGGCGGCCGGCCAGTTCCTCGACGGCGTCGAAGAGGGCGGGCGGGTAGGAGGGGCGGTTCGCGGCGTACTGGGCGGCGGCGGAGTTGAAGGACGCGGCGCGGGCGGCGTGGGAGGCGGCGGGCGGGTCGGCGGGCGACGGCTGAGTGACGGTCATGGGGTTCTGTCTACGGCATCGCCGCGCGTCGGCCGTACCCCTTTTCCCGTCCTGCGTGGCGGTTCCGCCGTTGCCGTTGCGCCGCTGCCGTCTACCGGCGGCGCTTCTTCTTCGACGGGTTGCCGGTGCGGCGGGTGGTGCGGCGTTCGTGGGCCTCGCGGGCCTGCTCGTACTCCTCGCGGTGCAGCCTCTCGCCCGGTGCCTCGGTGAGGGAGCGGAAGAAGTAGGCGAGGAGGGTGCCGACGAAGCCGATGGCGAGCAGACCGCGCAGGGAGGCCTGGCGCTGCGGGTCGTGGCGCTTGCCGAAGCCCTCCCAGGTGTTGCGGAAGGCGAGCGCGCTGCAGATCGCGAACATGGCGACGACCAGCACGGTCACGAAGGAGCCGGATTCGGCGATCTGGATGCCCTCGTAGGCGAGGCGCAGCACCAGACAGGCGACGGCGGCGGCAACGAGGGAGCCGACGGCGACGCCGGCGCGGCGGGCCGCGTAGCCGTTGTCATGGTTCACCCAGGAGGTGCCGAAGAAACGCAGGGGCTCGGGGCGGGGGCCACCACCCTGCGGCGGCGCGCCGTCGCCCTGGGCCGCGCGGCCGACGGAGCCCGCCGAGGTGTCCGGGGTGCCGGTTTCGTCGCTCACAGCACGATTATGGCGCCGGCGGCGGACGGGCTTCCGGGCGGGGCGGGGTGGGGTGCGCTGCTGGGGTGGGCGGCGGTTCCGCGTCGGCAGCCCCCCACCCCGCCGGGGCAGGGCCCCGGGCGTGCGTGCGTGCGGGCCGGGGTCAGCCGCAGCGTGGGGCGACGTAGCCGTCGGTGCCTGTGTTGACGTAGGCGTCCGAGACGTACTCGCCGCTGTCGATGAGGTCCCAGATGTTCGTCGTGCCGTAGGTGCCCGTCACCGTCGTGCCGGGTGTCTGGCAGTAGATCGGCACCCGGACGCCCTCCGGCAGGACGCGGACCAGGTTGTACTGGGTGCCCGGGCCGCTGCGGACGTTCAGCCGGACGCCGGGCGCGACGGCGTAGGTGCGGACGGCTGCCGCCGCCTCCGTCACCACGGTCTCGGCATCGCCGGTGCCGTTGACGCCGTTCTCGGTGGCATCGGCCTCTTGTGCGCGGTCGACTGACATGAAAATGGTCCTCCCCCGTCGTTTTCTTGGAACTCGGCGCGAAACGCAGGTGCGCGACTCGCACCCAGACGCTAGCAAGCCGCCTCTGTCTCGTACGAGTCATCGACTAGGCTCCGTGCGTCGCGCGCGCGGACGAAGAGCACGGGGGTGGTCCATGGCGCCACAGCACAACACCGGAGCGGGCGCGGAAGCGGAACTTCCCGAGTACGCCGGGCACTACCGGCTGGAGTCCTGCCTGGGCTCCGGCGGCATGGGGGTCGTACACCTCGCGCGGAGCACATCCGGGATGCGGCTCGCGGTGAAGGTCGTACACGCCGAGTTCGCACGGGATCCCGAGTTCAGGGGCCGTTTCCGGCAGGAGGTGGCCGCCGCGCGCAGGGTCAGCGGAGCCTTCACGGCATCCGTCGTGGACGCCGATCCAGAGGCCGACCGCCCCTGGATGGCCACCCTGTTCATCCCCGGGCCAACCCTCTCCGACCATGTGAAGCGGAAGGGCCCCATGCCCGCGGAGCAGCTGCGCCGGCTGATGGCGGGGCTCGCCGAGGCGCTGCGGGACATCCACCGGGTCGGGGTGGTGCACCGGGATCTCAAACCCAGCAACGTGCTGCTCGCCGAGGACGGGCCGAAAGTCATCGACTTCGGCATCTCCCGGCCGAAGGACAGCGAACTGCGCACCGAGACCGGCAAGTTGATCGGCACGCCGCCTTTCATGGCGCCCGAGCAGTTCCGGCGGCCCCGGGAGGTCGGCCCGGCCGCCGACGTCTTCGCGCTCGGTTCGGTCATGGTGCACGCGGCCACCGGGCGGGGGCCGTTCGACTCCGACAGCCCGTACGTCGTCGCCTACCAGGTGGTCCACGACGAGCCCGACCTGACCGGCGTACCGGAAGGGCTCGCACCGCTGGTACGCCGGTGTCTCGCCAAGGAGCCCGCGGACCGGCCCACGCCGGACGAACTGATGCGGGAACTGCGCTCGGTGGCGGCCTCGTACGACACCCAGGCGTTCATACCGGCGCAGCGCACGGATGCGGAGCAGCGGGCGAGCGAGGACGCGGCTTCGGTAGGCGTCGAAGCAGAGGCAGGGGGTGTTCCGGCGGGAGCCGGTCGTTTTGAGGGTGCCGGTCGGCGTACGGGCCGGCGCCTGGGGCGTCGGCGGGTGGTGGCGCTCACGGCCGGAAGCCTCGGGCTGGCGCTGCTCGGTGCGCTCGTCTCGGTGTGGGCGTCCGGCGGAAACGATCAGGCGCCCGAGAAGGAGGGCGAGCCGACCCTGACGGCGGCTTCCGGCAGTACGTGGACGGCCCGGTCCGCGGGCGGCGGCGAGGGAATGGCGCACTGCGTGTACGCGGCCGGGAAGGTGTTCTGTGCGCGGCCGGGTGTCGTCTTCGCGCTCTCCGCGGGCGACGGCGGCCTGCTGTGGCGGCGCTCGGTCGGCACCCGGTCCACGAGCGGGCCTCCCGCCCTCGCCGGCGGGCTGGTGCAGCCGTACACGGACGGCGGCTCACGGCTCGCGGGGCTGGACCCGGCCACGGGCAGGCAGGTGTGGCAGCGGCGGCTGCCGGCCGGGACGACCGTGCGGTACGCCGGTGACACGGCCCTGCTCACCAGCGCCGACGGCACGGTCACCGGCGTGGACGGCGCGAACGGCGCCACCCGCTGGCGGAGCACCGTGCCCGGTCAGGGCGTGCCGGCCTTCGACGCGTTCCCCGGCACCTCGACGGCCTTCGCGACGCATGCGTCCGCCGACGGGACGAGCACACAGGTGACCGCCGTGGACCCCGGCACGGGCCGGGTGCGGTGGGACGTACGGCTCGATGGCTGGCTCAAGCCGTTCGCGGCGCAGGACGGTTCGGTGTTCTTCCTGGCCGTGGACAGCGCGTACGGCGTCAAGGAGATCGTCCGCTACACCCCCGGCACGGGCGCGACCCGGCGCGTCGCGCTGCCCGCCGTCCTCGACGGCGCGCACGCGACCGTGCGCGGGAACGTCGTGTACGTGCTGGCCACCGGCGGCTCCCTGGACGCCGTGGACATGGCGTCGGGGCGGTCGGGCAAGCACCTGTGGCACCTGGAGACGTCGGTGAGCCGCGGTTCGGCGCCCGTCGTACGGGGCGGGCGGGTGTACCTCACCGCGAGCGACGGCCGGCTGCTCGCCGTCGACGCCGGGAACGGCAGGCTCGTCGGGCAGACGCCGGCGCGGCTGGGCGCGAACTCTGCGCAGGTCATGAGCACCCCGCCCGCCCCGGTGCCGGTCGGCCCCCGCGTCCTCGCCGCCGCGCCCGACGGCACGGTCTTCGCCGTGGACGGCGGGAAACCGTCGGGCTGGTGACCCCGCGGAGGCGGTGAGAGGGCCGACGACGCGAAGCCGACGAACGGCCCGCTGAGGCCCGGACGGCGAACGACCCGGTCAGGCTGGAGACCACGAACCGCCCGCTGCGCCCGGACGGCAA